>CAZCQN010000023.1:0-28288 GCA_964500825.1 uncultured Verrucomicrobiota bacterium | reverse complement strand
GGCCTCCGGCCCTTGACCTGCACAAGTCGGGTCAAACGCCTTTTTCAGCACCCTGTTAGGAGCCGGCTAAACCTGGTCGGTCCTTCAGCCGATAAGAGCGAATGGCAACAAATCTGGTTGCCTGGGGGCCGGCGTGTCGTCGGCCGAAGCGGGAGACCCGGTATGCCGTCGCACTGGGACGCGACAAGGCCCGTTCTCGAGATTCGCGATCTCGAGGTGACCTACGGCCGAGGCTCGCGCGCGGCCAAGGCGCTCGACGGCGTGAGCCTTGAGCTGCGGCCGGGCGAGATCTTCGGGCTGATCGGGCCGAACGGCGCGGGCAAGACGACGCTGATCAAGGCCGTGCTCGGCCTGCTCGAGCCCGACCGCGGCGAGGTGCGCGTCGGCGGCGAGCGCGGCGGGTCGGTGGCCGCCAAGTCGAAGCTCGGCTACATGCCCGAGCTCGCCACCTACTACGACTTCCTGCGCGCCGGCGAGCTGCTGCGGCTGTGCGGCCGGCTCTGCGGCCTGCGCGGGCGGGCGCTCGAGCGGCGCATCACCGGGCTGCTCGACCAGCTCGGCCTGACGGCCCACCGGCGCAAGCTCATCAAGCACTACTCGAAGGGAATGCGGCAGAAGCTCGGGCTCGCCCAGGCGATGCTTCACCGACCGGAGCTGCTGTTGCTCGACGAGCCGACAAGCGGGCTCGACCCGCTCGCGCGGCGCGACGTGCGGCGGCTCATGGGCGCGCTGCGCGCCGAGGGGCGCGCCGTGCTCTTCTCGTCGCACGAGCTGAGTGAGGTCGAGATGGTGTGCGACCGCGTGGCGATGATCAACGGCGGGCGCGTCATCGTGACGGGCACGATCGACGAGATCCTCAAGCCGTACCGCTCGTATCGGGCGCGGGTGCGCACGAACCAGGTCGAGCGCGTGCGGGAGGTGTGCGAGTCGTGCGCCGGCACGCTCGTCGAACGGAGCGCACTCGAGGAGCACATCGACTCGTGCATTCTGGTCGCGCACCGCATCGAGGAGCTGCCCCGGCTGCTGGTGCGCGTGCTCGAAGCGGGTGCGACGCTCGAGGACGTTGACCACGGCTACGAGAGCCTCGAGCGGCTCTACGCCGAGATTGTGGAGGGCACGTGATGCTTGCCTCGGAGCGTGCCGTCGGCTGGACGATGGTGATCGAGCTGGTTCGGCGCAAAGACCTCTACGTGCTCGCGCTCCTGGTGCTTGTGCTCGTCGGGGCCGCGGCGGCGATCGACTTCTTCGGCGTCGAGGGGGTCGAAGTGTACCTGCGCGAGATGGCGGCGACGCTCACGCTGCTGTTCACCGTCATCATCGCCGTCGCCGTCGTGGCGCGGCAAATCCCGCGCGAGACCGAGCGCAAGACGCTCGTGCCGATCCTGGCGAAGCCGCTGACGCGGTGGCAGTTCCTGTTCGGCAAGTTCCTCGGTGCGGTCGTGTGCTTCACGGCGGCGCTCGTCGTGTTCTGGGCGTGCTCGGCGCTCATCGCGGCGCTCAAGGGCGTCGGGCTTACCTGGCTCGCCATGCAGGCGGCCGTGCTCCAGTGGCTGGGGCTCGTGATGCTCACGGCGATGGCGCTGCTGTTCTCGGCGCTGGTGAGCGAGACGCCGGTGAGCGTCACCCTGTCGCTGCTCGCCTACTTCCTGCTCAAGGGGTTCACGGCGCACATCCACATCCTGGCCAGCGGCGCGGCCGGCGTCGGCGCCTGGCTCATGGGGCTTCTCTACACCGTCGTGCCGCACTTCGAGTTCTACGACACGTCGCAGATGATGGCGTTCGCGCCGTTGCAGCGGCCGCTGGCGGTGCTCGATTGGCTTTTCTTTGGCAGCTACGCGCTTGGCTACACGGCCGTGTTTCTGGCCGGGGCGTGGCTGGCGTTCCGGCGGAAGCGGTTCTGAGAGGGCGGCACGGTGAAACGTCTGTGGGCGCTCCGGGTGACGATGGCGATCGCGGGCGCGGTGTTTCTGTGCGCGCAGATGAGCGCCGAGCTGACGGTCCGCCGGTGCCGGCGCGCGTGCGAGGCCGACCTGCCGGCCGGGCAGCAGCCGCGCACGTTCCTGTCGCTTTTTATCGGCAAGCTCGAGGCGCTCGTCGGCGACGTGCTGCTGCTCAAGGCCGACAACTACTTCCACGGCCAGACCTCGCTGTTGGGCCGCACGCGCGTGGGCGAATGCGGTCACTCGCTCGGCCATGGCGGGCACGGGCACGACCATGAGCATGCGTGCCATCACGGGCCCGGCCACGACGGTGAGCATCACCACGCGGCCGACGCTGAGCACGTCGAGCACGAGCCCGGGCTTTCGTACGACCACTTCCTGTACCGGCAATACACGAAGATCGCCTCGACCGCCCACGTGCACCTGGGGCAGCATGAGGAGATCGTCCCGTGGCTATACGCCGGCGTCCGGCTCAACCCGGGCAACGAGCGGGCGGCAGTTGTGACCGCCTACTGGCTTGGCCAGCAGCTCGACCGGCCGGAGGCGGCTGAGCGCGTGCTGCGGGCCGCCCTTGCCGAGCGGCCTACGAGCTGGCGGCTTCATGCTGAGCTGGGCTGGCTGCACTACCGGCTGGGCAGGTACGGGCCCGCGCTTCGGCAGTGCGCGAGGGCGCTCGGGCTTTTCGAGCCGGGCGAAGATGAAGAGCAGGCCGGGCTCGATCTGGCCGAGCTGTGGCGCCTGGCGAGCGCCTGCCAGGAGGCGCTAGGCGACCTGGAGCGGGCCGTCGCCTGCGCCGCAGAGGTCGTCCGGCTGCTTCCCGACTTGTCGGCTGCCCGCTCGCGGCTCGAGCAGCTCCGCGCGCGCCTCGACGCGAGCGCCGGGGCCGACGGCGGTGCGTGCGCGCCACCCGGCAATTCCCGCTAAGGCCGATCCCTTTTAGGTTCGATACACCCACCGTCGCACTGTGCGCATAGAGGAGGCTTGTATCCGCACACGGCGGGGCCTCGGAGAGCTGAGACGCCAGGTGGTCGCTCAAGGAGAGTGGTCGCTCAAGGAGAGTGGTCGCTCAAGGAGAGTGGTCGCTCAAGGAGAGTCGTCGCTCAAAGAGAGTCGTCGCTCAAAGAGAGTGGTAGCTCGATGAGCAGCCAGAGTATTGGAGTGGAGATCGGCCCAGAGAGCCTTCGGGTGGCTCGGGTGCAAACGAACGCCAAGGGCATCCACGTGCAGCACGTGGCCGAGGCGAGCTTCCCGGACGGCACGACGCTGACGTCTCTCGATGCGCATTCACTTCCTGACGAGGTGGCGGCGGCGCTCGAGCCCCGGGTGTTCGCCGGCCGCGAGGTTGTTGCCGTGGTCGATCATCCCACGGTCGTTCTGAGCACGTTCCGGCTTGCGGCGGGTTTCACCGATGAGCTGAGCGCGAGCATCAAGTGGTATGCCGAGAAGTACGTGCCGTACCCGGTCGACACGGCGGTCATCGACTTCCAGGTGCAGGACTCGCCGTACGGCGGGCAGAAGGCCGTCCTGCTGGTGTCGATCCAGCGGGCCGTCGTCGACAAGATCATGGAGTTGCTGCCGCCGAAGCGCTTCAAGCTGCGGCGCATCGACGCGGTGTCGTTCTCGCTCCACCGCCTCTACTGCACGCTTGCGGCGGCACGCGGCGAACCGCCCGAGCCGGCGGCCGTCGTGCACGTGTCCGGCTCGAGCGGCTACGTGCTCGTGACGCGCGCCGGCCAGATCGGGGCAGTGCGCCACGTCCGAGCCGACAATGGGGCCGGCGTCTTGCTGGCCGAAAAGGTGCAGCAGACGTGCCGACACTACGAGTTCCACCATCCGACCGAGCGGGTCCAGACAGTCTACGCAACGCTCCCGGCCCTGGCGGCCGAGGGCGTGCGCGAGCGGCTCGGCGACGAGCTCGGGCTCGAGGTGCGCGCGCTCGACGTCGCCTCGATCGCGACGCTTACGGGCCGCGGCGACGCGGCCGACTCGAACGGTCGCTGGGCCGAGACGTTCTCGCTCGCCGTTGGGGCGGCGATCTAGGAGGCATGTGATGGACGGCTTCAACCTGCTGCCTCAAGAGCACCGGACGCATCGAGGCGCCCGGTTCGTGCCGGTGTCGTTCCTTGTGGTGTTTGGTCTTATCGTGCTCGGCGTGCTGCTCATGGAGCTCGGCGTGGTCACGCGCGCCACCGGGCAGGCGGGCGGCGCGTTGAGTGAGACATTGGCGGACAGGCAGGCCGACCTGGCCACGACGCGCCAGCAGCGCTCGGCCGTCGACGACGAGGTCGTCGGCTACAGTCGCATCCTGTCGCAGACTCCGGTGTGGTCGAACTTGCTCATCGACGTGGCGGCCGTCATCGAGCCCGGCGTGCGGATCGAGGGCTGGAGCGCGGACGTGCAGCGCGGCGTCTGCTCAATCCAGGGACGGGCGGCGACGAACGCCGACGTGTTCAGCTTGGTGACGGCGCTCGAGGGGATCGAGCAATTCGAATCGGTCAAGTTGGCCGGTGCGGCGAAGGAGACAGATGAAACAGGTCAGGGTGTACGCTACCAGATTGTCTGCGAGCTGCGCCAAGCTGCTCGCTGATCTCTGGCACGGGCGAGGCGCGTTCGCGCGCGTGGCGCAGGTGGCCCGATGGCGCTTGCTGCTTGTCGAGTGCGCCGTGCTGGCGATGACGTGTGGCGGGTTTTACCTGTTGCGCTACGAGGCGGCCACCGCGCGCTACCGCCAGGCGCTGCGCCGCACCTCGGACGAGCTGCAGGCCATCGTGCTTGAGCTCGAGGCCGACCGGCGCGAGCTCCAGGCCGTGCGCCAGCGGCGTGACCTGCTGGCGGGTCTCATCCTGAGCAAGAACGCCAAGGCTCAGTTGCTGTCCGACCTGACCGATCCCGAGGGGCATCCCGGCCTCGAGATCGTCTCGATCTCCCCCCAGCCCAAGGAGAACGGGGAGCAGTACGCACGCTGCCGGTCGCTGATCTCGATGGAGGGTTGTTTCGACGATTTCCTCCGTTTCCTGCGCCGACTCGAGTCGACGGGCGCCCCGTGCGCGGTCGTAGAGATCAACGTCCAGTCGGTTTCTGTGGGCCGCCAGAATGCTGGTCGCACGGCGCGTGAGGAGAGCGGGAAGGGCGGCACGGCATCGGCGCCCTCTGCACAGCAGGCGGCTCAGGCCGGCGCCGGCCGGGAATGGAGGGAGCGGATCTCGCTTGTGATCGAAACGTATGCGGAGGCGGATCCCGTGCCTGAGGGTCCGGCGCCGAGACGATGAAGACGACCGAGTCGATACTGCTGATCGCCACCGTCGGCCTGGGTGTCGTGTTCGCGGCAACCCAGTTGCCCGGCAAGGGCCGGGGTCAAGCGGGCCAGGGCCCGGGCGCATCCACGCCGGGAGCAGACAGCTCCAGGGCCGCGCCGCGGCCGACCCCAACCATAGAGCTTCTGGTGGCCAAGCGGGCCTCGCTCAAGCCACTGCCGCCCACGCTGCGCAACCCGTTCCGGCCGGTGGCCAACGGCACTGCCGAGGACATGGTCGAGATCGGCATTCGCGTCACGGGCATCTTCGGCGATAACCACGGCGGCGATGGCCGCCTGTCGGCCCTCGTGCGCGGCACGCTCATCGGGGCCGAGCACGACGCGAGCTTGAGCGTCGTGCGGATCAAGCGCGGCGAGCCCGGCCTGGCCGAGTTGCTCACGGGCAAGCGCGTGCGCGAGGGCGACACCATCGGCTGCCTCCGAGTCGGCTATGTGAGCCAGCGCGGCGTCGTGCTCCTGTACGGGGAAGAGCGCATCCCGGTGAGACTCCATTCGCAGGGCACCGACGGGGCGGGCAGCGAGCGTGAGGCGTCGGGCACGCACCTTCCTGAAACGGAACCGAAAACCCGCTGAGGGCGGACTGATGGATACGAGTCTCAAAGTGTTGGTCATCGACGACGAGGAGATGATGCTGTCGTTGTTCGAGGCGGTCATGGCCGAGTACGGCCACATGGTCGCCACGGCCCGCAGCGGCCGCGAGGGCGTCGAGATCGCGCGGACGGGCCATTTCGACGTCGTGATCTCCGACATCAAGATGCCGGATATGAACGGGATCCAGGTGCTCGAGGCGATCCGCGAGGTGTCGGACGAGATCGGCGTCGTGCTCATCACCGGGTACGCCTCGCTCGAGACGGCGGTGGCCTCGGTCCGCCTCGGCGCGGACGCCTACCTGCTCAAGCCGTTCGAGGATCTGGAGCGCGATGTGCTCGGGCCGATCAACCGGATCGCGCAGAAGTATCGCCTGCGTCAAGAGAACAGGCGGCTCGCGGCCGAGCTCAACGAGGCGAACGACCACCTGAAGCGCGCGAACCACGAGTACCGCCGCACGCTGGCGCACCTGACCACCCAGCAGCAGGTGGCCTCGGTGTTGTGCGGCGCGCGCGGGGTCGACAGCATTGTGGCGATCTTGACCCAGGCGCTGCCGTCCGGCTTCGACACGCACGCCTACGCGTTGCTGCTGGCGCAGGACGGCTCGGCGGTCGATGCCTCGCGGCGGGCCTGGCGGTTCGAGCTCGTCGGGGGCTCCGGGCTGGTGGCCCAACCCGGCGAGACGGTGTCTGTCGAGGCCGGCGTGGGCGCACTCGGCGCGGCGCTCGGCGAGCCGCGGCCGACGCAGCTCGACCTCCGCTCGCCCGACGCCGAGGGTCGGGAGCCGTGGATGCCCGCCGACGCGGCCGCGCTCGTGGTGCCGTGCATGGCGGGCGGCAGCGTGGTTGGCGCCATGGTGGTGTTCGATCCTGACCCCGGGCACCTGTTCTCGCCGGAGACGGTGAGCTCGTACAGTGTGCTGGCGGCGCAGGTCGGCGCGCCGCTGGCGCTGGCGAAGCTCGGCGATGTGCAGGTGCAGTCGTAGCGATGCGGGAGGTGCACGTGATGCGGAGCAGTTGTTGCCGGAGCGCGCGGTGCCGCACTCGGCGCCGGTCGGGCGGCTTCACGCTGCTCGAGCTCATCTTGAGCATCGCCATTATCGTGTTGCTTGGGCTCCTGGTGGTGCCGCGGCTCATGAGCGCCTCGCCGCGGCTGGCCGCCGAGAACGAAGGCATCCGGCTGCGGGCCGATCTGGCGTACGCGCAGCAGATGGCAATCAACGAGGCGTGCGCGCACAAGGTCATCATCGACACCGCGCATGAGCGAGTGGCAATACAGCGCCGCGACGGGGAATCGTACGTGACCGCGACCGAGCGCACGCTCGGCTACGGGGTCAACATCGAGTCGAGCACGTTTACCGGCGACGCCGTCGTGTTCAACCTGCTCGGCGAGCCGAGCGAAGGCGGCACCGTTGTGCTGCGCGGCACGGACGGCTCCACGGTGACCCTAACGGTCACGCCCGGCACGGGCCACATCACGGTGCTCTCTGGCGGCCGGGAGCTCTGATCCGAGAAACGCCTCAGCCGCCGCCCGATCCCGCCGATACCGAATTGGGAGCATGAACTCCATGGAGGCCGAGATGTGTCGGCGAGTTGTGTGACACAGACACCTCACCGGTGCTCGGGCCGGGCCGGCTTCACGCTGATCGAGGTGATGATGGCTGTGCTCGTGTTGGGCACCGCGCTGGTGGCCCTGACGCGGATGCTCCGGCTCGGACGCCTGGGCGAGGAGGCCGACGCGAGGCGCGCGGTGGCCCTGAGCCTCCTGCGCCAGGAGGCGGAGCTTACACACGCGCGTGGCTACGAGCGCATCGAGAATGTGGCGGCGGCACCCGTGGCGGACAACCCGGCTTACTCGCGGTCGGTTGCGGCCGTGAACGTCGGCGGTGGGCTCAAGCTGGTGACGGTGACGGTGACGTGGGAGTCGCCGACGGCTGGGCCCGTCAGCGAGTCGGTCCAGTTCCTCGTTGGCGACTCGGTCCTGCCGGTCGAGACGTGGGAGGAGCCCTGAGCGATGCGGCATTTGGACCACCATCGCGACGCCGGCTTGGGCTCGCGTGCACGAGCACGCACGGGCGGCTTGACCCTCATCGAGATGTGCCTGGCGCTTGCGGTGCTCGGGATTGTGGCGGCCTCGATCGCCACGACGTTTATCGCCGCCTCCGACATCGTCGAGAAAGGCCGGTCGAAGACTGAGCTGGTGCAGATGGGCCGCGCGGCAATGAACCGGCTGCTGGCCGAGCTTCGGACGGCGACGGCGATTGAGGAGCGCGCCGACAACTACCTTCGCGTCTACTGCCAGGGCACGACGGTCGCCGGCTCGTTCGCTCGCCGGGTCGAGTTCTGGGTTGACGAGGGGGTGTTGCTGCGCCGGGTCGAGGGCCAGGACGCCCAGGTGCTGGCCGACAACGTGCAGGCGTTCTGGACCGGCGGGCTGACGCTGTGGAGCGAGCTCGATGGGTCGCTCGACGTGTTGTACCCGCAGGTGGGACCGGGCGGGTCGGTGCTCGGCAGCGCGCACTGGGATGCAGTGTATTTCGGCGACGGGTTCTCGTCAGAGCCGTGGTCGGGCGCGCGAGTCAGGTTCCCGACGGCCGACGTGCTCAACGGCGAGTGCGGCACGATCGAGTTCTGGTTCAAGCCGGAGTTCTCGGCCGTGTGGCGCGGGTACGACAAGGACAAGTACCTTGTCGAGGGCGCATCGAACGGGGCCGAGTTCCGCCTCTACTTCGATCGGTCCGCCGAGGAGATCAAAGCCAAGATTCGTGGCAAGGAAGTGAAGTGGGAGCCGACGTGGGCGCCGGGACAGGTCGTGCACATCGCGCTCGCGTGGGACTGCACGGGCACTGAGCTGCCCGGCGGACGCACCGTGGCGCTGTTCGTCAACGGCGAGCTGTGCGAGGACTCGGACCAGACCGGCACGTGGACGGCCGAATCGTTCGGCTCGAGTTTCACGCTCGGCGAGTACGACGCGTACGACGCCGAGGCCGCCTTCGACAACCTGCGCGTCTACGACTACTGCAAGACCGAGTTCCGCGACCGCTATCGGGAGGAGGCGCTCGGCCTGATGCAGGTTGGGCTTGTTCTTGTCGACGACACCAGCGGGCAGACGCTGACGATCGAAAGCGCGGTGAACGTGCAATGAGACGCAGAGCCGACAGGCCAGGGCTTGGCGGCGAGGGCGGGTACGCGCTCGTGTTCGCGCTCGCCGTGATGCTCGTGATTCTCATTATCGGGATGCGCTACCTGGCCGTCGTGCATTCGCGGCAGCAGGTGACCAATAACGAGAAGAACGCGCTTCAGGCCTCGCTGGTGGCCGACGCCGGCCTCGAGCGCACCGTGCGCCAACTGAGCCTCGACATGAGCTGGGACGGCAGCTACTCGGGCTTGCCGCTCGGCGGTGGCTCGTATTGGGCCAGCATCACGGACCGTACCGCTGGCTACGTCGAGGTCACCGCCGAGGGCATCTACCGAGGCGTGACGCGGCGGCGGCTGGCCCGGGTCTACACGCCGGCCAGTTCGGGCGTCGCTCAGCTTTGGGGGAGCTGCTACGGCACCGGCACGAACGAGTGGAAGGACGAGGAAAACCTGGTCGACAGCGCCGACGGCGAGACGGGCACGTATTCATATCACAAGCTTGGTGAAGGGTCCGACCAGATGTCGCTCAGCGGCTTCGGCAGCGACATCCGGTCGGCGCCGATCAAGAAGGTCGAGGTCGCGATCTCCGGGTATGTCAGCCAGAACGTCTACAACGACGACCTGCGGGTCCAGTGGTCTCTGCCCGGCATGGGCGCGGCCGGTCCGTGGCACACCTGGCCCGAGAGCGACCTCGATGATCACGACGAGTCCTGGAAGGCCGGCCGGATGTACCTCGACGTGACGGACGATCCGCCGCCCGGCGGCTGGCAGTGGCAGCACTTCTACCATGGCACCGACCTGGAGCTGCGGTTCAGCTCCGTGCGGGTCAATCTCGACGACAACGTCTACCTTCTTGTCGACTGCGCGGGGTTCCGGGTGACCTGGGACGCGGACGAGTGAGCAACCGGAGAGCAGAGCAGTGGCGGGCGCGGCGATAGAGGGCAAGCGGCAGCTCGGCAAGTACCGGGTCGTGCGCGAGCTCGGCCACGGCGGCATGGCGCTCGTCTACTTTGCCGAGGACACCGAGACCCAACGGCCCGTGGCGCTCAAGGTGCTGCCGCCGACGATGGTGGATCGCGCGACGGTGGCGCGGTTCCACCGCGAGGGCCAGGCCCAGATGAAGCTCAGGCACCCGCACATCGTGGAGGTCCACGAGTGCGGCTCGATCGAGAGCGTGCACTACATCGCGATGGAGTACGTCGAGGGCCGCACGCTGCGCAGCCTGATCCGGCGCTCGGGCCGGCTCGGCGTCGAGCGCGCGCTCGAGATCGCCGCGCAGGCGTGCGAGGCGCTCGAGTACGCGCACTCGATGGGTTTCATTCACCGCGACGTCAAGTCGGGTAACCTGATGATGACCGAGGCGGGGCAGGTCAAGCTGATGGACTTCGGCCTCGTGCAGGTGACCGGCCAGACCGTGCTCACCAAGACCGGCTCGGTGATGGGCACGCCCGAGTACATGAGCCCCGAGCAGATCAGCGGCGAGGAGGTGGACCTGCGCACCGACATCTACTCGCTCGGCATCATGCTCTACGAGATGCTCACCGGCGAGCTGCCGTTCAAGGCCGACAACCCGCAGACGATCACGATGATGCACCGCTACGAGCAGCCGCGGCCGATCCGCGACCTGCAGCGCAAGGTGCCGACCGAGGTCGAGTCGATCGTGATGCGCGCGCTCGCCAAACGCGTCGAGGACCGCTACCAGAGCGCGCGGGAGATGCTCGACGACATCGCCGCCTGGGGGGCGGCGTCGCATGGCGCCGAGCCAAACGCAACCCCCACCGAGACGGCCGTGGACCTGAGTCGGCCGGCGCTGGCCGGCGCGGGCGGGCTGGCCGGGGAGCGGCAGTCGCTGGCGGGCGCGTTGATCTCGAGCGGGCTGGCGCGTCCGGCCCAGGTGAGCGCGGCACTGGCGGCGATGGGCGAGCGCGGCACGCCGCTGCTCGAGAGCCTGGTCTCGGGCGGCGTGCTCGATGAGAAGAGCGCGCAGCAGCTCGTGGCCGATTGGGCGGGGCTCGAGGTGCTGCCGGACGCCGGGTCGGTCTCGATCGGGCCCGAGGTGCTCAAGGCCGTGCCCGAGAAAACCGTGCGCAAGTTCGACGTGCTGCCTCTGAGCCGGCTCGGCGGCACGCTCCGGCTTGGGATGGTCGACCCGTTCGACGTGGCGGCCATCGACCTGGTCGAAGCCCTCACGCGCGACACGGTGCAGCCGGTGGCCGTCGCCCGCGACGAGCTCAAGGGGCTCGTCGAGCGCTTCTACGAGCATGAGGGCCGCTATGAGCAGATCCTCCAGGAACTCGGCGTCGATGAGGAGCAGCAGATCGAAGTGGTCGATGAGGAGGCCGAGGCGCTCACGTTCGACAT
Source organism: uncultured Verrucomicrobiota bacterium (assembly GCA_964500825.1). GTDB lineage: Bacteria > Auribacterota > JABMQX01 > JAFGEW01 > JAFGEW01 > CAYUZG01. Next base: position 16,949 of record CAZCQN010000023.1, on the reverse strand, counting down.
GACCGATGAAGAGGCGACCGAGGCGCCGATCATCAAGCTGGTCAACTACCTGATCCAGCAGGCGGTCCGGCAGCGCGCGAGCGACATCCACATCGAGCCCGACGAGAACCGGCTCCGGGTCCGGTTCCGGGTCGACGGTTTTTTGCGCGAGTTCATCACGCCGCCGAAGAACTTCCAGACGGCCATTGCCTCGCGCATCAAGATCATGGCCGACATGGACATCGCCGAGCGGCGCGTGCCGCAGGACGGGCGGATCAAGCTTCGGGCCGACAACCGAAACGTGGACCTGCGCGTCTCGACGCTGCCGGGCATCTACGGCGAGAAGGTCGTGATCCGAATCCTCGACGAGTCGTCGATGCTGCTCGGCCTCAACCAGCTCGGGTTCGACCCGCCGCTGCTCGAGCGCTGGCGGCGCATGGCGAGCCGCCCGTACGGCATCGTGCTGGTGACCGGGCCGACCGGGAGCGGCAAGACGACGACGCTGTACGCGACGCTCAGCGAGCTGAACACGATCGACACGAACATCATCAGCGTCGAGGACCCGGTCGAGTACCGGCTCGAGGGCGTCACCCAGGTGCAGGTCAACCCGAAGGCGGGCGTGACGTTTGCCACCGGGCTGCGGAGCATCTTCCGGCAGGATCCCGACATCATCATGGTGGGCGAGATGCGCGACGTCGAGACGGCGCAGATCTCGGTGAAGGCGGCGCTCACCGGCCACCTGGTGTTCAGCACGCTGCACACCAACGATGCGCCGGGGGCGATCACGCGGCTGCTCGACATGGGCGTTCAGCCGTACCTGGTCGCCTCGTCGCTGGTCGGCGTGGCGGCGCAGCGGCTCACGCGCCGGATCTGCTCGCGCTGCAAAGAGGCGTATGTGCCCGACCTCGAGGCGCTCGCGAGCCAGGGCGTTGTTCTCGAGCCCGGCGCGCTGCTGTATCGCGGCGCCGGCTGCAAGGCGTGCGGCGGCACGGGCTACCGGGGCCGGACGGTGATCGTCGAGCTGATGGAGCTGACCGAGGAGGTCAAGCAGCTCATCATCACCTCGGGCGCGGCCAACACGATCAAACAGGCGGCGTGCCACGCCGGGATGCACACGCTGTGGGACCACGGGCTGCGCAAGGCGCTCGCCGGCGAGACCACGCTCGAGGAACTGCAGAAGCGTATCGAGCACGTCGAGGACGACTGATGCCGCAGTACCAGTACCGCGTGATGAGCCGCAGCGGCCAGGAGCTGCACGGCACGGTGGCGGCCGCGAGCCTGCGCGAGCTGCGCGACAAGCTCACGGGGCAGGACTACTTGCTGATCGAGGCCGAGGCGGTGGGCGAGCGCTCGCGCGAGCGCGCCGGGGGGCTGGCAGGCCTCATGCCGGTGCGCAACAAGGACCGGGCGATCTTCGCGTGGCAGCTCTACACGATGATCGACGCGGGCATCCCGCTGACCCGGGCGCTCGAGACCGTGGCGGTCCAGACCAAGACGCCGAAGCTGCAGGCGGCGATCCGCGACGTGATCGACGGGCTGAGCAAGGGGATGTCGTTCTCCGAGGCGCTGCGGCGCCACCCGCAGGTGTTCCCCCCGTTTTTTGTGCACATGGTCGAGGTGGGCGAGGTCGGCGGCGTGCTCGACACGATGCTTGAGAACGTGGCCGAGTATTACGAGGTGCAGGTCGAGCGCCGGTCGCGGATCGTCTCGGCGATCTCGTATCCGTGCGTGTTGATGGTCGGGTGCATCGGGATTCTGTTCTTCCTTGTGCTGTTCCTGGTGCCGCGCCTGTTCGGGTTGTTCGAGAACATGGGCGCGCAAGTGCCGATGACGACGACGGTCCTGATCAACATCGCGACGTTCCTGCGCTCGTACGCGCTCGCGGTGGGGCTCGGGCTCGTCGGGCTCGTGGTGGCCTGGAAGCTCTACACGCGCCGCCCCTCGGGCCGCTGGGTGCGCGACCGGATACTGTTGGAGCTGCCCATTGTCGGCTCGATCGTGCGTCGCATCGTGCTGTCGCGCTTCGCCCACTCGCTGGCGATCATGGTCAACAGCGGCGTGCCGCTGCTGAGCGCACTGCGCGTCGTGCGCGAGGTGGTGGGCAACGCGGTCGTCGAGGGCACGGTGGACCAGATTATCGAGACCGTGAGCGAGGGGGGCCAGGTGCAGGATGAGCTCAAGCGCCACTCCTATATACCCGATATGGTAACCAGTATGGTCGCCGTGGGCGAGGAGACAGGGTCGCTCGGCGCGATGCTGGACAAGGTGTCGGGCTACTACGATCGGGAGGTCAACACCTCAATCAAGAACCTCACCAAGGTGGTCGAGCCGATCCTACTGGTGTTCATGGCGGGCGTCGTGGGGTTCATCGCCATCTCGATCCTCGACCCGATCACCGACCTGATCACGACGATCAACGAATAAGCAGCGTCACCGTCAAGTCATTATACGTCATACGTCATGGATATAGAGGAGCAACAGAACATGAGGCGACTGACCAGAAAACGTGGGTTCACGCTGGTCGAGATCATCCTGGTGATCATTATCATCGGGATTCTGGCCGCCATCATCGTGCCGAAGTTCGCCGGCCAGAACGACAAGGCGAAGGTCGCCACGACGAGGGCGAACATCAACTCGATCCGCTCGGCCACCCGGCTCTTCCAGAGCGACAACGACGGCACACCACCGTCGGACCTCGCAGCGGACCTGGTGCCAAACTACATCCGGGCTGTTCCAGAGGAGGCGATCACGGGAACCCAAAACGTGGTGGCTGCCTTCGACGGCGGTGGGGGCTGGGTCTACGACGGCTCCGACGGGTCCGTCTCGGTCAACCTGGCCGGGGCCGACGTGAACGGCGACGCGTACGCTGATTACTAGTCAGCGCAATTGGCACACGGGGCTCCAGACACACGCGTGCGCGGGTGTGCTATGGCCACGTTGCACCCGGCCGCGCTCGTAGCGTGTAGGGATGTGGAGCATGCATGAGTCACAGCTACCCGATCAGCCGGTGCTCTACGGCATCGCCGGGCCGGCCAAAGGGCGGAAGGTCGTCCTGGGCCCCGATGCGATCACCGTTGGCCGTCACAACGACATGGCGGTGTGTGTGGCGGACGCGAAGCTGTCGGGCCACCACGCCGACATCGTCTACACCGATGGCGCCTGCGTGCTGCGCGACTGCATGAGCACGAACGGCACGTTCGTCAACGGTGAGCTGGTGGCCGAGGCCCGGCTGGCGCCGAACGACCGAGTCCAGATGGGCCGCAGCGAGTTCGTGTTCACCCGGCTCGGCGAGCTCGACGAGGTGGCGGCCACGCTCACCGCGAGCGAGACGGCCGAGCTCGTGAACGACAGCGACACGTCGGTCCTGAGCACGCCGAAGGTGCAGGTGTCGGTGGCCACCCAGTCGGTGCAGGTCCAGAAGGTGTGCGGCGCGGACGAGATCCCTGTGGCGCACAAGCTCTGCTCGCTCTATGAGGTGGGCCGCCGGATCAACGTGCTCTCCGGGCTCGATGCGCTCCTTGATCTGGTCGTGCGCACGATCCTCGATGAGATGGATGCCGACCGCGCGGTCCTGCTGCTGTTCGACGAGGAGACCGACGCGCTGGCGCCGGCGGTTACGCGGTGCCGCGACGGCATCGCCCTCAACGGCCCAGTGCGGGTCAGCGAGACGATCGTGCGCCAGGCGGTCGAGTCGCGGCAATCGATCCTGACCGAGGACGCCGCGAGCGACGAGCGGTTCACCGAGGGCGAGAGCATCTCGCTCGTGGGCATCCGCTCGGCGATGTGCGTACCGCTGCTGGCCAACACGAAGGTGATCGGCGTCGCCTACGTCGACAAGCTGTCGCGGACGGCGGCCTTTGGTGCCGAGGACCTCGAGTTCCTCACGGTGCTGTGCAACTCGGCGGCGATCAGCATCGAGAACGCGCGGCTGTTCTCGGAGGTGCAGGCGAGCAACCGCGAGGTGACCGAGGCGAACCGCCAGATCGAGGCCTCGTACCGCGAGCTCGAAGAGACGCAGCAGAAGCTGATCCAGGCCGAGAAGCTCTCGTCGCTCGGCCGCCTGGTGGCCGGGATCGCGCACGACTTGAAGAACATCCTGACCTCGGTGACCGGGTACGCGCAGCTGCTTCGGATGCCGGCCCCGGACGACAAGCGCGCCACGTACATCGAACGGCTCAACGAGACGACGGCGATGTGCACCAAGATGGTGCGCGACCTGATGGGCTTCGCGCGCCAGGACGAGGTGGCGCCCGAGCCGACGAGCCTCAACGCGCTCGCGGCCGAGGCGCTCGACATGGCGTCGACCTTGGCGGCCGAGGCCGGGGTCGAGATGGTGCGCGAGCTCGGCGACGGGCTGCCGACGGCGCAGCTCGACCCGCTCCAGATGATGCGGGTGCTGACGAACTTGATGACGAACGCAATCCAGGCCATGGCCGACGTGGAGGGGCCGCGCCTGCTCACGGTGCGCACGGGCCACGAGGCCGACGAGGTGTACGTGACGGTCGAGGACACGGGCCCGGGCATTGCCCAGGAGGCGATGGGCCAGATCTTCGACCCGTTTTTCACGACGAAGCCGAAGGGCACCGGCACCGGCCTCGGCCTGAGCCTGTGTCAGGGAATTGTCGCCGCGCACGGCGGGTCGATCGAGGTCGAGTCGGCCCCAGGCAGGGGGGCGCGGTTCACGCTCCGGTTGCCGCTCGAAGGCCCGCTGTGCCAGGGCTGCGGTGTGTCGGCTGCCGCAACGGAGGACTGATGGAAACCAGGGGCACACCCCCCGGCGCGAGGCGTCAGGGCACGATCCTCGTGATCGACGACGAGGCGTTTGTGCGCGAGCTCCTCACGGGGTTCCTCGCCTCGGTCGGCTGCACGGTGCACGAGGCAGCCAGCGGCGAGGAAGGCGTGCGGATGGCCACCGAGCACCGCTACGACGTGGTGCTCAGCGACATCAAGATGCCCGGAATCACGGGCATCGACGTGCTCAAGCGCGTCAAGGCCGTCAGCCCGAGCACGCAGGTGATCATGATCACCGGCTACGGCTCGGTCGAGACGGCGGTCGAGTGCATGAAGCTCGGCGCGTTCGACTATATCGGCAAGCCGTTTCACCTCGAAGAAATCGGCATCTTGGTTGCGCGCGCGATCGACCACAGCGAGCTGCGCGCGCTCGTGGGGCTGTACGAGCTGAGCCAGTCGGTGTTCTCGACGGTTCGGCTCGATGAGCTGCTCGATCGGATCATCACGCTGACCGTCGAGGTGCTGCGCGCCGACGAGGCGTCGATCATGCTCTTCGACGAGCGGGGCCGCCTCGCCATCGCCGCGAGCACGGGCCTGGCCGACGAGATCGTCCGCTCGGCGCGGGTCGGGCTGTGCGAGCCGATCGCCGGCCGGGTCGCTGCCGACGGCATGCCGCTGATCCTCGGTGACGAGATCAACGGGCGGCTCCCGGCGGCCGACCGGCGCACGATGATCTCGTCGGCCATCGTCCACCCCATCATGATGCGGGGCAAGGCGTTCGGCGTGTTGAACGTCAACCGGATCGCCATCCCGGACCCGTTCACGCGGGCCGACCTTGAGAAGGCGACTCTATTCGTGTCGCACATCGGCCAGGCGATCGAGAACGCGCAGCTTTTCGAGGAGCTCGAGCGCCGGGTCAACGAGCTCAACCGGGCGAATGAGCAGATCGAGCTCAAGCAGCGGCAGGCGATTCAGGCCGAGAAGCTCTCGGCGATCGGCAACCTCGTGGCGGGCGTGGCGCACGAGCTGAACAACCCGCTGACGGCCGTGATGGGCTTCTCGGAGTTCCTGCTCTCGGCCGACTGCCCACCGACGATCCGACCGGCGCTCGACAAGATCCACGGCGCGGCCAACCGGTGCCGGCGCATCATCCAGAACCTGCTGAGCTTCAGCCGCGAGCAAGAGTCGCGCCAGCGGATGATCGACCTGGACGAGCTGGTGGCCGACGTGCTCGAGTTCTCCTCGCGCGGGCTGTTCGATCGGGGGATCGAGACCGTGGCCGATTACGAGGAGGGGCTGGCCCGCGTCTGCATTGACCCGGACCAGATGAAGCAGGTGCTGCTCGGCATGATCAACAACGCCATGGCCGCCTTGGAGGGCCGGCCGGAGCGGCGACTGGCGGTCCGGACGTGGTCCGAGGGCGCGACCGTCTTGTTGAGCGTGGCCGACACCGGCGTCGGGATACCCGAAGAGAACTTGACGAAGGTATTCGACCCGTTTTTCACGACCCGCGAGGTCGGCCAGGGCGTCGGCCTCGGCCTGAGCACCTGCTACGCCGTCGTCGAGAAATTCGGCGGCACCGTGCGCGTCGAGAGCGAGATAGATCGCGGGACCACGTTTACCGTCGAGCTGCCGGTCGGCACGCCGGAAGAGATCACGACCGAGTATGTGCCGCTCGAGCACGACGAACAGCGGCCTTCGGGTCGCGTCCTGGTGATCGAGGACGAGGAAGACCTGCGCGTCATGTACGAGGTTGCGCTCAAGCACGAGGGCTACGAAGTGGTGTTGGCCGCCGATGCCGCCGAAGGCATCGAGGCGATCGGGCGCGAGCAGTTCGACATCGTCGTGCTCGACATGAAGCTTCCGGGCGCCGACGGCGGCGACTTCTGCGCGCACGTCGAGGCGAACTGCCCGGAGCTCATGAAGCGGGTGCTGTTCGCCACCGGCGACACGGTGAGCGAGCGAACTCACTGGTGGATTGAGCGCACGGGCCAGCCGGTGCTCACCAAGCCGTTCCGGGTGAAAGACTTCCTCGAGGCCGTTGGCGCGGTCGTACACGCCGGCGCGTCCCACTAGGCCGGCGCCGTACCGCTTGCTCTCCCACCGGCCGGAGCTGCCCCTGTTGTTTCCCATCTGCCCCCCAGCGCTGTGCAATGTCCGTCGACCGGCCCCGGCGTCCGGCTCTAGGCCGGATGCCCTCGGGGGATCGGCTCCGGACGCAGGAAAAGGATTGGACAGAGCGTATGCAAAGATACTAGCCTCTTGCACGAGCGCGCCTTGCGCTTCAAGAGCTGGGAAGTTGGGTGTCATGTTCAAAGGCTTACCCTGAGTTTGGAGACGGGTATTATGAAGCAAGGTGGGGCGTATCTTGTGGCCGTGGTTTTCGTTGCAGTGGCTTTTTCCCCAGGCCTGTGCTCGGCGTTTACCACGGAAGGGCTCGAGGAGGTCGGTGTGAGCTTCACCGGGTATTTCGAGCTTCTTCTCGAACACGTCGATGGTGAGGCGGCCGACGCGACCGACATCAAGCTGGAGGCGGCCAAGTTCGGCTTCAGCTACACGCCGGTCGACTGGGTCTTAGTCTATGCGTTGTTCGACTTCGGCTCCGGCGTCAGCGAGGTCAACGTGAACGAGGGCTACCTCAGTATCGGCGGCTCGGAGGCGCTGCCCGTGGTGATCACGGCGGGCCGCAACTACGTGCCGATGGGTGGCTACGCGTCCGAGTTCTGCGACGATCCGCTGTGCACGGCGCCGCTGACCAAGGTGCTGAGCGAGACGCGCGAGGAGCTGCTCCAGGTCGCCTACGACTTCGGCGTGGCGCAAGTGAAGGCGGGCGTGGCGAACGGCCAGGTCGATGAGGTCGGGTCCGACGACAACCTCAACCTGTACTACGGCAACGTGGAGGTCACCCCGATGGAGGGCCTCACGCTCGGCGCGTCGTACACGTCGGACCTGTCGAACAGCCTCGAGCTGCGCGACCTGATGCCGGAGGATGGCATCGTGGATCAGACAGCCGCTTACTCGCTGTACGTGATCTACGACTCCGGCCCGATCTACGGACGGCTCGGGTATGTGGCCGCGACTGACAGCTTCGCGGCAGCCGACCTCGACGCCAACGGCGACGGCACGGGCGACGAGCCGAGCGCCTGGGCGGTCACGGTGGCCTATGCGGTTACGCCCGAGGTGTCGGTCGGCGGGATGTATTCGACCTCCGACGACATGGCGAACTTCGCCGAGGACCGCTACGGCGCCGTCGTCAGCTACAGCGTCTACGAGGGCATCACGCTCCTCGGTGAGTACATCCACGACGAGTTCTACGACGGCACGGACCAAGACACCTATCAGGGCCGCATGAAGATCTCGTTTTAGCTCCCGCAGGCGGAGCACGACCACGACATGAGCTTGTGAGCAAGCCGGCGCCCCCACGGGCGCCGGCCTCTTTGTGCCCTGTCGAGGCGGGGTGACCGCGGTGTCCTGTGCAGGTGGCCCTGTCAGGGCGGGCCAGGATACTGCTTGACGCCGGCCCCTTCCATGTAGCACGATCCACGAAATCGTATGCGTGCCCGCGGCCGCACGCACGCCACCAACCAACTGGAGGAAGGAACAGAGGCAATGATCAAACACGGAATGCTCTTCGGTGTTCTGACGCTCGCAGCCGTCGTCCTTGCGCCCGGGCAGTCCCTGGCGTTCACGGCCGACGGCCTGGAGGAGGCGGGCGTGAGCCTGAGCGCGTACGTCGAGGCCGAGGCGAGCTACGTGGACGCGGCGGAGCAGGACACCTCTGACCTGGCCGTCTCCGAGGTGACGCTCGGCGTCGAGTACGCGCCGAACGAGTGGCTTGTTGCCGCCGTTGTTCTGCTCTACGAGGACGGCCTCGACGGCGTCGAAATCGACGAGGCGTATGCCGCCCTCGGCGGCTCCGACGCTGTGCCGGTTGTCTTCACGGCTGGACGCCTGTACCTGCCGATCGGCGCGTACTCGTCTGCGGGCTGCTCCGGGGTGCTCTGCACGGACTCGCTGGCTCAGTCGCTGAGCGAGGCCCAGGAAGACGTGCTCCAGGTCTCGTACGGGTTCGATCTGGGCACTGTGCTTGCCGGGTTCGCCAACGGCGACGTGGACAAGGTTGGCGAGGAAGACCAGGTGCAGCTCTTCTACGGGGCGGCCGAGCTCAGCCCGGTCGAAGGCCTGATGGTCGGCGTTGCGTACATGTCGAATCTGGCCGACAGCAACGAGCTGACCGAGCTGATGCCCGAGGACGGTATCACGGACGAGGTGGCGGGCCTGTCGGTGTACGTGATCTACGCGGCCGGGCCGTTCTACGGGCAGGCCGAGTACATCACCGCGCTGGAGGGCTTCGACACGGCCGACCTCGACGCCGATGGGGACGGCAGCGGCGATCAGCCCGAGGCGTTCAACCTCGAGGTGGGTTACGCCGTCCTGGAAGATCTCCAGCTCGGCGCCCGGTATGCCGAGAGCCGCGACTTCGGCGAGTTCGCCGAGACGCAGTACGGCGCGGTGGCCAACTACGAGCTGTTCGACGGGGCGGTCGTCTCGCTCGAGTACCTCCACGGCGACTTGCCCGACGGCACGGACGAAGACACGGTGACCGGCCGGCTGGCGATCGAGTTCTAGCCAGCACTTGTGACAGCCGGCGCGCGCCGAGTTGGAAACACTGGAATGATTGCGCGGCGATCGGGAAGGAACCGTGCCGCCGGCCTGATCGGCCGCGCAGCAGCGACTGGGTGTAGCCACGGGCGCAAGCCCGTCGGTCCGAGAGCCTCACAACTGCCGGAGCCCCTTCAGGGGCGCCTGATGCCGACCCAGAGCGCGATCAGGCGCTCCTGAAGGGGCTCCGGATTTTTTGTTGGTGCGGCCGCCGCGGGCTTGCGCCCGTGGCTACGCTCAAACACCTCTGGCAACGCGTGCCCCAACTGCGCGCGAGCCTCTGTTACAGACGGGCGGTGGGTGGGGTTTTTTGCTTGACCTCCCTTGACTGCGGGCATAGTTTGCGCTACCTTATTGAGACAGAATCTCAGTTCCGGGGATTTGTTCCGGGCTGCGAGCTTGCGCGCGGCTACAACGACTGTGACGCCGTGAGAGGCAAGGGAGAGGACAAGACGCGATGACGAAAGTTTCTCTTGGGAAGCTGAGGCCGGGATCGGTAGGCCGTGTCGAGAGCATCACGGGTGAGTCGTCCATCCGTCGTCGGTTGCGTGAGATGGGCGTGATCGCCGGCCAGGAGATCAAGGTAGTGCGGGTGGCGCCGTTGGGTGACCCGATTGACGTCGAACTGATGGGCTACCACCTCTCGCTGCGTCGGGCTGAGGCCGCGGGCGTGCTGGTGGAAGTGGAGAGCTAAGCATGGTGCACCAGGCCATATCTCTGGCGGCTGCCGAGGTGGGCGTGCGCTATACGATCGTTGATATCTCGGGTGGTCGCGGTCTGCGCGGCCACCTTCGGGGCATGGGACTACGGGAGGGCGCAGAAGTGGAACTGATAGCGGCAGCAGATCAGAACGGGCCTGTGACGATGCTGCTGGGCGATTCACGGATCGCGGTCGGCTCCGGCATGGCGCGCAAGATCAAGGTCAAGGAAGCGGTGTGGGCCGAGAAGCCGATCCGGGTGGCGGTGGCGGGCAATCCGAACTCGGGCAAGACGACGGTGTTCAACAACCTGACCGGCGCGCGGCAGCACGTCGGCAACTATCCGGGCGTCACCGTCGAGAAGAAGGAAGGAACCGCGCGGCTCGGCGAGCGCACGATTCGCTTCACCGACCTGCCGGGCACCTACAGTCTCACGCCGTATTCGCCTGAGGAGCTGGTGGCGCGTCGCTTCCTGCTCGACGAGAAGCCGGACGTGGTAGTGGACGTTGTGGACGCGTCGAACCTCGAGCGCAACCTGTACCTCGCGACGCAGCTCATGGAGCTGGGCGTGAAGCTCGTGTTGGTGTTCAACATGAGCGACCTCGCAAAGGCTCGAGGGCAGGCGATTGATCACGAGCGGCTCTCGGGGCTGCTGGGCGTGCCCATCGTGCCGACGGTGGGCAACCGGAATCGCGGCACGCGCGAGCTGCTCGAGACGATCGTCAAGGTGGCCGACGGCCAGCTCGCCAGCCGCCCGCGCTTCGTCGGCTACGGCCGCGACATCGATGCCGAGATCGACAAGATCGAGCGGTATCTTACCGAGCACGGTGCGCTGACGAGTGTCGCGCCGACCCGGTGGTTGACGCTCAAGCTGCTCGAGGGCGACGACGAGGTTTGCGAGATGGTACGCACCCGCTTTGACATGGACGGCGAGCTCGACGAGCTGGTGGCCGCGAGTAGGAAGCACCTGCACATGCACTTTGGCGACGAGCCGGAGGCGCTGATTGCGGATCGCCGCTACGGCTTCATCAGCGGCGCGTGTCGGGAGGCGGTCGCCAGATCGCCGGAGCGGCGCCACAACGTGTCGGACGGCATTGACAAGGTCGTGACAAACCGCTGGCTCGGGCTGCCGATCTTCGCCGCCGTGATGTTCGTGATGTTCAAGGCGGTCTTCGCGCTCGGCGACGTCGGGATCGGCTGGTGTGAGCAGGGAATGGAGGCGCTCGGCGGGTGGCTGGGCGGCGTCTTGCCGCAAGGGGGCCTGGTCCAGTCACTGATCGTGGACGGCATCGTCGCCGGCGTGGGCAATGTGCTTGTGTTTCTCCCGTTAGTGGTGCTGCTGTTCCTGATTATCGCGTTCCTCGAGGACACCGGCTACATGGCGCGCGCCGCGTTCGTCATGGACAAGGTGATGCACTCGATCGGCCTGCACGGGCGCTCGTTCATCCCGATGCTGCTCGGGTTCGGTTGCTCGCTGCCGGCCGTGATGGCGACGCGGACGCTGGCGGGCCGGCGCGACCGACTCACGACGATGCTCGTGGTGCCGTTGATGAGCTGCGGTGCGAAGCTTCCCGTTTACCTCCTCTTCGCCGGGGTGTTCTTCGGGGGCGCGGGCGCCGGCAGCAGCGTGGTGTGGTCGCTCTATGTGCTTGGGATGGTGCTGGCCGTGCTGATGGCGCTCGTGTTCCGCAAGACCCTGTTGCGCGGGCCGACGGAGCCGCTCGTGATGGAACTGCCGCCGTACCGGATGCCCACGCTCAAGGGGGTGTTCATCCACATGTGGGAGCGTGCGTGGCTCTACATCAAGCGCGCCGGCACAATCATCTTCCTGTTCTCAATCGCCATGTGGGTGCTCCTGAACCTGCCTCGCAACAACGCGTTACGCCAGTCGTACAATGCGAGAATCACTGCCGCTGAGCAGACCGGCGAGAGCGAGGAAGCGATCGCGGCGATCAAGAACGAGAAGGCGGCGCAAATGATGAAGCGCAGCATCGCCGGCAGCATTGGGAGGTCAGTTGCCCCAGCACTCAAGCCGCTTGGTTTAGACGACTGGAAGATCTGCACAGCCTTGCTCTCGGGCCTCGTTGCGAAGGAAGTCGTGGTCTCTACGATTGGCCAGACCTACGCCGTTGGGCAAGAGACAGACGAGGAAAGCGGCAGCCTCCGCGATCGGATCGCACACGATCCTTTCTTCGCCGGCTCAAGGCTCAAGGCGTACACGCTTATGGTGTTCGTCCTGCTCTACGTGCCGTGCATGGTGGCGGTGGCGGTGATCAAGCGCGAATCGGGTTCGTGGAAGTGGGCGGTTCTTGCCGCCGGCTACACGACCGTGCTGGCGTACCTCGTCTCGCTCGTCGTCTATCAGGGCGGGCGCCTGCTTGGCCTGGGGTAGGCGTGCGGCAGCCCATGAGAAGCTTGTGCTCGCGCGCCGGGTCGGCTAGACTGCGCGGCCAAGTGCACGTGCCACCGACGACGGAAACGCCAATGAGTCGCTGCCGGCCAGTGGTGCTCACAACCGTTGCCCTGTGCCTCGCGTTGATCGCCGGGTCCGCCACAGGCGGGAGCGGCGAGCTCAGCTTCCGCGAGGACTCGCAGGGCGAGTACGCCTCCTACCGGCTCAAGCGCGGCGAGACGGTCTGGACGCACGTGGTGCGCCGGTTCACGTCGAGAACCGACGACGTGAGCGACGCCGATGCGGTCACGCAGGTGCTCGCGCGGAGCGGCATCGCCGACGAGCGGCGCATCCCGGACAACGCCGAGATCAAGATCCCGGTCGAGCTGCTCGCGCCCGAGTATCGGCGTGAGCACGACGCGCCTTCGTCGAAGCCGCTGGCCGGGGTGGTCGTGATCCTCGATGCCGGCCACGGCGGTGTTGACACCGGCGCACGCGCCCGGGACGGCATCTACGAGGACGAGATCGCCTATGACATCGTGTGCCGCGCCAAGCGGATCCTCGAGGAGGAGACCGGGGCGACGGTGCACGTGACGATCCGCGATGCGAGCCGCGGATTCGCCGTGACGGGCAAGCGGTCGCACTTCCCCCGCGATCGCGACGAGTACATCCAGACCACGCCCGCGTATCAGAATCTCGATAGAACGGTCGGCCTGCATCTGCGCTGGTACCTGGCCAACTCGCTCTACGCGCGCGCGCTCAAAAGCGGCACGGCGTCGGGACGGGTGGTCTTCACGAGCTTTCACGCCGACGATCTGGCGCGCACCCTGCGCGGCGCGACGATGTACATCCCGGGCGCTCGCTACTGCACGGGCAGCTACGGCAAGTCCGGCCGGCGGTATCGGCGGTTCGCCGAGGTGCGCGAGCGGCCCACGGTGGCGTTCACGCAGCGTGAGCGCGAGCGGTCGGAACGGGTGTCGCACGAGTTTGCCGAGACGTTCGTGGCCTGCTTGCGCTCGGCGCGCATCAAGGTGTTTGCGACGAAGCCGGTGCGCGACCATATCGTGCGGCGGACGTCGTTTGTGCCGGCCGTGCTTCGCTACAACGCGGTGCCGACGAAGCTGCTCGTCGAGTGCGGGAACCTGAGCAACTGGCGCGACCGGCACAATCTGGCCGATCCGACCTTCCGTGAGCAGTTCGCGCGCGCCTACGTCGATGCGCTCATCAGCTTCATGTCGACGCGCTAGCGGCGCGGTCAGGTGCAGCCGTTGGGGCAGACGAACGAGCCGGTGAAGTCCCTGGCGCTCGCGCCCGCCGTGACGATGTCGAGCAGCATGGGGGCGCCGCACTTCGGGCACAGGAGGCTCTCTTCGAGCTGGAGCACGTCGGAGGCGCCTTGGGGGTTGACCTCGACCCGGAAGTGGCGGCTCTGGCCTGCCGGGTCTGGACCGGCCAGGAGGGCGGCGACCTTGTCAACCACGTCGCTCGGGGTGCTTTGGGTCTTGACGATGTAGCCGGCAGCCCCGAGCTCGAGCGCGGTGTCGATGTCCTCGGGCGCGCCGCGGCTGCTGAAGACGAGGACGGGGATCTCGCGCCAGGTGGGATGCTCCTTGAGTCGGCGGAGCACGTCGAAGCCGTCGAGGCCGGGCATCACCAGGTCGAGCACGATCGCCTTGGGCGTGGCCTGCTCGAGGGCACGCAGGCAGGCTTCGCCGCTGGCGGCGGTGATCACGTCGAACTCGTTGATCGAGAGCCGCTGCTCATACATCTGCAGCAGCAGGTGGTCGTCGTCGACAAGCAGGATCGTCTGTCGCATCGCTCGTCTCCCTGCGCCGGGCGGTGCCGCCCGGAGGCATACTCGGGTCCCGGTTCGGTTATCGTCCGGGGACGGGGCCGGCTTGAGCCGATTTTCGGGGTTCTGTCGCTCTGGAGGCGGTTTCGTCTCAAGACGAGGGGTGGTTTGCCGATACACAACTCGAGCAGGTCGTTGCGCACGGCGTCGCTGGGACGCTGTGGTGAAACCCGAAGTGTGGAGGAGTTCTGGTGGGAGCGAGCACGCTGGAGGTTCTGGTCAAGCGCATCGAGCAACTCCCGTCGCTGCCGACGGTGGTCCATGAGCTCGTCGAGGTGTGCAAGGATCCGAACGCCACGATGGGCATGGTCGAGGAGGTCATCCGCACGGACCAATCGTTGGCGGCGCGGATGCTCAAGCTGGTCAACTCGGCCTTCTTCGCGCTGACGAGCCGCGTCTCGACGCTCCACCATGCGGCCGTCATCCTCGGCATGGACGCGCTGCGCAACACGGCAATTGCCGTGTGCACGTACGAGACGCTCTCCGGGTGCCACGACAACCCGCAGTTCGACCGGCGCGCATTTTGGGAGCACGCCGTCGCCGTCGCCATCCTGGCCAAGGAGGTTGCGAAGAAGGCCAAGTTCAGAAAGCCCGACGAGGTGTTTGTCGCCGGGCTGCTGCACGACCTCGGCAAGGTTGTGCTCGACAAGTATTTCCCCGATGAGTTCGCACGCGCGTTGGCGATGTGTCGCGCCAAGGAGCTACCGCTGATCCAGTGCGAGGAAGAGCTGCTGGGCTTCAGCCACTGCACGGCGGGCTCGGAAGTGGCCAAGCAGTGGAACTTCCCGCAGCAGCTCGTCGACGCGATCGGCCAGCATCACGATCCCGCCCCCGTCGGGCCGCTCTCGGGCTTTGTGGTGGTGGCGAACGGCTTGGCCAAGGCGTGGAAGTTCGGCGCGAGCGGCAACCCGATGCTGGGCGCACTCGCGCCTGCGGCCTGGAAGTCGGCACCGCTCGACGCGCGAACGGCGCGAGAGATCGTCGAGAACTCGGTCGACGAGATCGCGCAGGTCAAGGCGCTCTTCTCCGGCGATGACGAGGGCGACCAGCACGAGCCGCTGGCGCACGCGGTGGTCGAGCAGGCCGACGTCGCCGCCAGGGTCGGGACGCGGCTCGCGTTCATCACCGGCGTCCAGGCGCCCCTGCACCTGCTGCCCATATTCCTCGAGCGGTCGCGGTTCGACGTGCTCGTGATCGGGGCCGACGGCCCGGCCGTGCCCGAGGAGGCCGAGTGCATTGTGGTGCAGATGCCCGAGGCCGAGAGCGCGCAGCGGGTGCTCGACGAGGTCGCGTCGAAGCAGCCGTTCCTCGCCTCGCTGCCGCACGTGTGCGTCGGCACGCCGTGCATGCCGGGCGACGTCGCCAAGGCGCTCCGCGTCGAGCTCGAGCAGCACGCAAGCACCGTCTAGGGAAAATTAGGGACAGGCACTAATTTCCTCGGGAAATTAGTGCCTGTCCCTAATTTTCGGCAGCCGCTTACCAGATTGCTCCCGTCGTGTCGTGTGCTATGATAAGTGCATGACTGTGCCCGATGAGATCACGGAGCTCGTGGAGCGGTTCGAGCGAAACCGCGAGGCGTATCGTTCTCCTCACTACAAGGAGACCCAACTTCGCCGCGAGTTCATAGACCCGTTCTTCGTTGCGCTCGGGTGGGACGTCGAGAACAAGCAGGGCTACGCCGAGGCATACAAGGACGTGGTCCACGAGGACGCGGTGAAGATCGGCGGCGGGACGAAGGCGCCCGACTACTGCTTCCGGACCGGCGGGACACGCAAGTTCTTCGTCGAGACCAAGAAGCCTGCCGTCAACATCAAGAGCGACGTCTCCCCCGCGTACCAACTCCGGCGCTACGCCTGGTCGGCCAAACTGCCGCTGAGCATCCTGACCGATTTCGAGGAGTTCGCCGTCTACGACTGCCGCGTCAAGCCGAGCGCCGGCGATAAGCCGTCGGTCGGCCGGACGTTGTACTTCGACTACACGCAGTACGCGGAGCGCTGGGGCGAGATCGCCTCGATCTTCGCGCGCGAGGCGGTTCTCAAGGGGTCGTTCGACAAGTACGCCGAGAAGAAGCGCAAGCGGGGCACGGCCGAGGTGGACGCGGCGTTCCTCAAGGACATCGAGGCGTGGCGCGAGGAGCTTGCGCGCGGCATCGCGCTCCGGAACCCGAAGCTCACGACGCGCGAGCTCAACTTCGCCGTCCAGCGCACCATCGACCGGATCATCTTTCTGCGCATCTGCGAGGACCGCGGGATCGAGCAGCTCGACCGGCTCAGGGCGTTGCTGAACGGGACGCAGGTGTACGCGCGGCTCTTCAAGATCTTCCAGGACGCCGACGACCGGTACAACTCCGGTCTGTTTCACTTCGAGGAAGAGAAGGGCCGAGCCGAAGGACCCGACGAGTTGACGCCGGGCCTCGAGATCGACGACAAGCTGCTCAAGACGATCATCAAGGGGCTTTACTACCCCGACAGCCCGTACGAGTTCTCCGTCCTGCCCGCCGACATCCTCGGCCAGGTCTACGAGCAGTTTCTCGGCAAGGTGATCCGGCTCACCAAAGGCCACCGCGCCGTCGTCGAGGACAAGCCGGAGGTCAAGAAGGCCGGCGGCGTCTACTACACGCCCACGTACATCGTGG
>CAZCQN010000022.1:0-29063 GCA_964500825.1 uncultured Verrucomicrobiota bacterium | reverse complement strand
AACATGCAGGAGCTCAAGGACTGGGTCGACGTCACCTGCCTCGACGGCGACCAGTTCCTCAAGGAAGTCCGCTAGCAGCCGCCGCTCGCAGACACGCAGTCATTCCAGGCAGGGCCCACAACCGTGTGCCCTGCCTTTTCCTGCCCGCAGGCAACCCCGCGTCTGCAGCAAGCCCGCCACGCCGTTCCGCTGGCGAACGGCCCTGCCCGATGAAGGTTGCCGTCATTGATGTGCCCCGCATGGGCGCACGGTGAGTAGCTCCGGGTGAAACCCGGAGGAACGAACGCATGAAAACATCCATCCGTCCCCGGAGCGGTTGGACACTCACACGACATGCCCAACCAGTCACGCCCCTTCGGGGCAAACGGGGCGCCCTGCAGTCGGCCGAAATGCTTCTTCAGCAGACCTGAACCGCCGACCGCCAGAGACGAGCCGCGCGCCGGCGCCTCACGCGATCTCGACGAGCTCGAGCTCGAAGGTGAGGTCCTTGCCAGCGAGCGGGTGGTTGCCGTCGATGATCACGTGCGAGTCGGTCACCTCGGTCACGTTCACGACCATATCCTGCCCCTCGCCGTGATCGATGCGGAGCTGCATGCCCACCTCGGGCTCGAGGTCGTCGGGCAGCCGTTCCCGCTCGACCTCCATCACCATCTCGTCGGAGCGCGGGCCGTAGGCTTCGGCCGCGGGGATCGTCGCCGTCTTCGAGTCGCCCGGGCTCATGCCGACCACGGCCTGCTCGAACCCGGCGATGATCTGGCTCTGGCCGATGGTAAACTGGAGCGGCTCGCGTCCGCGCGAGCTATCGAAGACCGAGCCATCCTCGAGCGTGCCCGTGTAGTGGATCTTGACGGTGTCGCCGCTGTTTGCCTGCGCCATGATTCCTCCAGTCGTTTGGGTACTCGTCTTGATCTGTCCCAACCGCGGGAAGCCAGCCCCAGGCACTCACGGCAACCCAAACACCGGCATCCGTCACGCTGGCCCCACCCTAACACAGCACGACAGACGATCAAGGCCGACGCGCTTCCCCTTGCGCAAGCAGCGCGCCCGGTGTACATAAGAGTGACACGTTGGGACGCTGGCTCAAGGAGCCCACCATGCGACACCGATCGTGGCCGCTCATCCTGCTCGCCGCACTCGCCGCCCTGCTCCCCAGCCCCGCCCGCGCCGACGGCTGCGCCTGGATTCGTGCGTCGGACTACCCCGCCTGGCGTCCGCTCCGCCAGGGCGAACAGCACGCATTCCTCGCTCTCGAGGACGGCACCGAGCACATGCTCATCGCCATCAACGTGCAGCTCGACCAGGAGGACGCGCACGGCTTCTGGCTCTTCCCCGTGCCCGGGACGCCCGAGACGGTTACCGTCGACCTGCTCGACCACTTTCCAGCCACACGCGGCGTCGACGTGATTGCGCTGGGACGGGACCGGATCGCCGGGGGCGTGAGCTTGGAGATCGGCGTTGTCATCAACCCCATCCTCGCTTTCGCGTTCTTGCCGGCGATGCACGGCCTCAGCGGCAGAGACGCGATGGGCGTCAGGGTCCACAAGCGCGTTGAGAAGCACGGCTTGCGCGCGGAGACGCTCACGGCCGACTCGACCGAGGCGCTTGCGCAGTACCTCGCCGGGCACGAGGTTGAGCTCGAGGCCGGCGAGCTCGCCCTCTTCGAGCCGTATTTGAACGACTCCTACGTGCTGGTGGCAGCATCCATCGCCTCGGCAGAAGCGCTGCACGCAGCGTTCCCGGACGACGAGCGCTGGACAACCGACGGCGCCGCGCACCGCTGGCCCGCCCTGTACGTGACGTTCCCGGCCGAGAAGCTCTTCTACCCGATGCGGCCCACCGCCGGGTACGACGACCAAGAAATGACCGTCAGCATCGCCACGATCGGCCACACGAGGCCCGAGGGCGACGCGGCGATGCTCGCCGAGGCCGGCCACCACCACTACGTCCAGTACTACACGGCGCCCGAGGCGTTTCCGCCCGGCATGCGCGGCGGCATGACGGAAGGCGAGCCGCTGTACTACAGCCGCGTCGAGTTCCGCTGCCCGGCCAAAGCGTTCACAAGCGACCTCACGTTCTCCCCAAGCAACACGCGCTTCTCTCGCTACCAGCGTTTCATGGGTGCGAGGCGATTCATCGGCGTCCCGATCGCCAAGTTCTTCATCCTGCTCTACATCACCGGCGGCGTGTGCGGCCTCGTCTTCTTCGGCGAGTGGTGGCGGCCGGCCTTCTACGGCCTCCTCGGCTTCCTGAGCTTCCCCGTCGTCTCGCACTTCACCTGGCGCGACCTCGTCCACGCCGGCGGCCAACGCCCGCGCGCCCCCGCGTTCCTCTACGCACTCAGCTTCCTCACCCTCTTCATCGCCCTCAACGCCGGTGTGACCTCTCTCCTCCTCCTCCCACTGAGGTACTGATGCCGAACGATGCCCGAAAGCAAACGCGCCGCCGCGTAATAGCACCCCTCAAGGTTGCCGCCACCCTCGTCGTGATCGTCGCCAGCGGTTGCGCTTGCCTCAGAGAGTACGTTGCGTACAACGAAGACATCTCCAGCTGCTTCTCGGACAACATGTACGTCCTCAAGAAGCATCTCGAAGCGTACGTCGAGGAGCACGATGGAAGAATGCCGGCCACGTTCGACGAGCTCCGAGCCCACATGAAGTCGAAGGGCCGCGGTCCCTACGACATCTGCGTGCGCGCCGACGCACCGTTCATCTGGATGCCGCCAGGCGTGACCGCGGACGATGGGCGGCCCGTCGTCCTCATGTGTCCGCCCAACAGCCACGGCTGGCTGCGCAAGTACGCCTTCGGCCTGGTGAGGGAGGGCGACACCTTCCGCTTCGTCCGCGTCCGCGGCAGCCGCGCCACGCCGTTCCACTGGTGAATACCGCCTGCGGCGTTCTTGCGCCTTCGACCGCTTCTCGGTCGCCGCGTTGCACTGCGACCCGCACGCTCAGTTCCCCCCTGCATCGAAGAGCCGCTTGGCCGCCGCGAGCGAGCAGTCCTGGTGCTCGTCGTAGGCTTTGGCGGCGCGGAGGCGGATTTGCTGGGGCGATTCATCCGCGATCCAGCCGTCGAGGGCCGCTTCGAGCGTGTACGCTTCGGGCGCCATCAGGCCCGTCGTGAGCAGGAGCGGCCGCACGCCCGCCTTCCGCAACCGCTCGGCGAAGTACGACTTGCTGCTGCAGCACAGGACCACGCTATCCTTCGATGGCCCGCCATCTCTTGATGCGGCGGCCTCTTCGGGTGCAATAGCACCCGCCTCGTCGAGCTCGAACTCCATCAGGCCGTTGTGCCCGACGTAGGCGACCAGATCGGCCGCACCGCCAGCGCGCACCGACACCTCTCGATCGCCGAGCGTGACCGCGATCTCGTCAGCCCCTTCGCCCGAAGCCGCCGCCATGAAATCGCCGATCGCGCGCTTGATCTCGCGCCCCCTGTACGCGTCGGCGACAAGGGAGACGTTCGCGGTAGTGTGCTTGAAGACGAGTCGCTCGAGCACGGCCTTGCTCGGCGCCTCGACGGCGGCGACAAGCTCCCACTCCTCGCTCCGGCTGAAGACCGTCTTCACGCCATAGAGCGCGCCCCAGTAGAGGTTGTGCGCCGGGTCGTCGCCGTCGCCGAGCTCGTCGGGCACGCGCTGGATGCCCTGGTGCTCGTTGTCGCACAGCGCCACGAACACGTGGACCACCCGCGCCTCGTCCTGTGCCGGCGCGCTAGCGCAGCACAGAAGGCACAGAATCGGAATGAGCGCTCCCGCCCTCATCTGTGATTCCCACCGTGTCTGCACCCGCCACCTGCTCGGCCGCCGGCGCCGCCTTCCACGCCTCGAAGCGCTCGACCGACCACTTCGGCATGGTGCCCTTGTGCTTCACGTCGCCGACGCGGAGCGTGACATTGTAGGCCTTCTGCAGTGTAAGCTTCCGGCCCAGCTTGAGCGAGATGCCCTGCTTTCGGGCCGCGATGACATCGCGCTGCTTCGTCACCAAGATCGCCGCGTCGCCAAGCAGCACGCCCTTCCAGTGTCGTGCCTGGCCGATGAACGGTTTGGACTGGAACTCAACCAAATCATCGTCTTTCTTGCGCTTCCGTGCCAAGAGGCCCTTCACCAGCTCGTCAACAAACCGAATCGACTCGCGCGAGGGCTCTTCCGGGAAGTCCTTCCTGAGCAGCGAGTACTTCCGAAGCTCGTGCAGGCCGACGCCTATCTGGATGAGCCCCATCATGACCGAGGCAACGGCGTCCTCTGCGCCGCGCGCACCCGGCAACACGCCGACGATGATGTTCCACGCCCCGAGCCCGATGATCAGCATCCCCTCGGCCAGCAAGCCCCACAGGGATGGGTTGCTCAGCTGCCACAGACTCACGACGAATATCACGACGCCTATCGCCAGCAGGACGGCGTCGAGTGCATTCGTCGGGAACCGGTCGCCGCCGCTGAGGACTGCGACAACCGCCATGAGGCCGAAGAAAATGCCGAACGCAGCCGAGTACTTCAGCTTCGTTGTGGCCGCCCGGTACTTGCCGAGCTTCTGAAGCATCTCGAGCTGGTCAACGCCGACATCCATCGCGTCGTCCCAAGATCCATCGCCTCAGCGCAAGGGGTCCGCACCGCGTTCCCCGAGCAGGAGCGTTGGACAGCCAACGCCCGGCCGCGGCGCCTGAGGCCTGGCGCTTCCTCACAGGCGCACTAACCCGCCGCGACCGGCTGAGACCGGCTCACACCTGGCCGTCTGTTCTTGCAGGGCTGCCCAGCGCCGCGATCCGTTTCATCAGCCGGTGCCGGTCGACAAGCCAACACAACAGCAAGAGGCCAATCGACATGGCGGCGCCGCCGGTGAAGCCGAAGTTGTCGACTGCCGCGGCAGCAATCTGCTCTCGGAAGCTCCTCGCTTCGCCAAAGAGCGTACGATAGCCCTCGTCGGCGTCGTCCCGCTGATAGCGCTCGACGAACCGCTCGATCTGGCGAGCTTCATGCGCCTTGAAGACGGTCAGGCCCAACAGCAGGTTCGCCACGCCTACAAGAACAATGATCGCCGCGCCAACAGCCACGAGAACAAGTCGTGTCCGACTCATCCGATCACCTCCCAAATCAAACACCGCGTACTGCCGACCTGCGCCCTCACGCCCTGAGGCCGGAGCCGATCAGGCGCGGGGGAAGAAGGATGCTACGGACGCGCACGTCGCGCATCCCCCCAAAGACCACGTCGCGGAACGCTTGCAGGCTGAAGCGGTAATAGTCGCCCGGCTCGTTGTGGACGCGGAAGGTGGGCGTCGCGTTGATCAGCAGGTCGAACAGCCGCCACGCCGACAACCGCCGCCCGAGCGCGTTGAGCCACGACTCGCGCCCGCCGCGTGCGGTCCCACTCCCACCCTGCGAGCGGATGAGCCGGTCCTTCCACAGCTCGCGGTAGCCGGGCGCGCCGATCACGACGAGGCCGCCCGGCTTGGTCACGCGCCGAATCTCGGCCAGCGTCTTCCAGAAAAACGGGTCGTGCTCGAGCACGGCGTTGCACAGCACGGTGTCGAACGAGGCGCTGCCGAAGCACGCCATGTCGTTCGCGTTGCCCTGGACGATCTCGTAGCCGCCCACAGAATGCGGCCCGTCGAGGTTGAGGCCCGTCTTGCTCGCGGCGCCGGCGAGCGCCCGCATGTTGAGCAGGCTCGTCGTGTCCGGCACCGCGCCGATCTCGAGCACGTGGCCGCCCGCGCCACGTTCGGCACACGCGCGCTCGAATGCTCTGTAGACTTTCGGATGCACGTCGCCGTCTCCGCTCACAGCAGGACACGAAGCACACGACCCCGCTGATTGGCACCGCACAGCATAGCACGACAGAAAAATAGGGACAGGCACCTATTTCCCCTATTTCCCCACCTACGGCGATGCTCAATGCGTCCGGCGTGCGCAGAAAAATGGGTGCCTGTCCCTATTTTTCTCTCTCAGGCCGTCCGCGCCGTCAGCCGCACGGTGGCGACTTGCCACGGTGCAAGGTGGGCCGTGAAGCGCGTGCCGTCGCACGGCAAGACGCGCGCCTCGCCCTCTTCGACGATGTTCGTCTGCACAGCCTTGGCAAGCGTCGCGAACAGCACGTCGACGGTCACGTCCGCCTCGACTCCCTCAGTCTCGACGAGCCGCACGATCAAGCCGTCGCCGTCCTCAGCCCGCTTCAGTGTCGTGATGACGACGTTCGCCTTGTCCACCGCGCAGAAGCTGTACGCGACGGGCAACGGCCCGCTTTGTCGACCAATGACGTGGGCATGCGGCATCGGCCCGCAGAAACCCCAGCCGAACCGCCGCGCGCGGCCGCCCGTCCAGTCGCCCCGCGAGCTCGTGAACGAATAGCTCGTGTGAATAAGGCCCGGCTGCGACAGCGCACAATTCGTTACGTAGTTGTTGTTCGCGAGATACGAGTAGATGTGCCCCGTCGTGAACTGCGACGGGTCCGTGAGGAACTTGTGGTCGAACCCGTCCGGCCGCACGCCGTGGTGGGCGGGCGAGATGTAGTCGTGCCAATTGCCGCCGAGCTGCACGAGGGGCGCCTCGCGCGCCGACCACGCGATCCCCCACTCGCCATCGCCGTCGCCCACGTGAACCCAGTGCTGCGCAGCGTAGTAGTCGGTCGTCGTGCCGGGGAACTGGTCCTCGATCGGCCGCACGACGTTGAGCCCCGCCTCGAACCGGAACCGCGGCCGCTCGACGCGGAACGGGAACGCGACGAAGTACGCGCGCGTGCTGTCGGCATCCTTGAGCAGGCGATTGAAGAAGTCGATCCGCTTGATGCCGCGATAGAGCACGACCTCGCCAACGACCTCCGGCGCGCCCGCGAGCGATCCCTTCACGAGCAAGCTCACGGCGACCGGCCCGCATCGCACCGGCGTGATCGTCACGTCCGTCATCCGCGCGATGACGCCGGCGGCGACACCGCGCGCAAAGCACTCGTTTACGCCGAATTCGCCGGCGACATCCACGAGCTCGCGATCAAGCTCCTTATCGAAGATGCTCGCCACGGCGCCCGTCTTCTCATCGAGCGTCACGCGGTAGGACTCGTTCTCGAGCGCCGTCGCCGTCACACGCAGCTCGCTCGCGGCCGACGCCGCGTTGCCGCGTTGCACGAGCCTGTACGTCCGGTAGCCGACGGCCGGAACGTCGGACGCAACGAACTGCAGCAGCCACGCCGTCTCCTGTGCGCGCTGGGCGCTGTTGTCCCGCTCCGACGCAGTCCGCATCGGGAACGAGCTGTCCGGCACCCGCACGAGCTGGTGCGCCACGACGGTGCCCGTCGCGACGTCGACGAGCTCGAGCCCGGCTTCGTCGTTGGCCCATTGCCACGGCAGGTCGTTCATTCTGCGCCCGACGACCGTCCCGCCGACCCAGATGGGCGCGCGCGGATCGCCCGGCGGCGGCTCGACGAGGTGCACGGGCATCCCGCACGGCGGCGCCGACACAAACGGCACCTCGACGACGTCGGTGCGCGCGTGGCCGAGCGAATTGAACACGACGATGTGGTGCCCGTCGTCCTCGAGCGCGACCTGGTCAGCGATGATGTTCGCACTCTTGGTCAGCACGTCGTCGGCGAACGCCGCGGCATGCTGCGCGTACAGGCTCTTCTCGCCGCGATGCGCGTCGGACGCCCACCCGAACGGCCGGGCTAATCCCCAGGCATGCTCGTCGAACTTGAGTGCGCTGATGTACGCCGCGTCCAGCGGCTCACGCGGATAGTCGTGGCCGGCGATCGTCGACGCGATCGTCGCCAGCCGCTCGCCGGCGATGAGCATCTCCTTGGCGGCGCGATTGACGCCGAGCGCCTCGGCCGTCGAGGTCGAGCCCAGCGCATAATCCGTGTCCGGCCAGTGGCCGCGGTACGTCGGCACCTCGTCGCCAAGCTGCTTCTCCAGCGCGTCAAAGAACATCGAGTCCGTCGCCACGACGAGCTTCGGATAGGCCCAGCGCTCATTCCACGCCTTGACCGTCTCGGCGTAGCCGAACAGCGGCGGCGCGTTGTCGCGGTGTCCGCCGATCAGCCGATACAGAAACACGTCGTACGCGTACCCTTCGGCGTCGGCCTTCGCAAGGACGCCCGGCAACTCGGCCAGGTTCGTATCAACGCCGCCGCCGCACCCTTGGCGATGGAGGTACACGAGCACGCCATGACCCTCTTGCGCCTCCCACCGGAACGCCACCGGGCAGTCGTGCGGCTGCACGCGCGCGCTGTCGAAGTTCGGATGCGGCGCGGCGCGTTTTTCGCCGACGTACCGGGCGCTGAAATAGCCGGGCACGCCCGGCATGAAGTACTTGATGCCCGCCTCGACGAGCGCCGTCGCCAGGCTCCACGCCATGCCCGGCACGTCATTGTGCTCGGCCACGCGGATCGGGATGCCGTAGCGACGCGTGAACTCGAACGCCGGATAGAGCAGCCGCGCCGCTTCCTCCGCCCCGAGCAGATCGCTCGTCATGTTGGCGAAGAAGGCCGTCAGCTCGATCTGTCCCGCGCGACAGCAGCGGACGAAACGCTCGACCATCTCCGGCGGCCGATGGCGCACGTAGTGGTGCGCCACCCACGACTGCTCGACGACGTAGCGGAACTTCGCCTCGTCGGGCCAGTCGGTCGTCTGCTCGCACCACGCCACCACGTCGTCGAGAAAGCCGAGGTATTCGGCCATCACGTTCGACGGCAGGTCCGTGTAGCCCGGATCGAAATGCGCGAACTGCACGACGTACACCGTCCAGTGCCGCTGCGGCCGCCACCCGACCGTCCGCTCGTCGACAACCGCCCCCTCGACGAGCAGCCGGAACGACACCGGCTTCTCCTCGCGGACGTCCGGGATGGTGATCCGGTGCGTCGTCTCGCCTGCACCGACCGCGCCGAGGTCGTGCTCGTGCGCCTTCCCGTCGAGCGTGACGGCGACACGACACGCCGCCGACGCGCCAGGATTCACGATCAGAACGTCGACGCCCTGTTGCAGCGCACCGCCGTCCTCGACGAAGTAGATTGTCGGCTCGATCGCCTTGATCGACAATCCATGTGACGTGCCGTGTGTCGCCATACCGTCCTCCCTGCTCGCACCAGAGGTGAACCGCAGCAAACTGCACGCGCTCGAAGCGGTACCAGGTATCGGGCCCGTCGTCCAGCGCGATGTTATGCCCCGGCGCTCCGACACAACAAGGCGCCGCAGCCCAGACCGTGCCGGGCTGCGGCGCGTTCTCGGCGCGCGAGCGCTCAGTCGTTCAGTCGATGCTGCTGCTCCCCACGGTTGCGCAGGGACAACGACCGATCCTAACGCGGGATGAGGTGGCCGAGCCAGGGCGTCTTGATCACGATCGCGCTCTCGGGGCACAACTCCTGACAGCAGTAGCAGCGGATGCAGGTGGGGTAGTGGTGCCTGGGTGGACGCGTGCGGTCGGGGTGGCCATCGGGGCCGGTGAGCCAGTCGACCGACTTCGGGCGCGTCGGGCACACCTCGACGCACTGGCCGCAGCGAGTGCACGTCGACTTGACGATCACGGGCCGCGGCACGATGTGGTCGCGCGCCAGCCGGAGGATACCGCGCCGAGGGAGCGCGCTCGGACGCCGTGCCACACCCTTGAAGTCCTTGACCGCGACCCGATCGAGCGGATCGCCGACGATGTCGATCCGGTCGGTGCGCGCCGTGCCGAGACCGGCCGCCTCGCCGGCAGTGATGGTCGGGACGAACTTGGGATCGAGACCAATGATGCGGCACGCGGTCGCGTCGAGGGCCACCGGGTCGGTCGAGAGAAGCAGCAGGCCCACGCGCTTCGGCGTGCCGCCGCGCGGGCCGTTCCCCTCCATCGCCATCACCGCATCCAGAATATGGAGCCGCGGCCGAAGCAGGACGGCCAGGTCGACGAGCATCCGCCCAAACAGCTCCGGATCGGGCAGACGCATGTGGAACTCGGCCTTGAGCAGGCCCGGAATGCACCCGAACAGGTTCTTCACCGCCCCCGTCATCCGCGTCAGCCCGTGCGTCTTGAGCTTCGCCAGGTTGATGATCGCGTCCGCGTCCAGCGCCGCCTCCGCCACCCGGAACTGCTTGTTCTGGACACCCGCCGGATGCGACACCGTCCGCGCAGCCGAGAAGTCGACCATCTCGACGCCCTCCGCTGAGGCCGCCTCCGCCAGACCCGACCTGCGTGCCACGGTCCCCTGCCGTGCCAGCCCCGGGGAGTCGCCAAACAGCGCGCGTGCTCCTGATTCCTTCACCAACTGTGCTACTGCACGTAATACAGTCGGGTGAGTGGTCACGGCGCGCTCAGGAGGGTCGGGTGCCAGCATGTTCGGCTTCAGGAGGACGTTCTCACCAGGCCGGGCAAGCCGAGACGCCTTGCCCAGAGCGCTTAGCCCTACCAGGAGAGATGTTGCGACAAGATCCGGCAAGTAGTCCGGGCAGCGGATGACTGCAACTGTACTACTGGAGGTCATACAATTACCTGGGAAGGGGCTCCTTGTAGGCGGCGATGCGGGTCTTGACTTAGAATCGGTACTCGCCGCCGATCATGAGGAAGCCGAACTCGCTCTCGAGCTTGTCCAGATCGGCCCGACCGATCAGGGCGCCACTGAAGCGATACTGCGAGTCCACGCCGTCCCTGCCCTCCATCCGCGTGTACCCAAGGCCGCCCCAGATGCGGATGTTCTGGGAGAAGGCGTGCTCATACCGGACCAGCAGGTCGAGGCCCCAGCCGCTCGCATCGTGATCGAGCGTCTTCTCGCTGAGAATCCACTGGCCGAACCCGTCGGCCTCGAGGAACGGCAGGATGGCCAGTTGGCCGCTCAGCGTGCCGCTGGGGCCGATGGCTATCTCGCCCCGCAGCCCGAGGCGCACGCCGCGGAACTCCATGTCGTAGGTGGCTGCCTCGCCTGCGTGGAAGCGGTCCACAGGCCGCGCCTCGAAGACCACCGTGTTGACATCGCGCACGTCGAACGCAGCATCCTGCAGGTGATAGCCGCCAAACACGTCCACGCGGATCGGTGGGACGGAGCCGGCACCCGGGCTCTCATAGATGCGGTAACTCACGTCGAATGTCAGGAAGGCGTTCTCGCCGTCGGTGTGGCTGAGGCTCTTGATGTACTCACGCGACGTGATCTGCCAGGCGTAGTCGGTGTCGATGACCGTATCGCCCAGGTTGCCGCTCGCGCCGTAACGCAGGTGAAGGCCGAAGCCGCTGCCGATCTCGTCAATGCCCGCTTCCAGCACAAAGTAGCTCCCGTCCATCGGGAACTCGAGTACCGAGGTGAAACGCCCGAGGTCGGCATCGATCCCCCTGATCGTGAACCCGCCGTCGCCCCGGGCCTCCATCAGCCCGGCGCGGAGGTAGAACCCCCCGAGACGCACCTCCGAAAGGCCGCCGCTCTCTGTACTCCAGGCCTGGCCGCTGCCCCCCAGTGCCAGCAGCGCAGAGGCCGCCACGATCCAGCCTGCTCGCATCACCCGCCAGCGCACTGTCCCTTCCTCCGCAACCGCTCCGAAATCCGAAAAGGACCGTGAAGGGCTCACAGCCACCTCACGGCCCATAGCTTCCTTGGCGCGTGCCGGGCCCGCGCAGCCCGACGCTCACCAGTAAATCTTGAGGCCGACCGTCGCGTACACACCGTCGTACTCGAGCGTATCCACCGTCGTGGCCGCCGGGATGCCCGAGAACCACTGGGTCGACGCGATATCGGTATCGCCGGACCGGTAGCGCACCTCGGCAAACAAGCCCAGGTTGTCCGTGAACCGGTACTCGGCGCCGGCACCGATGTGCCAACCCCAGGTGCTATCGATGTCGCCGTTCACGAGAAGGATGCCCGCGCCGCCGATATCGAAGCTCGACCTGAAGCTGTCGACGCCGGCCAGCACGTATGGCCGCAGGCGAGCGTTCGGCAAGAACGTGTACTTGCCCGATAACCCCCAGTCGTTTAGGCTGACATCCACCGTCCGCGCGCCCGAGAACGTGTCCTCGATCCTGACGTGGTCGAAGGCGAGCTCGATCGAGATCGACGGCGTGATGTAGTACTCGGCCGAGAAGCCGTACCCGAAGTCGCTGTCGAAATCGAGATCTCCCCCGAAGTAGCTGCCGGCGCCCGCGTCGATCCCACCGATCGTGTGGAGCGTGCCCCGGAAGCTGAACGCGAACTGCGGCGCCTCGTCGCCGAAATAGACCTCGCCGGTCACGTCCGCATGCACGGACGCCGGCGCCAACACCAGACAGACCAGGCCGACAAAGAGTACCACGGCACTCCTGCTCATCTGTTTCTCCTTTCGAGTCTTGTCAACTCCGTCCGTCACGCCGCCCCGGCCACGAATATGGCTGCATGGGCGGTTCCCCTCAGCGTGCCACGTGCCGTGGCGCTGCACGAGATTCCCTACCAGACCGCGCGCCGATCGGCAAGCCCTTTTTTCGTTTCGGCCGCATACCACGCACGCCGCGCCGCCTTTTGCCTCGCCGCTGCCCCGACTGACGCCTATAATGCGCCCGGCACCGACCGACAGTGGAGGCATTCTCGTGAGCTTCTGGAGCGAGCGCAACGTGATGGTCACCGGCGGCGCCGGGTTCCTGGGTCGCCACGTCGTGAACCGACTCGAGCAGGCCGGCCCGAAGCGCGTCTTCGTGCCCCGCAGCGCCACGCACGACCTGCGCACCCGGGACGGCATCGAGCGCGCACTCGACGAGGCCGACCCCGATCTGATCATCCACCTCGCCGCCGTCGTCGGCGGCATCGGCGCGAACCGCGAGCGGCCGGGCGAGTTTTTCTACGACAACCTGATGATGTGCACGCAGCTCATGGAGGCGGCCCGCCGGCGCGGGATCGCCCGCTACCTGACTGTCGGCACGATCTGCTCCTACCCCAAGTTCACGCCTGTCCCTTTCAAGGAAGAGGAGATCTGGAACGGCTACCCCGAGGAGACGAACGCCCCCTACGGGCTGGCAAAGAAGATGGCCCTGGTGCAGTCGGCCGCCTACCGCGCCCAGTACGGCTTCGACGCCGTCAACGCGATGCTGGTGAACCTCTACGGGCCCGGCGACAACTTCGACCCCGCCTCGTCACACGTCATCCCCGCGCTCATCAAGAAGTGCGTCGACGCGATCGAGGCCGGCGACGCCGAGATCACCGTCTGGGGCACCGGCAAGGCCACACGAGAGTTCCTCTACGTCGATGACGCCGCAAGAGGCCTACTGCTCGCGGCCGAGAAGCTCGAGACCTCCGACCCGGTCAACATCGGCGCCGGCTTCGAGATCTCCATAAAGAACCTCGTCGAGCTCATCGCCAAGCTCACCGGGTTCGGGGGGAAGCTCGTCTGGGATACCACGAAGCCCGACGGCCAGCCACGCCGCTGCCTCGACACCTCGAAGGCCGAGCGCCTCATCGGCTTCAAGGCCACCACCCCCTTCGAGGACGGCCTCGCCAAGACCATCGACTGGTACAAGGCCGAACGCGCCGCCTCCCGCGTGCCGTAGCCGCGGCGCACGAAAAAAGGCGCCCGCGATGCCGGTGCGCAACCGCGGGCGCCTGAAAGCTGGTTCAGCTACTGCTGGCGCGCTTCGATCTCCTCGACGAGGTCCGAATCAGACGCCTTCACCACAACGTGGCCGTCGGCGAAGCCGATGACGCGGCTGCCCTTGGTGAACTCCTCCTTCTCCCAGATCAGAGGGGTTCCCCCGGAGCTCTCGATCTCGTCGAGCTTGACTCCCTTGAGCAGCAGCTCGTAGTCGGCATGCTGATCCATCGTCTCGGGCTTATCGACGTCGATCAGCCTCAGCTTGTCCTTGTTCTTCGGGTGAACGAGGACGCTGGGGGACGTGGCGTAGTTGGGCACCAGCTCGCTCAGCTTCTGCGGCGTCACACCGTAATCGGCGTGGTACTGCATGACGGCCAACTCCAACTGCTTGACGTTCGACAGCGAGGCCGCCACCTGCGCCGACTCGCGCGCACGCATCAGGGCCGGCACAATCACCACGGGGCCGACGATCATCGCCGACTCGAGCAGCGCGCTCTTCGAGTGCATCCGGTAGGTCAGGCCGGACTCGTCGCCGGCGACGACCACGCCGAACCCGCCCAGATGCTCGCCGAGCGCGCCGAGCGCCTGTATCAGGCCGGCCCACGTCCCATCGTGGGGCGCGCGTGACGCGATTATCGGGAAGATGAACTCGTAGATGGCCCTCAGGTCGATGTAGGCCATCACGCTGCCGGTCGTGGGAAGGCCGGCCATGGTGGTGCGGAAGTCGTCGCGCGCCTCGATGTTGTTGCCCGGGCCCGCGTCGATCACCGATCGCACCGCTGCGGCCGACGTGCCGACGACCAGGAAGTCGTCAAGCACCGCCACGCCCGGCGAGATCATGGGCGCGGCGAGCACGATCGTGATCTCGACGCCGTTGTGCTCCGCCGTCGTCAGCCGCGGGGCATCCTCGCCGAGGGTCCCGATCAGCTCCAAGACACGCTGCACGAACTTCTCGACCGTTTCCTTGTCGGTTACCTCGATCATGAGCGCGGCTGGCGGGATACCGATCGCCTCGGGCACCTTGGCGAACAGCGCGATCTCGCCGCCAAACGCGGGCAGAATCTCTTCCTCGAGTTTCATGCCCAGCAGCGCCTCGATCCGCGCCACACCCTCGGCCAGGTCCTCGACGGGCACCTCACCCGGCGGCACCTCAATCTCCACGACCGTGCTGATGAGGTTGCCGTACAGCTCCTCGAGGCTGCCGAGGTTGACCGCGTAGTAGAAGCCGGCCTCACGCGGCACGCGCTTGAGGCTCTTGAACGGCTCCCCGGGCTGGGCCACCATCCCGAGCCAGCCGCTTGGCGACCCGCTCGTGGCGAGGCGAATCGTACTCGTCGCACTCCCGTCGGCCCCGATCGTCGTGCCGATGCCGACCGCGCGCAACCCATCGATCCCGAGCATCTTCAGCTTGGCCAGGTCCTCAGCATCCGGGCCCGCGAGTTGGCGTTGGCGGGCGATGATGGCCCCGACATTGACGTAGATCGTCAGATCCGTCTGTCCGAGCGCCCGCTTCACGTCGGCGTATCCCGCGTTCGACGGAAGCATCGCCATGGCCGGGCCGGGCCCGACGTTGGCGAGCAGCGCGCTCAGCGTGTCGAGGCGTGGCGAGATGATGAACACGCCATCCTTGAGGGCGCAGAAAACGGCGTCGTCCTGCTCCGCATCAATGCCGATCTGGAGCACCTCAATCCCGCCGACCTGCTGCGTCTCGCGAGCGAACCCTTTCTCGTCAAGCAGCGGGAACACCTTCTCCTCTAGATAGTCGTCCAAGGCATCCTGAGTCTCGCTCACGTCGATGAGCACGGCCAGCGCCGGAGCCCAGTCGGTATCGTCCAGGCCGGTGACGGCGATCGCCACCTCGCCGGTGCAGATCTCGCCGAGCGGCTTGATAAACGTGTCGAGTATGTTCTGGGCATCGGCGTACTTCTCGGGCGGCAGCATCCGCTCAAACAGCCGGAGCTCCGTGAAGATCTTGTAGCCGGCCGTCAGCTTGAGCTTCTCGACCAGCTCGGGCACGTTGCGCACCGACACGTACGCAATCGCGTTGTCCGGCAGCAGATTGTCGAACGACTGTGCGGCTGCGGCCTGCCCGACGACGCCCAGCACGACCGCCACGCACACAACTGACCAGATCGCTTTCATATCACCTCTCCCATTGCCCATGGTCCGAGCCTGTGTTCACCCTCTCCTATGCGCTGGAGCGCCGGGCTATTCATTTTCCGGCTCGATCTCTTCCTCGGCTTCTTCGACCTCGTCGTGGTCAACGATCTCCGGCTCAAACTCCTCGCGCGGGTCGAACTCCTCGTCTACCGGGCCGAGCCCCCCCACGTCAACGCCAACCCTGATCGGGACCACGGCGAAGCCGGCGAAGAGCGGTACCACCGCCAGGCCGCCATTGGCCGAGCGCGACACGAGCGTGGCCCCGTTCTCGCTCCCCAAGACCTTTATGCCGAGCGGCGAGAACGCCTGGCCCAGCTCACCGATCGCCTTGAACGTTCCTTCCGCCCTGCGGCGTGCCCCCGTCATCTCTGCCACGATCGGCCAGCCGAACTCGAAGATGCGCTTCACGTCGATGTAGACCGTGATCGCCGCGTCGCCCGGGATGCTCGCGACGTACCGCTTGTAGCCGTCGGCCTCGCCCAAGTGCGGCCCCTCGGTGAGCGTGTCGATCATGTCCTCGATCACGCTCGGGTTCGTCGCCACTACGAGGAAATCGCCCACAATCGCCACGGCCGGGATCACCTGCGGCACGCCGTCGAGCGAGATGATCTCAACGCCCTCGTACCGGGCTTCGTCCATGGTCAGCCGCCCGCCGCCTGCGTCGAGGATCCCGTGGAGCATGTCCTCGACGGCGTCGACCGCCGCCTCCTTGTCCTTGACCTCAACCATGAGCGCCGCCGGCGGCACGTCGAGGCCGCCCGGTATCCACGCAGCAGCGGCCACCTCGCCGCCGAACGCCGGGAGGATGTCCTGGGCCGTCCCGAGCATGCCCTGTACCGCAGGGAACCACCAGATCTCATCCGCATCGCCGGCCATCAACTCGCAGTACTTGGTCACGGCCACGGTGAGGTCACTGCACGTTTGGCTCAGACTGCCGAGACTCACTCCCGCGTAGATACAGGCGTCGCTGCCGACGTACCGCAGGCTCTTGAGCGGCGCGGCACGGGTCAGGGCGCCCGCAATGCCGCCGTCCAAGCCGCTGCCGAAGCAGCACACCGTCGTTCTGGCGTCACCGCGCTCGAAGGAGATGCCCACACCAGCCCCCTCGAACTGCCGGAAGCCACTGATGAGGTGCGCCACACCCCACGTCTCGTTGTACCGGTCCAGCCGGCCAGCCTCGGCGAGGCGCGCCTTCCAGTGCCGGTCGATGGCGCCGAAATTGACGTACCCGATCACATCGCAGCTGGACAACGCTCGCTCGACCCGCGCGAAGTCCGGGTTCACGGCCAGCGATGCGCCCGGCCGTTCCCCAAGTGCCTCGACGATGGCCTCCGGCGAATCACACGGCGGCACGAGGACAAAGATACCGTCCGTCACGCCGAACACGCCCGTCGCGCCGTCCGCCCTGCCGGAGGGCACGCGCACGAAGGCGTCATCACCGATCGTGATGTCTTCGCGGTCAATCGCGGCGTCCATCGATGGGTAGATAGTGTCCTTGAGGTAGCTCTCGAGCGCCTCCTCCTTGGCCGACACGTCCGCAAGCACCGCGAAGCCAGTGGCGGTCTCGAAATCAGGCACCGCCCACTCAAACGCCGCCTCACCGCATAGGATCGCCCCGAGTGGCTTGATGAACCTCTCGTACCCGCCCCGTACCTCGTCGAACGCCATCGGCGGGATGAGTTCCTTGAAGAAGCCGTCACGCAACACGACCTCGCCGAGCGGCAGGGCCTTGAGCTTCTCGATCAGCGCGGGCACGTCCCGCACGGAGGCGAAGATGACCGTTTCCTCGGGCAGCAGGGCCTCAAACCCGTGCCCCGTGCCGATCGGCAGCTCGGGCTCGGCGGGCTCGTCAATCCCGGCGAAAGCCGGGAGCCCCGGCACGACCAGAACAACCGCCACGCACACAACTGACCAGATCGCTCTCATATCACCTCTCCCATCGCCCATTGTCCGAGCCTGTGTTCACCCTTTCCTATGCGCCCGGCCGCGCCATTGTCCACTCGTGGCAGCAACGCCGCCCTCCAGGGCCCGCTGTCAGTCCAAGTCGATCAGGTTGCACTGAACGACGACCAGTAAGCTGGACGCACCGACCAGAAACCCACCGGGCCCCAGGCCCCCGTTGGCCGAGCGCGACACGAGCGTGACTCCCTCCTCGCTCCCGATGACTTTCACGCCGAGCGGCGAGAGCGCGCCGCCCAACTCGCCGACCGCCTTGAGCGTCCGGGCCGCCTCGGGGGGTGTGCCTATCATCTGAACCGCCATCGGCCAGCCGAACGCGAAGATGCGCTTCGTGTCGATGTAGACGGTTATCGCCGCGTCGCCCGGGATGCTCGCGACGTAACGCTTGTACCCCTCGGCCTCGCCCAGGTGCGGCCCTTCGGCGAGCGTGTCGACCATGTCCTCGATCACGCTCGCGTTCGTCGCCACGACGAGGAAGTCGCCGACGAACGCCACGGCCGGGATCACCTGCGGCACGCCGTCGACCGAGACGATCTCGACACCTTCGTACGTCTTCCGCTCCGCCTCGATCAGGCCGTCGCCAGCCTCGAGGATGGCGGCGAGCAGATCCTCGACAATGTCAACGACCGCTTCCTTGTCCTTGACCTCGATCAGGAGCGCCGCCGGCGGCACATCCAGGCCGCCGGGTATCCACGCGGCGACGGCAACCTCGCCGCCGAACGCGGGGAGAACGTCCTTCGCCAAGTCCCTTCCGAGAAACGCCTCGATCGCGTCAACGGTCTCGTGAATCCACCACAGGTCGTCCGGATCGGTGCCAATCACCTCGCAGCACTTCGCCGCGGTGAGGATGAAATCGCTGTAGGTCTGGCTCAGGCTGCCGAGACTCAACGCGGTATAGAAGCAGGCGTCGGCGTCGACGTACCGTACGCTCTTGAGCGGGGCGGCGCGAGTCAGCGCGCCGGCGATCCCGCCCTCCGCGCCCGTGCCGAAGCCGCAAATCGTCGTACTCCCGTCGCCGGGCCCGAACGAGACGCCCGCACCGATTCCCTCGAACTCCTCGAAGCCGCAGACGGCGCGCGCCATGCCCCACGTCCGGTTATAGGACGCGATCCGCCCCCTGGCCATGCGGGACTTCTTCTGCTGGTGGTCAATCGCGCCTATGTCGACGTAGCCCATAACGTCGGCCCCCGCCAGCGCCCGCTCGACCTGCTGGAACCGCGGGTTCGTGGCTAGAGACGCGCGTGCCGGCTTCCAAAGCGCCTCGACGACGGCCTCGGGCGAGTCACTAAGCGTAGCCAACACGAAGACGCCGTCCCTGACGCCGAGCACGGCCGCCTCCTCGCCGAACCGCTTGGCACCCACCCGGGTGAAAGTGACCCCACCAATCGCGACATCTTTTCGCTCATACCGCGTGTCCATCAATGGGTGGATGGTCTCCTCGAGATAGCGCTCGAGCGCCGCCTCGTTGCCTGACACGTCCGCGAGCACCGCGAACTCAGGCGTGAGGCCCTCGAAATCGGGCTGACCCCACACAAGCGCCGCCTCTCCGGCCGGGATCGCCAGGGCCGGCTCGACGAACTTCTTGTAGAAGCCCCGCGTCCTATCGACCACCATCGGCGGCAGCAGGTCGTCGAAAAAGCCCTCACGCAGCACGACTTTGCCGAGCGGCAGCGCCTTGAGCTTCTCGAGCAGCGCCGGCACGTCGCGCACGGAGGCGAAAATGGCCGTTTGCTCGGGCAGCAGCGCCTCGAACCCGCGCCCGGTGCCGATCGGCAGCTCGGGCTCGGCCGCCTCGTCAATCCCCGCCAACGCAGGAAGACCCAGCACGGCAAGAACGACCAAAGAGAGAACCGCTCTGAACCACGTCATGGTATCCCTCCCCGTATGCCGAAGACCGCGTCGGGCGTCGGCCGCCTCATTCGTCTGTGGGGTGACCGTCAGCCTCGGGACGCCCCGGCAGCCCAAGCCGCTCAAATGGTCTGAGCGCCGTCCCCAGCGCATCGGTGTAAGCAGTCGCAAGCCACCTCGAGCGCTCGGCGACCATATCGTAGAGCCGCTCGGGCGAGGCGAGCACCTCGGGCGACAGCAGCTCGGCATAGAGAGGCTGCTCGCGCCAGCGCACCGGCGGCAGCGGCTGCGCCGCCAGACGCGTGATGCGCACGTACGGCTTGAGCACGAACGGCGGGTCGGCCGACTCGAGATCGCCGAGAATCGCCTCGGCCTCGTCGAGGCGGCCGCACGCAATCAGCGCCTCGGCTTCCTGATAGAGAGCCACGCGTCCGGCGAGCTGCGGGTCGATCGCCTCGGCGAGCTCGCGCTGCATGGCGCTGAGCTCGCCGATCGTGCGCTCGCTCCCCTCGCGCATGCCGAGGATGATCTTCAACTTCTGCAGCGTCGTCAGCGTCTCGAGCGCAGTGGCGCGCACACCGTTGTGGGGCGCGGCTTTGCCGGCCTCCGGCACCACGTGCCGCGGCCAGACCAGGTGCCCCACCACGAGCCCGACCACCAGGATCGCGCACGCCGCTGCAACCTGCCACGCGCGCGGCGGGATCGCGTCCACGACAACGCGTACGTCGAACGCCGGCAGGCGGACCCGCCGGGGCCGCTCGCCGCGCTCGGCACGCTCCTGGATCGCCTCGGTGAATCCTTCCGGCAGCGGACGCGCCTCCCAAGCGCGTGCCGCGCCGAGCGCCTTCCGCATGCGGTCATACTCGACACTGCACGTCGAGCAGAGCCCCAGGTGGGTCTTCACGATGTCGCGTGTCTGGCCGTCGAGCTCGCCATCGACGTACGCGACGAGCTGTTTCCGGACCGCCTTGCACCTCATGCTTTCACATCCCCGTAAAGCTCCGCGCCGACCGCGCTCAGGCTCCCCGCCAACCGCTGCACCGCCAGGTGCTTGCGCGAGGCGACCGTGCCGACCGCGCACCCGAGCACCTCGGCAATCTGCTTGTAGCTCAGCCGCTCGTAGAAGCTCAGCACGAACACGATCCGCAGCTTCTCGGGCAGCTCACCGACGGCCCGGCGCACGCGCCGCTCAAGATCGCGCCGGCCGGCTTCCTCGGCGGGCGACGGCGAGGGGTCGGCCACCGTCTCGGCCGCGAGCGCTGCCGGGTCGCCGGCCGCCACGCTCGATGCGTCGAGCGGCGCCACCTTGCGCCTGCGGCGCCGCCACTCCATCCGGCACAGGTTGCCCACGATCCGATAGAGCCATGCCGAGAAGCGCCGCGCCGTATCGAACGTTGCCTTGCGCGTATAGACCGCCAGGAACGCCTGCTGGGCCACGTCCTGCGCGAGCGCATGATCGTCGATCAGCCGCCACGCGTAGTTCACCACCTTGGCCCCGTAGCGCTCCACGAGCACCGCAAATGCGTGCTCACCGCCGCCCTGGAAAGCCCGCATCAGGTCCTCGTCGGACGGAGGTGGCCCCATGTCGAGCTCCAGTTGCGGCTTCACGTCTCTCGTATGCGTTCCGGACGCCATTTGTTCACCTCGGGGCAGGCAGCAACCGCGGCGTGACGCCAGCAGGTCCCATTCTCGTCGAGAGAAACACCGCACGCCCACCGCACACGTGCGCTGGAGTATAACCACGGGACACGCGCACCGCGAGAAAATTGGAAAAAACGCTTGCGGCGCTGTCACACGACGACTATAATCTGCCGGCTTTCGGCGACGAGAACCAAGGTCGTGTGAATAGCGTGTGAATAAGCTGTGGACCCGCCGTGCATCGCCGGTGCAGACGGCCGACACGGAGGCGGATCCCGCGGTGCGTGTGTCCTAGTCCTCGACTTGCGAGGATGCCCCGCTGCCCGGGGAGCACCGTCACGTCACAAGGCCCGCCGCTCCGAGAGCCGTGCACCTGAAGTAAGCGCACGATCAAGTCCCGTGGGCATAACTGTCTGTCGGCTGGGAGGACAACGAGCGTGCGTGGTCTTGCCGCCAGCATGGCTGCCGGGGGCCGCGCCGCTTCATGCAGCACCGTCACCCTCACTCGGGTGTGACCGCCTCGCCGCATTGAAAGGAGAGACCGGTG
The DNA here is from genome assembly GCA_964500825.1 of uncultured Verrucomicrobiota bacterium. Lineage (GTDB taxonomy): Bacteria > Auribacterota > JABMQX01 > JAFGEW01 > JAFGEW01 > CAYUZG01. The sequence goes on along the minus strand of CAZCQN010000022.1, from coordinate 7,423 downwards.
GAGTTGCTGTCCCTGTGGGAGTCCGTGCTCGACGAAGTCAGGAACGGCGTGAATCCGCACACGTTCGAACGCTGGTTCGGCCAGTGCGTGCCGACGCGGCTCGAGGCTGACCGCCTCGTGATTGAAGTGCCCAACGTCTTTGTCCGCAACTGGATCACCGACCACTACGCCGACGAGCTGGCCCGGGCCGTCAGCCGCCACGTGCCGGACAACCCGCCGCGGCTCGAGCTGACGATCAACGAGGAGCTCGAACGCCGCTCGCCGCCCGAGCCCGACCGAGACGAACCGGTCAGCGGCAACGGCCACGGCCCGGTCAGCGCCGGCAACGGCAACCGCTTCAACCCGCGCTACACGTTCGACAACTTCGTCGAGGGCGGGTGCAACCGCTTCGCGCGCGCCGGTTGCATGGCGGTCGCCCAGGCCCCGGCCAGGGCCTACAACCCGCTGTTCATCTACGGCGGGACGGGCCTCGGCAAGACCCACCTGATGCACGCGATCGGCCAGCACATGTTGACCCGCGATCAGCACGAGCGCGTCATGTACACCTCGAGCGAGTACTTCACCAACCATCTCATCACCAGCCTCCAGAACCGCAGCATGGAGCAGTTCCGCCAGCACTACCGCACGATGCGCGCGCTGCTCATCGACGACGTCCAGTTCCTCTGCGGCAAAGAGCAGACCCAGGAGGAGTTCTTTCACACCTTCAACTCGCTCTTCGACGCGGGCAGCCAGATCATCGTCTCCTGCGACCGCCCGCCCGCCGAGCTCGAGCGCATGGAGCAGCGCCTCATCTCGCGCTTCGAGTGGGGCCTTGTCGTGGACCTGCAGCTCCCCGACTTCGAGACCCGCGTCGCCATCATCCGCAAGAAGGCCGAAGGTGAGACGGTCGGCATCTCGGATGATGTCGCTTACTTCCTTGCCGACCGGATTCGCTCGAACGTGCGTCAGCTTGAGGGGGCCCTGATCCGGGTAGCCTCCTATGCCTCGCTCATGACCCTGCCGATCACGGAGGCCCTCTGCAACAGCGTGCTCGAGGACATCCTGGTTGCCGAGCAACGCCACGAGATCTCCCTCGACGACATCCAGCGGCGCGTCGCCGAGCATTTCGATATCCGCGTCGCCGACATGAAAAGCTCGCGGCGCCCCAAGTCGATCGCCTTCCCGCGCCAGATCGCCATGTACCTGGCGCGCGAGCTCACTGACAGCACCCTCCAGGAGATCGGCGACGCGTTCGGCGGCAAGGACCACTCAACCGTCATCCACGGCCACCGCCTCGTCGAGAAGCGTGTCGAAAACGACCCGAAACTGCGCCTCACGGTCGCCTCCCTCTCCAAGAGCCTCCAGAAGTAACCGGCTGCGAAAGATTCTGTTTGCGCCCGGTTGGCACCGTGTTAGCATTTTGCCCCGAGGTCAAGCATGTGGACAGCCGGGTGCTGGGCCACGCGAGCTTCACCAGCAGCTCTGAGCACCCGGACCAGGGCGCTTCCCCTGGCTTCTCCACATGTCCACGCGCTCTGCGACGACGACGAACTCAAATAGCGAGACGAGGTCGCGGATAGGCTTCGTAGGCACGTACTGAGGAGGCGGCATGAAAGCGTCCGTCCAAACCAAGGATCTCCTCGACGCGGTCCAAAAAGCACAGACCGTTGTCAGCGCCAGGACCACACTACCGATTCTATCGAACGTTCTCCTTGAAACCGTCGACAACGCACTCGTCCTCACAGCGACGGACCTTCAGGTCGGCATTCGCTGCAAGACCGACGCGCGGGTCACCAAACAAGGTGCCTCGACCGTCCCGGCCAAGACGCTGTTCGCCATCCTGCGTGAACTCCCGGACGCCGAGGTCAAGCTCGAGATCAATGAGAAGGACATCGCGTCCATCACCTGTGCGGACTCCTACTTCCGCATTCTCGGGATCTCGAGAGACGAGTTCCCTAAGCTGCCGGAGTTTCTCGAGAAGGAGTCATTCACCATCGGCCAGGCGCTCCTCAACGGCATGCTGCGCAAGACGGCGTACGCCATCTCGCGCACGGACGACCGCTACGCGCTCACGGGCCTGTATGTCGTGGTGGCCGAGCACGTGCTCACACTCGTCGGCACCGACGGCCGCCGGCTCTCGAAGACCTCGGCCGAGCTCGGGCCGGACGTCAAGCTCAAGCGCGACTTCATTGTGCCGCTCAAGGCGGTCGACGAACTTCAGCGGATGCTCGGTGACGGCGGTGACGTGCGCATCTTCTTGACGAAGAACCAAGTCGCGTTCCAGCTCGACGGTGTTCTGCTCGTCTCGCGCCTGATTGACGGCGCCTTCCCCGACTACGAGCGCGTGATCCCGGAGGCCTCGCCACAGAAGGCGCAGCTCGATCGGCGCGAGTTCGCCCAGGCCATCTCCAGGGCCGCGCTTCTCACAACGCAGCAGACACATCTGGTCCGCCTGAGCCTCAGCAAGGGCCAGCTCGTGATCAGCGCCAGCTCGCCCGAGCTTGGCGAGGCGCGCGTGAGCATGCCCGCCAAGTACGACGGCAACGACCTCGAAATCGGCTTCAACCCTGACTTCCTCAAGGACCTCGTGGCCAGCATCGACGACGACACCGTTCTCCTCGAGTTGACCGACGCACTGAGCGCCGCCATCGTTCGCAGCGGGGCCACCTCCTTACATCTGGTCCTGCCGATGAGACTCCAGGACGCTGACTAGAGCCGGCCTCGTCTATAGGATCACGCATCAGTCACCTCGTACCTGTGCCAGCGTTGTGCAAAGGACAAACCGCGGCCTGCTGTGCGCTAGCGTGAAAATTCTGTTTGCGCCCGGTTGACAGCGTGTTAGCATTTCGCCTCAAGGTCGAGTGTGTGGACCAGTGCGCGCTTATCCACGGCAACTCCACCGGCAGCTCAGAGTACCCGAACCAGGGAGACGCTCCTGGGCCATCCACATATCCACGCGCTCTACGACGACTACGAATTGAAATAACTAGAAGAAGTCGAGAAGAAGCTTTGTGGACATGTGTTGAGGAACAGGCATGAAAGCATCCGTCCAAACGAGGGATCTCCTCGAAACAGTCCAGAAAGTACAAACGGTTGTCAGCAGCAAGAGCACGCTGTCGATCCTGTCAAACGTCTTGATCGAGACTATTGACAACGCCCTCGTGTTGACAGCTACCGACCTCCAGGTTGGCATACGCTGTAAGACCGAAGGGCGGGTCGAAAAAGAGGGGGCCTCGACTATTCCCGCAAAGACGCTCTTTGCCATCCTGCGCGAGCTGCCTGAGGGTGAGGTCAAGGTCGAGATCAGTGAGAAAGACGTCGCCACGATTACATGTGGTGACTCGTACTTTCGCGTTCTCGGTAGTTCAAGGGACGATTTCCCCAAGCTACCCGAGTTCCTTGAGAAGGAGTCGTTCACGCTCGCTCAGGCGGTCCTGAAAAACATGCTGCGCAAGACAGTCTATTCGGTTTCACGCGAGGATAACCGCTACGCGCTCATGGGAATGGACGTGGTGATCGAAAACCACGTGATTATGCTTGTGGCGACCGATGGGCGACGGCTGTCGCAGATATCGGCCGAGCTTAGCGCGGACGTAAAGCTGAAGCGCGATTTCATCGTCCCGCTGAAGGCGGTCGAGGAGCTGCAGCACATGCTCGGCCACGAGGGCGAGGTACGCGTGTTCCTGGCAAAGAACCAGGTTGCATTCGAGCTGAACGACGTGCTCCTCGTGTCGCGCTTGATCGACGGGAGCTTCCCTGACTATGAGCGTGTCATTCCAGAGAGCTCGTCGCAGAAGGTCGAGCTGGACCGGCGTGAGTTTTTCCAGGTTGTCCGGCGGGCGGCCCTTCTCACCACGGACCAGGCAAACCTCGTCCGCCTCGCCTTCAGGAAGGGCCAGATCGTGATCACGTCGAGCTCGCCCGAGGTCGGCGAGGCGCGTGTGAGCATGCCGGCGAAGTACGACGGCCCTGAGCTGGCCATCGCGTTCAATCCCGACTTCCTCAAAGACGTGCTGGGCAGCATGGACGAGGAGGTCGTCAGCCTGGAGCTAACCGACTCGCTCAGCCCGGGCGTGATCCGCGGCGAGGGGTCGTTCCTGCACGTGATTATGCCGATGCGGCTCCAGGACACCGAGTAGCTCACGGGAGCCGTCAGTCTACCTCACGACTGCCGCGCGCAGGGCAACGGTGACATGCTCGAAGCGGTTGCCCTCCCGACTACCCGGCCGCCGAGCGCGGCGTTCACGGCAAGATTCCGATGGGCCAGGAGAGGGTCTTGCTCGGGGCTGCCACGACGAGAAAGCACTTGACGCACTCGACGAGAACCTCCTAGACTATCGTGTGAGAATCGCCGCCACGCAGCGCGAGATGGCGAGGCGCGTCGGCCGCGTCGGGTTGCTCTTGGTGCGGCGGTGATCAGGGAGGACGAGCAGTGGCGCGGGGCAAGACGCAGGCGGTGGGCACGCTCGTTGGCGGCATCGTCCGCGGCTGGGAGAGGCGCTCGGGCGGGCCGATCGAGCGGATCATCATCTGCTGGCCGGAGGTGGTCGGGCAAGCGATCGCCGCGAGCACTCGCCCGTTCGAGTTCGACGGCAAGCTCCTGATCGTCGAGGTGCGCGACACGATCTGGCGCGACGAGCTTGCGCGCTTCTACAAGGGGCACATCTTGCGGAAGCTGAACAAACGGCTTGGCGGGACCTTCGTGCGCGACCTGCGTTGCCGCGTCGCGGCGGACCCGTCAACCTGGGAGACGCACTAGATGGCCAAGGCTGCCAAGACAGCGAGGGGCAGTAAGAAGCCCACGACGAAGGCGCGCGCGAGGAAGAAGGCCGACGTGCAGCCTGCCGACACCGGGTCGCCGCTGGCGTCGGTGGCCCCTGCCTCTTTGCCAAAGGCGGAGAAAGCCTATACGGCCACGAGCATCCAAGTGCTTGAGGGAATCGAGCACGTCCGCAAACGTCCCGAGATGTACGTGAGCGACACTGGGGCAACCGGCCTGCATCACCTCGCGCGCGAGGTGGTGGACAACTCGATCGACGAGGCGATGGCCGGCCACTGCGACCGGATCGACGTGCGCATCCACGCCGACAACAGCATCAGCGTCAGCGACAACGGTCGAGGCATCCCCGTCGACATGCACGAGACAGTCAAGAAGCCCGCGCTCGAGGTCGTGCTGACGATGCTGCACGCCGGCGGCAAGTTCGACCACGAATCGTACAAGATGAGCGCCGGCCTGCACGGGGTCGGCGTCTCGTGCGTCAACGCGCTCAGCGAGTGGCTCGAGGCCGAAGTCTCGACCGGCGGCAAGGTGTACAAGATGCGCTTCGAGCGCGGCCGCACCGCCTCGCTGCTCGAGGAGATCGGCAAGCGCAAGCGCACGGGCACGAAAATCACGTTCAAGCCCGATCCCGATATCTTCCACGACGCGGCGTTCAGCTTCGACACACTCGCCGGCCGCATGCGCGAGCTCGCGTTCCTCAACGCGGGCGTGACGATTACGGTCAAGGACGAGCGGGCCGACAAAGCCGAACGCGACGAGAGCTTCCGCTACACGGGCGGGCTGATCAGCTTCGTCGAGCACCTCAACAAGAACCGCGAGGCGCTGCACAAGAAGCCCATCTATCTCAAGAGCGAGCGCGAGGACGTCGAGGTTGAGCTCGCCATGCAGTTCAGCGACTCGTACCAGGAGACGATTTGCTCGTTCGTCAACAATATCCGCACCATCTTCGGCGGCAGCCACGAGAGCGGCTTCAAGAGCGCGCTCACGCGCACGGTCAACTACTACATCCGGTCACATAACCTGTCGAAGAACGAGAAGCTCTCGCTCACCGGCGACGACGTGCGCGAGGGGCTCGCCGCCGTGCTCAGCGTGCGGCTGCGCGACCCGAAGTTCGAAAGCCAGACCAAGATCCGGCTCACCAACCCGGAGGTCGAAGGGATCGTCCAGCAGATCGTTAACGACGGCCTCGGCGCCTTCCTGGAAGAAAACCCGCCGATCGGCCGCCGCATCGTCGAGAAGGCCGTCATCGCTGCGCGTGCACGCGAGGCGGCGCGCAAGGCGCGCGATCTCACGCGCCGCAAGGGTGCGCTGGAAAGCGGCGGCCTTCCGGGGAAGCTCGCCGACTGCGCCGAGAAAGATCCCGCGCTCTGCGAGCTGTACGTCGTCGAGGGCGACAGCGCCGGCGGCTCGGCCAAGATGGGTCGCGACCGCCGTTTCCAGGCCATCCTGCCGATCCGCGGCAAGCTCTTGAACGTCGAGAAGGCGCAAATCAACAAGATCCTCAAGAACGAAGAGATCCGCACGATGATCATGGCGATCGGCGCCGGCATCGGGCGCGAGGACTTCGACGTCGCAAAGCTGCGCTACAACCGGATCATCATCATGACCGACGCCGACGTCGACGGGTTGCACATCCGCACGCTGCTCCTGACGTTCTTTTTCCGGCACATGAAGCCGCTCGTCGAGGGCGGCCACATCTACATCGCCAAGCCGCCGCTGTATCGCATCGCCGTCGGCAAGAAGGAGCAGTACATCGAAAACGAGCGCCAGATGGACGGCTTCCTGCTCGAGAACGGCGCCGAGGGCCTCGAGCTCAAGACGCTCGGCAAGGGCGGCAAGAAGTTCAGCAACGCCCAGTTCACCCGCATCCTCGAGACGCTCGTCGAGGTCGAGTACCTGCTGCTGCTCATCGCGCGCAAGGGCATCGACGTGGAGCGCTACCTCGCCGGCTGCGACAAGGACGGCAAGCTGCCCCTGTACCTCGTCAAGGTCAACGGCGACGAGCGGTTCCTCACGAGCGACCGCGAGATGGGCGAGCTCACGAAGGCCGAGGAGAAACGACGCGGTCGCCAGCTCGAGCTACTCGACGAGGAAGAGGAGGGACGGGAAGAAGCCGGCATCAAGATCGTCGCCGAGATCTTCGAGTCGCGCGAGCTCGAGAAGAAGATCGCTGCGCTCGAAAAGCGCGGCCTCGCTTTCAAGCACTACTACGCGAACGGCGACGAGAAGCAGGCGCCGCGCTACAAGCTCATCGGCGGCGACAAGGTGATCGAACTCGCCTCGCTGCGCGAGATCGTCGACGCCGTCCGAGTGCTCGGCCGCAAGGGGATTATGATCCAGCGTTTCAAGGGCCTCGGCGAGATGAGCGAACGCCAGCTCTGGGAAACCACGATGAATCCCGAGCGCCGTACTGTGATGCAGGTCACCGTCGAGGACGCGATCGCCGCCGACGAGATCTTCTCGATCCTCATGGGCACGGCCGTCGACCAGCGCAAAGCGTTCATCGAGAAGTACGCCCTGAGCGTCACGGACCTGGATATTTAGCAGGGTGCTGAAAAAGGCGTTTCACCCGACTTGTGTAGGTCAAGGGCCGGAGGCCCGGCAGAGGGTAGCCCGGGGCGCCTGCCCGCCGAAGCCTTGGCGAAGGCGGGTAAGCCCCAGGTT
>CAZCQN010000021.1:20000-29241 GCA_964500825.1 uncultured Verrucomicrobiota bacterium | reverse complement strand
TCGCCATCGTCGAGTGGGCCACGTACCCGTTCCAGGTGACCGTCGAGACGACGCTCGATGAAGCGCGTGATCCCGTGTTCGCCCAAAGGATTCAGCCGCCCGTCGTCGTGGTGGTCGGCGACGTGGCTGGCCTGCGCGGTCGGCTCCGATGGTTCGAGCGGAAGCCCCTGTTCGGCAAGCGGATCGTCGTGACGCGCCCGCGCCGCCAGGCGGCTTCCCTCGTGCAGCAACTCGAGGAGCTCGGGGCCGAGGTGATCGAGCTGCCGACAATCGAGATCAAGCCGCTCAAGGACTTCGGGAAGCTCGACGCCGCGCTCCGCCGGCTCGGCTCGTGCGACTGGGTTGTCTTCACGAGCGTCAACGGCGTCGGGGCGTGCTTCGACCGGCTTGCGGCCATGGGGCGTGACGCGCGCGCGTTCGGCACGGCACGCGTCGCCGCGATCGGCGAGGTGACGGCCGCCGAGCTCGTGCAGCGCGGCATCCGGCCCGACCTCGTGCCGCCCACGTTCACGTCGGCCGGGCTCGCCGAGGCGTTCAAGCGCCGCCGGATTCGCGGAAAACGCCTCCTCCTGCTGCGTGCCGACATCGCGCCCGACGATTTACCGAGCCTCCTGCGCGAACGAGGGGCCCGCGTCAGAACCGTAGCCGCCTACAGAACAGTTCGGGCCAGGCCAGGCGCCACGGCCATGCAAGTGCTTGTTGACCGCCCTGTGGACGTGGTAGCGTTCACCAGCGCTTCGACCGCGCGGGCCTTTGCGGCAATCGCCGACCGGAGTCGGCAAGAGGTCGGCCGAACACAACGGCACCGGCTTGCGTCTAAGATTGTGTACGCGAGCATCGGACCGGAGACGACCCGCGCGGCCGACTCATGTGCGCTGAAGATCGCGCTCGAGGCGACGACGCACACAGCGCGCGGCCTCGTCGAGGCGATCGTCGGGTTCGTCGAACAGGAGCGGAAGACGGCATGAAGCGTTCAGGCGTCATCGCCCTGGCAGCCAGCGGGGCTCTGACCCTGCTCGCCCTCATTCTCGGCGGGCATTTGTGGCTGCTCATCAACATCCAGCCGTATTTCCTCATCGGCCTCCTTGCCGTCCTGCTTGTCGCCTACCTGAACACCCGGCGGGAGCTCGCTTCTTCGGGGGGCCGCGACCGGCTCTTGCTGCACTTCATCAACGTGCTGGCGTCCTGCATCGTGTGCCTGGGCCTGCTTCTCACGCTCATCATCCTCGCCAGGACTGCCTTCTGCACTCGCTTCCACAACCCGACCGTGTGGGGCGATCTCGTCGTCGCCCTCCTGCCGTTCCTGTACTGCCTGGCCATCGCCGAGGTCGCCTGCCCGGCGCTTTCCCATTACTTCGTGTGCCGCGTCGAGCGCGCTGAACAGGCGCGGCCGGACGCCGGCGCACCGAACTCCTCCTGACCCGATCGCCGCGGCGATCGCCGCTCAGTGCATGGCCGGTCGGCGTCGATTTCTCTTGACACAGGCGGAGTTATTTGTTATTAGTAGCTACGTGGGTATCGGGGCAATCTCTGGGCCGACTCAGCCTATCTGGCGCGTTCGACTCCAAGACGGTTCCCATTCCACGCGAGGAGGTTGCATTATCATTGCGGCGGGCCAGGCCTTGCCGGAACCTGCGCTTATTGGGGAGGGGGCTGGTCCGGCTCGTTGGAGGAGGTGAGCAAATGGAGCGAAAGGCAATCGCGGCGGCGTGTTGGATCGCGTCAGCTCTGCTTGTGGTGGGCCTTGGAGCGCCTGCGTGCGCTGACGACCGCGTCATCCCGACGTGGCGCGGCGACGAGGGGAGCACGGTCCAGTCGTGGGACTTCGTCACGAGCGGCGAGTACAACTTCATGACCATGCGCTACGAGTACGACGCTCCCGACGGCGAACCGACCGCCAATCCATATGGCGTTGCCACAATGGAGGTGTGGCCTGGCCTCAAGATGGGCGGCTATCTCTTCGAATGGGGCGGCCGCACGGGCGTGTGGGACTCGACGATGGAGTTCGAGGCCGAGATCCCCAACAGCCAGATCCCCAACCCGTATAAGGAGATCCGGGTGCAGATCACGTGGGCGGCGATCGACACCTACGAGCCGACGGTGGCCGTCGTCGTTGACCCGTGCTACACGGTCTCGGATGCGGAGCTGATCGAGCAGATCAACCTCGGCCCGACGGGGGTGCCACTCACGACGCCGTGGTACCTGAGCGTCTACCGGGTGTACGTCTGGGACAACCCGCCGATCGAGACGGTGCAGATCACAGGCCCGATCAGCGTTGACCAGATCGTCATAGACACGATCTGCACGGTGCCCGAGCCGGCGGCGCTGGCGCTGCTTGGCCTCGGCGTTGCGGCAGTTCTGCTGCGTCGGCGCGGGAAGCGGTAATCCAACAACCGTAGTCACCGAGTCTTGACGGGGCAGCCGATCATAGGCTGCCCCGTTGTGTGTCTGGCGGCGTCCGCTCAGGTGTTGTCTTCGTCCCGATTGTGCGCAACCCTCGGGGGTGGTCTTGTTGTCATTGGTCTGGACGTGTTCGCAGGGAGAAGTACTCGCAGGCCGTCGAGCACCTCGAGCGGCCGCTTGACCACCTTTCTGGGCGAATAAAAAGCGAAGCTTGTCCTTGACACTTCCTGCCTACTTCGGTAGCTTCCCATCTCACAAGCGCAGGTGGGAAGTGAAACACAGGATAACTCTCGACGGGCGAACCACAGACATAGACATTTGCGCAATCGACGCTTCGCGATACCCAAGCAAGCGCTTGGCGTTTAGCCAGGGTGCGGAGGTGGAAGGAACATGCCTGAGAGAACGATCACGATCAACCGGGCGCCGCTGCAGACGCTGCGGGCGGTGGTCGTGGCCGAGGTGCTCGGATCCGACGGAGTGGAGCTCCGAGCAGGCCGCACGGGAGAAGAAGACCGAGTATGATTTGTGGTCGTGGATTCTTCACGATCGCAGGGAAGAGGTGTTTATGGCTACGAGGATGTACACAGAGTTCGCCCGCTACTGCCAGCTCATCAACCCGGCCGAGGACTACGCGAAGGAAGCAGCGGTCTGGCGCGATGCGCTCCGCAGCAAGCTGGGCCCGGGACGACACACGATCCTTGAGCTCGGCGTGGGCGGTGGGTGCAATCTGTCGCATCTGACCGACGAGTTCGACGCGGTCGCCGCCGATATTTCGCCGGGGATGATCGAGCAGGCGAAGAAGCTAAACCCCGGCGTCGAGTTCCACGTCGGCGATATGCGCACCATCCACCTCGGTCGAACGTTCAAGGCCGTGCTGATCCATGATGCGATCAGCTACATGCAGACCGAGGACGACCTGCGGGACGCGTTTGCCACGGCCGCGGCACACCTCGAGCCCGGCGGCGTCTTCCTGACATTGCCCGACTACGTCCGTGAGGTGTTCAAAGACCCTATCGTTTCCGTCGCCACGCGCCGCGACGCCACGACGACGTTCACCTACGTGGAGTACACCTACGACCCGGATCCTGCTGACACGACCGTCGAGACCCTGTTCCGGTACTTCATCCACGAGAGCGGCACGCTCAGGATCGAAGATGACCGGCACGTCCTCGGCCTGTTTCCGACGCAGACGTGGCTCAAGCTGCTGCGCGAGGCCGGCTTCGAGGCGGAGGCGCTCCCGTACGACGTCGAGGGCGCGCACGGCGCCCCGCTGTTCCGAGGCGTTCTTAAGCAAGCAGCCGGGCCGAGCTGAGGGTGTCGAGAATGCCTGCGAAGACCATCACGATCAACCGGGCGCCGGTGCTCACGCTGTGGGCGGCCGTCGTGGCCGAGGAGCTCGGCTACGACCGCGACGCGGCGCTCACGCTCGGCAAGGCGATGGCGGGCCTGACGGCGCAGACGAAGGGCCGGATGATCCGCGTCTTCAAGCCGCCGAAAACGCGCGACGGCAAACCACCCAAGAAGATCGGGCTAGGCGAGGAGTTCTGGGTCGAGATCTGCGGCCGGCCCGTCCCGGCCAAGAACACCGAGGACGGCGTCCGCGCCGTCGTCAAAGACAAGCCGATCGAGCCAGAGAAGGTGGAGAAGTACCTGACTCAGAAGTTCGGCGATGACCTTGGCGCCGTGCGAACCGCCATGGAGGAGCTTGCGAGTGCGTTCGCGCCGGACGACCTGGCCGGCGCGGCGTACTCGCTCTACGAGCGCTTCCGGCCCAGCATCCCGCCCGGCAAGCGCGGCTGGGGCGCCAAAGGCAAGCTCGACCTGAAGCTGATCCGCTCGCTGGCAAGCTGACACGCAGACATGATTTCATCGAATGAGGGAGGACGATAATGGGCGCCCAACCCGTCGTTGAGTCGTTGACCGATCACTTCACCCGCACGTTCGACATGCTGCGCGGGGCGATCGAGGCGTTCCCCGAAGAGGAGTGGCGCGCGGCGGACGAGGACGACTTGATTCCCGCGCGGCAGGCCATCCACATCATCGAATCGTCTGCTTTCTACTCAGGCGAATGGACGGGGAAGAAGTTCCCGACGGGCAAGCGCCTCGGCTGCGACCGGGAGTTGGCGCCGCCGGACGAGCTGCCGAGCCGCCGAGACGTGTTGACGTATCTCGACGAGGCGAAGGCGAAGGTTGAGACATGGCTCACGAAGCGCGGCGACGACGGCCTGCTCGGCGAGCCAGAGGACAAGCGCTTCCCGTGGACGGGCAAGTGTGAGCTTGGCCGAGCCCTCTACCTCATCCGCCACATGCATCATCACCTCGGCAAGATCCACAACGAGCTGCGCCGCCGCGGCATCGACCGGCCCAAATGGCGCTAGACTGAACGGGTTGACAGGGATGATGGCGTTCAGGTAAGAAAGGCACGTCGGCCATCGATCAAGGCTGCATGCCTGTCAGGCTGGGGCCGGACGAGGAGAACACCCGCATGATTAACGCGAACACCATATAGGGTCAGGCAGCACTGCTGGTTGCCTGACGGCATGTCTGAACGCCCCGCGTGGAGCGATCGAACCGCTCCTAAACCAAGGCAAGGCGTACCGCTCATGTCGTCAAATCGCCGCGGACGTTGCCTGCTCTTGTGTCGTCTGAGTTCTTCTCCGGCCCATACGGTCCATCCCGGTGCCTAGCCGGTTGAGCCCGACGAGCGGCTCGTCGAGGAGTTTCCCTCAGACTCATCACTGGATGTCAGTTTCTGGCGCGAGGAGGCGTTGTGCAAGCACGAGACTATCCATACACGCACAGTGACGCCGAGTATCAAGAGATGTGGGAGCTGTTGGTGGAGAGCTATGCGATAACTCGCAAGCCACACAACTGGCTCTTCGCCCGACTCGAGAACTGGAAATACGCTTCGCTCCACATGCCGGCGCCGTTCTTCACGCGCGACGTCCACTTGTGGCGAGACAGCGCGGATCGGCTTGTCGGTTTCACCATCTCCGAGCATGGGGATAACGGTGTCTATCTTCAGATTCATCCCGAACACCGTGCCGTCGAGACTGACATGCTGTCCTGGATCGCGCACGGCGTCGAACGAGGCAAGGAATGCGCTGAGACGCACGCCTACACGGACGATGGAGAGCGTTCCGATCTGTTGCGTTCTCTGGGCTATCGGGACCAGGGAAACAGCGGGAACAAGTACGAGTACGACACGTCCCAGCCGGCTCCAGAGCCGGCGTTGCCGCCGGGATACTACATCAGGCCGTTGGGTAGAGGTGGCAAGCACGATCGCCTCATCGAACTTGAGAACAAGGTGTTCGGCCAGTCCGACCTCGGTGACGCCTGGTTCTACGGCAAGGCTTCGGCACCAAGCTACTCGCACGATTGGCATCTGATCGTCGTGTCGCCTGACGGCGAGTACGTGGCCTTCGCCCTCGTGTGGGTGGACGCGCGGAACCGGATCGCCGAGATCGACCCGGTGGGCACGCACCCGGACCATCGCCGCAAGGGGCTGGCAGGAGCGCTGCTCAACGAGTGCTTCCGCCGGTTGCAGGCTTGCGGCGTGCGCCGCGCCTACATCGACACTGGTCCGGACCCATTCCCCGCCAATCGGCTCTACGAATCGCTTGGGCCTGCAGCCAAATACCAGGAGCATCAGTGGGTGAAGCCTGTGGATTAGAGGACGCTTCGGTCCTGAGACAGATAAGGGAATGACCAGACAAGACGTGAGGTTTGAGATGATGAGGCAAGCGCTGCTCTTGACGTTGTGTATTGCGAGCGTGCTCTTGAGCGCCTCGCCGCTGTGTGCCCTGGAACAGCCCATCTTCGACGTGCCGCGCCTGGAGAAGATCGTCATCGACGGCAAGGCTGACGACTGGGCCGACAACGGGTTCCGGGTGGAGATTGTCTCGGGCAGGGATGGGGTCTATCTGCCTGCGGACGACCTCGACGTGGCGTTTCGTCTCGGGTGGGACGCGCGTGGTTTGCTGCTGCTCCTCAAGGTCACCGACGACGTCCACGTCGAGTATCCTGACGGGGAGCACTTCTGGCGGGAAGACTGCGTGCAGTTGTTCTTCGCCGAGAAGCGCGGCGGCAAGGACCTGATCTTCGCATTCCTCTCGCCGGGACTCGACCCCAGCTACCCCGAGCTGCGGCAGTATCTCACCGACAAACGCAGCAACGAGGAGCTGAAGAAGCAGCCGCCGACAATCGAGGCGGCCCGTACGAAGACCGGCACGGGATATGTCATGGAGGTTCTCCTGCCGTGGAGCAACCTTGGCATCGAGCCGGCGGTCGGGCGTGAAGTCGGCTTCCAGCTCTTTGTCGACGAATCCGACGGTCCGGACACGGATTTCGCCGTGCGGTGGTTTCCGGCACTCGACACGGCATACTACACAGACCAGATGCACCGCGTGCGGCTGTCGGAGACCCCGAGCCCGCCGGTCATGGCGACCGCCACCGGGAGGTACGAGCGCTTCCGCCGAACGAACATCGCCGTGACCGGCATGAAAGAGCTTGTCGGCAAGACGATCGCCGTCAAGATGGGCGACGTCGAGCTTTCAAAGGGCGAGCTGACGGAGAAGGATGGTCGGGCCTCGTACAGCATCGAGCTCCCGATGCCGGCACACGGAGCCTCCTACGATCCCCTCGATGTCTTGATCGACGATAAGCTCATCGAGACGATCACCCTGCCGGACGCTGCCGAACGGCGGGCCCGCGCGTTCATCGGGGCGAGGCTGCGCTTCGAGCCGGCCGTGTTCTCGTCGACGCGATTCCCGTCGTGCGAGTTCGAACAGCCGTCGCGCGTCGAGGACCTCATCGGCCGCTACTCGATCACGACGACGTTCTACGACAAGGACTACGACAAGGTGAAAGCCGCCGAGCAGCCTGGCCGGTACGGCGCCGTCGTCGAGATCACCACCGAGTCGGGCCGGACGTTCCGTCGCTTTAACACGCTCTATCGCCTTTCCGGTAGCCCCGACTGGTTCAGGGTGTGGAGGGGCGAGATGCATGCGACAATCAACCTGCCCGAGGAGTACGGTGTGGACCCGCGCGTGATCGAGTCGCAGTCGCGCATCATCGGCGACCACTTCAAGTGGTGCGCGTTCGACGATGACCTGTCGTCTCGCGACCCCGGTTTTGCCGCGCTTCTGGCCGGGCTTGCTGAGACCGATCCGGCTGCCGCGCCTGCCGGCGTCACCGACGATGTCTATGCCCGCGACCGGCAATGGTGGATTGGCCTGAAACGCAAGCTCTACGGCATGGACGAGCGTTACCCCGACCCGTTTGTCTGCCCGCGTCCGATCGAGGGCAACCCGGCCCCCATGCTGCGTGAAGGCACGGCGACCGAGGCGGGTATGAAGCCGGACGCCGTCGAGAAGATCGACGCGGTCTGTCAAGCGTGGGTGGCCGAGAGCGGCGAAGCGTTCGCCGTCTGCCTCGTGCGCAACAGCGTCGTGTTCTTCCACAAGGCGTACGGCACCCGCGACGGTGAACCGCTTACGGTCACGACACCGAGCTGGATGGCATCGATCACCAAGCTCATGTCGGGCACGCTGTTGATGACGCTCGTCGATCAGGGCCTCGTCGAGCTCGACGACACCGTCGACGAATACCTGCCGCCGTTCCAGGGCATCGAGGTTGAAACGCCGCTCACGATCCGCCACCTGTACAACCACACCCACGGTCTGCTTGACATCTGGGGCGACGACATGAACGACCTCGAGGAGGTCGCTGCCGGCTACTACCCGCATCAGAGCGTGTGCAAACGCTGGGAGTACAGCGGGACCGGCCTCTCGCTCGGCAGCAAGATCATCGAGCTCATAAGCGGCGAAGTGCTTGCCCGCTTTTACAGGAACCATCTTCTCGACCCCCTCGGCTGCACCAACACGGAAGTGATGGGCAGCTCCGGCGACACCTTCAGCACGCCGCTCGACATGGCCAAGATCGGCCAGATGTTGCTGAACCGCGGGGCGTATGGCGATAAGCGCTTCTTCAGCGAAGAGACGTACAAACAGATGCTCCCGCGCACGTATCCCGACTTGCCCGGCCTCATGCCCGGGCTCGAGTATGGCGTCGGCACCTCGCGGTCTGCGGAGACGGTGGCGCTCGGCTTCGGCGAGGATTGCTTCGGCCACGGCGCTGCTTCAGACGCAACGTTTCTCGTCGACCCGACACACGAGCTTATCATCGTCGTGACGCGGAACAGGGCGGGCGAGCACTTCGAGAAGCACAAGGAGCTGTTCATCGCCGCCGTTCTCGAATCACTTGAGGAGTGACTACGGTGGCGACTGAGAGGCGGAGCTGGTGGGACAACTGCGACGTGCCGGCCCGACAACCCACGCACGAGCGACGAGGAACAGCGACGCAAGGCCGAGCTTGTCGCCGCGATTCGTCGCCGCGAGATCGACCCCGAGGTCTACGGCTACACGTATGACCTGTCCCGACCAGTCCCGAACCGCGTGTAGGAGCGAGAACGGCATGAAGCGCATCGGACGCCTTCCACTTGTGACAGGAGCAGCAGGCAAAGGTATGGGGCGGAGCATCGCCTTAGCGGCAGCCCGCGGCAGGCTTGGCAGCGGATTTGCACCTCCGGAGGGCGCGGCTCGTTGGCGCGGCGTGAAGCGGGCTCGCCTTGTCGGCATGATCTGGCGCTACGACCCTGGGAACTGAAGCGATGAGGGCCGCGTCAGGAAGGCCGAGGATTTCCGAAAAAAACTGTTGACAGCGGGCCGCCGGTCCGACTAAAAGGGTAGCTGAACATCAGAAGGGTCTTTGTACCCTCGGATAGATCGCGTTCTCAGAGCGCGCAAGCTAGACTGACGGCGTGTCGTTGATCAAGTGG
>CAZCQN010000021.1:0-15000 GCA_964500825.1 uncultured Verrucomicrobiota bacterium | reverse complement strand
GGCGATGAACCCGGGGCGTTAGCCTCGGTGGAGCCATCAGTGAAATACCACTCTTGCTGTAGTGGGGTTCTAACGCCGTCCCGTGAATCCGGGCGCCGGACAGTGTCAGGTGGGTAGTTTGACTGGGGCGGTCTCCTCCTAAAAGGTAACGGAGGAGTGCAAAGGTACCCTCAGCACGGTTGGCAATCGTGCGGCGAGCGCAAAGGTATAAGGGTGCTTGACTGCGAGACATACACGTCGAGCAGATGCGAAAGCAGGCCTTAGTGATCCAGCGGTTGAATGTGGAATCGCCGTTGCTAAACGGATAAAAGGTACGCCGGGGATAACAGGCTCATAGCGCCCAAGCGTCCACAGCGACGGCGCTGTTTGGCACCTCGATGTCGGCTCAACGCATCCTGGGGCTGTAGGCGGTCCCAAGGGTTCGGCTGTCCGCCGATTAAAGCGTTACGTGAGCTGGGTTCAGAACGTCGTGAGACAGTTTGGTCCCTATCTGCCGTGGGCGTAGGAGAATTAAGGAGAGCAGACCCTAGTACGAGAGGACCGGGTTTGACGGACCGCTGGTGTTCCAGTTGTCTTGCCAAAGGCATCGCTGGGTAGCTACGTCCGGACAGGATAAGCGCTGAAAGCATCTAAGCGCCAAGCCTCCTCCAAGATGAGTTCTCCCTATGAGACCCCTTCAAGACCAGGAGGTTGATAGGCCGGGTGTGGAAGCCCCGCGAGGGGTGAAGCTAACCGGTACTAATCGGTCCATCGGCTTGACCATTGCACTTTTGCGGCGACGGCGCATCCAGGCTGGATGCGCCGGACGCCGATCCTCTGACGCGACGTCCTCGGCTCGTTCCGAGTAGCGCCTCGATTCGACTGTCAGACATAGTACCTGCCGCAGTTGGCAGGAAGTCATTCTTGGCGGCCATGGCGGAGGGGGTACACCCGTTCCCATCCCGAACACGGCAGTTAAGCCCTCCAGCGGCGATGGTACTGCGCACATGAGCGTGGGAGAGTAGCACGCTGCCAAGAGTATCATTGACGAGGCCCGGGGTCTTCAGGGACCCCGGGCCTCTCTGTGTCGGACCGGCCGTGGCCCAGGGCGTGTGCGCGGGCGAGACGACCGACCTCAGACTGTAGGGGACGCGCCATCCCCAGGGCGTGCCTGTGGTGCGCATCTGTTCTCCTATTCAACGGACCAGTGGCAGCGTGCAGAGGTTATGCCGACATACGGGCTGATGGCATGGACATCCAGAAGTCGGTAGACGCCGGCTTTGCCAGCGGCACGGGCTGCGGAATGGCACAACATGGCCGGTTGGCTCTTGACAGAGACGGCTCGTCGCAGTATGTTCTATTCAGGGGTGTTGCAGCGACGGCTTTGCAGCACATATGTAGCTTCTGCCGGCGCACCTCGGCCTGTGGCCGAGGTGGCTTTTGGAGTGCATTCAGCACAAGGGGGGAAGGCCGCAATGAGCGGATCAGTTCGTCGCCGGCTGCCCTGGCGCACCGGCGTCCTTCGCGCGTGCGGCTGCCCGGCTGTGCTTCTGGCTGTTGCACTTATGGCGAGCACGGCCTGGTCCCAGGGAAGTGACGAGTCCCAGGGCCACTCCTGGTGGTTGCGGGACGACGCGCAGGCGGGGTCGTCGCAGTGCGAGATGGGGCCGTCTCCTGCCGTCGAGGTCACATCGGTGGCACCGAACGCGCTGTCGCGTGCGCGTGCGCTCGCCGAGGCTGCGGCGAACGACACCTCGCCGGTGCCCGGAGATCTCCCCGCGCTGGTGGACAACAGCACGTTGATCTCCTTCCCGCCGATCGGCGACCAGCCCATCGGCGACTGCACATGTTGGGCCGCCGGCTACTACTACAATACGTACACCCAGGCGCGCGACGAGGGGCTCGATGCGTCGAGCGGCGACCCGGACGTGATCTGCAGTCCGCGGTTCATCTTCTCGTTGATTTGCCAGGGTGATCGCGGGGCCGAGTGCACCGAGCACGCCATGGCACGTCTCGCACAAGTTGGGTGCTCGAACGTGACCCTCCACCCGATGAACCAGGACTACCACGAGTGGCCCAGCGAGGCGGCGTGGGTCCAGGCGCTTGTGAACCGCACGATGACGCTTCACAAGATCCAGGCCAACACGATCGAGGGGCTCGAGGCGATCAAGCAGCACATCGCCAACGGCGGCTGCGTCGTCACGCGCGGCGTGGTGAGCAACAACTTTGACCTTTATCCGGATAACAGTGTTCTGGGCATCGACAACCGCGTGTGGTATTCGCGCGAGCTGGACCTCGTGTCGCGCCATTCGGTGTGCATTGTCGGCTACGACGACGAGCGCAGCTATGTCGACCATCGCGACGGACTGACTCACTATGGCGCGTTTCTCGTCGCGCAGACCAGCGGCCCGAACTGGGGCTGGTACAACAGCACCGGGACGGGCACGAAGGGCTTCGTCTGGATCGCCTACAGGATGTTCCTGGCCCTCGGCCCGCCCATAAACGAGGGGCCCGAGTTCGGCTACTACGACGACCCGTGGCCGTACACGGATCCCTGCTACGATAACGCGCCGCATCCCGAGGTGTACTACCACGACGACCGGCCGAAGTACCGTCCGAAGCTCTACGCGGTGACGGGCATCAACCACGCCGAGCGCAACAAGATCATCTACACGGGCGGCATCGGCACGACGGGTTCAGCCGATTTCGACGGGCCCCAAGTGATCCAGATGACCGAGCAGGGCGACCTCCCAATCAGCGAGAGCAACCGCGTCGCCGTCGATCTGACTGACGGTGTCGATCTGCTCTCGCCCGAGACGCCGACGCAGGTGTTCGTCGCGCTGAGCGTCGACACGTCGGCGGCGGCGGGCGGCACGATGACGAGCGCTGACTTCTACCAGGACGCGGATGGAGACGGCATCCACGAGACCGTTGCATCGACGGATCCGCCGGTGACCGTCACGCCCACGCCCGGCAACAACACGGGCTTCGCCACGGTGCTGTTGTACGGCCCGCACTACATCCACGTCGACGACTCGAACACGACGACGCCGTGGGATGGGACGCCTGCGAACCCATACCAGACGATCCAGGACGGCATCGACAACGCGCCGGTCGGCACGTTCGTGCGCGTGCTGCCGGGCACGTACAACGAAGGCGTTGAGCTCATCAGCGGCGTCCGCCTCATTGGTTCGGGCGCGGCGTTGACGACGATCAACTCGCTCAACACCGACGAGGCGCTCTACGCCAGCGGCGTAACCGACACGCTCGTCGAGGGCTTCACGATCATCGCGGGGGCCGACTACAACGCGGTCAGGTCGACCAACACGACGCTGACGCTGCGCCGGTGCGTGATCACGGCGAGCAAGAACGGGTGTGGCGCCGACGGCGGCGGGTTACTCCAACTGGACAACTGCCTTGTGGCCGGCCACACGGTGAGCGGGCTCTGGCGGAACGGCTCGACCACGAACGTCGAGCTTGCCAACTGCACCGTCTGCGACAACGGCGTCTACGGCGTCGCGCGCTGGGGTTCCGGTATCGGCACGATCACGATCCGCGACACGATCGTCTACGGCAACGGCAATGACATCGCCGGCGACCTGGGCGGGTACGCGGTCTCGTACTCGGACGTGGGCGACGGCGACTTTGC
This sequence comes from uncultured Verrucomicrobiota bacterium, assembly GCA_964500825.1. Classification (GTDB taxonomy): domain Bacteria; phylum Auribacterota; class JABMQX01; order JAFGEW01; family JAFGEW01; genus CAYUZG01. Next base: position 11,372 of record CAZCQN010000021.1, on the reverse strand, counting down.
CGGCTCGGACGGCAACATCACGGCCGATCCGCAGTTTGTGGCGGGGTCGTATCACAGCTACTACCTGAGCCAGGTGGCTGCCGGGCAGGGCTCGGACAGCCCGTGCGTGGACGCCGGCTCGGACACGGCCGCGAACCTCGGTCTCGACGGGGCGACGACGCGCACGGATGCAGTGCCGGACGCCGATCAGGTCGACATGGGGTATCACGCCTGGCCGCAGCCGGTGATTACGGCCATCGAGCGCGTGGGCGACGACGTGGTCATCACGTGGAACGCGCGTTCGGGCGTCTGGTACGTGGTCGAGTGGTCGGCCAACCTGTCGGGGTGGAACCAGGTGCCCGTCGGCGAGGAGAGCTCGTGGACGGACACCGACACGATCTCGTATACGGAGAAGCTCTACCGTGTCTGTGAGGACACGTTTGACGGCGGCGCTAGCAGCTCGGCGAGTGGTGACGGAGAAGTTGCGCTCGGCTCAAGCGCTGGGTCGGCGAGCGGTTCGTTGGCGTCGCCGTCTGATGCCGAGGCTGCCGGTTCGGGCAACGTACGCCGAGGCGCCGGCAACGTCAGCCCCTAGGCCGCGTCGAGGTTATTTGTTCTGAGGTGTTGACTCAGAGGAGAGAGAACGATGCTCAGGCTTACTAGTGCTTGCCCAGGTCTCCGCGAGGGCGGCGTTCGGCGGTGCGCCTGTTGGCTTGCCGCGCTGCTTGTGGCCGTTGTGGTGACCGCGGCTTGGTCCCAGCAGGACGACGACTTCGGCCGTGACTTCTCCTGGTTGCGGTCGCTCCGTGGTGGGAGCGTCGGTCCGTCGGAGTGCGAGATGCGGCCGTCTCTTGCGGTCAAGGTCACATCGGTGGCACCGAATGCGCTGGCGCGTGCGCGCGCGCTGGCCGAGGCTGCGGCGAACGGCACCCCGGTGCCGGGCCCGCTCCCCGAGCTGGTGGACAACAGCACGCTGATGTACTTCCCGCCGATCATGCACCAGCTCGCTGGCGACTGCACGTGCATGTCGTCGGCTTATTACTACAATACGTTTTTGCAGGCGCGTGACGAGGGGCTGGACGCCTCGGGCGGCGACGAGGACGTGATCTGCAGCCCCCGGTTTCTGTTTCTTATCATCGCCCAGGGCAATTGGGGCGCCACGTGTACCGAGCACACGATGGCGCGGCTCTCGGACGTTGGATGCGCGAACGTGAGCTACTTCGGTTACGATGAGCCTACTGGGGGTTACTGGCCCTACGAGGCGGCGTGGGTCCAGGCCTTGCAGAACCGCACGGGGACGCTGCACGAGATCCAGGGCAGCGAAACGACCGACATCGACATCGAGGCGATCAAGACGGTGCTCGCCAACGGCAGTTGCGTAGTGACCCGGGCCGACTTTGGCGCCAACTACGACGACTATCGCGACTATGCCGCCGGGGTCGGCATCGACAACCGCGTCATGTTCCGCCAAGACCCGGCGGCCCACGGCAACCGCCATTCGATGTGCATCGTCGGCTACGACGACAACAAGAGCTACTACGACGATGAATACGGGGACACGTACAGCGGCGCGTTCATCCTGGCCAACAGCGAGGGACCGACCAACGACTGGTACAACAGCACGGGGACAGGCACCAAGGGCTTCATGTGGATTGCGTACAGGATGTTCCTCAACCTCGGTCCCCCCATCAACAGGCCGCCCCAGTTCGGCTACTACGATTGGAACATGCCGATCGGTGACCCCTGCCACGACGATGAAGACTACCCCACGGTCTACTACCATGACGACCGGCCGCACTACCGGCCGAAGCTGTACGCGGTGGCAGGCCTCAACCACAACAACCGCCATATGCTCACATTCACGGGCGGCATTGGCTCGACGACCACGCCCGATTTCGAGGGGCCCTGGGCGGTCGAGCCGACCCCGGATAGCTGGTTCTTCCCGCCCATCAATGACAGCAGGCCGGTGGCCGTCGACCTGACCGACGGCGTCGAGCTGCTCTCGACCGAGACGCCGACGCAGGTGTTCGTCGAGCTGAGCGTCCACGAGGATGCCACGGGGAGCGCCACGATGACGAGCGCCGACTTCTACCAGGACGCCGACGGCGACGGCGTCTACGAGGAGGTCGCCTCGACGGATCCGACGGTGACTGTCCCGGTCGACGACACGGGCTTCGCCACGGTGCTGTTGTACGGGCCGCACTACATCTACGTAGACGACTCGAACACGACGCCACCGTACGAGGGCACCTACACCGACCCATACCAGACGATTCAGGACGGTATCGACAACGCGGCGGTCGGCGTTTTGGTGCGCGTGCTGCCCGGCACGTACAACGAGGGCGTCGAGCTCACCAGCAGCACCCGCCTGATCGGTTGGGGCGCGCCGTTGACGACGATCGACTCGCTCAACAGCGACGAGGCGATCTACGCCAGCGGCGTAGCCGACGCCATCGTCGAGGGCTTCACGATTATCGCGGGGGCCGACTACAACGCGGTCAGGACAACCAACGCGACGCTGACGCTGCGCCGGTGCGTGATCACGGCGAGCAAGCACGGCTGTGGCGCCGACGGCGGCGGGGTGCTGCAACTGGACAACTGCCTCGTGGCCGGTCACACGGTGGCCGGGCTCTGGCAGAACGGCTCGACGACGGACGTCGAGCTTGCCAACTGCACCGTTTGCGACAACGGCACCTACGGCATCGCGCGTTGGGGTTCCGGTTCCGCTACGATCACGATCCGCGACACGATCGTCTACGGCAACGGCAATGACATTGCCGGCGACCTGGGCGCGTACGCGGTCTCGTACTCGGACATCGGCGACGGCGACTTCGCCGGTGTGGACGGCAACATCACGGCCGATCCGCAGTTTGTGGCGGGCTCGTATCACACCTACTACCTGAGCCAGACGGCCGCGGGGCAGGGCTCGGACAGCCCGTGTGTGGACGCCGGCTCGGACACGGCGGCGAACCTCGGTCTTGACGGGGCGACGACGCGCACGGACGCGGTGCCGGAGGCAGGGCAAGTTGACATGGGGTATGACGCCTGGCCGCATCCGGTGATTATAGCCATCGACCGCGCTGACAACGACGTGACCGTCACGTGGAACGGGCGTGCGGAAGTCTCGTACGTGGTCGATTGGGGGCCCGATCCGATGTCGTGGTCCCATCATGTGTACGTCGGTGAGGAGAGCTCGTGGACGGACACCGACACGAGCTCGTATGCGGAGAAATTCTACCGTGTCCATGAGGACACGTTTGACGGCGGCGAGGGCGGCTCTGCGATGAGCTCGGCGAGTGGCGATGGAGAGGCCGTTGTCGGCTCAAGCGCCGCGTCGCCCAGCGGTTCGTTGGCGTTGCCGTCTGATGCCGAGGCTGCCGGTTCGGGCAACGTGCGGCGAGGCGGCGCGGGCGTGCGGCGGGGCGGTGGCAACGTCGACGGCGAGGCGGGCAACGTCGCCGAATAGCCGGGTGCCCACGGTTGACTCGCCCGGCGACCTGTTGACACGCGGGTTGGCTTCTGGGAGACTGCCCGCGCCATGGGTGAGCGCGGGTCCGATAGTCCGAGGACGCTGAACGAAATCCTCGAGGAGCACCTCGGGCCGCACGCGACACGCTCGGCCGATTCGCGCGGCCGCGTGCGGCCGATGGACCGCGACGCGACCCGAACGCCCTTCCTGCGTGACGCCACGCGCATTCTGCACTCGCGCGAGTTCCGGCGTCTCAAGCACAAGACGCAGGTGTTCCTGTCGCCCGAGAACGACCACATCTGCACGCGGATGGAGCACGTGCTCCACGTCGCGTCGATCGCCGGCGTCGTCGGGCGCTGCCTGAACCTCAACTTCGACCTCACCGATGCGATCGCGCTCGGGCACGATCTGGGCCACGGTCCGTTCGGCCACTCGGGCGAGCAGCGGTTGAACGAGCTGGCGGCTGATGTCGGCGGTTTCGTGCACGAGCTCCACGCGCTGCGCGTCGTCGACCTGCTTGCGGGCGGGGGTCAGGGGTTGAACCTGAGCTGGGAGGTGCGTGACGGCATCGTGTGCCATTGCGGCGAACGATTCGATCAGGTTGTGAAGCCTGAACCGAAAACTGAGCCGCTCGAGTCGATCAAGGCCCTCGGGCCGATGCCCTCGACGCTTGAGGGGTGCGTCGTGCGCATGGTCGATCGCGTTGCCTACTGCGGGCGCGACATGGAGGACGCGATCACCGTCGGGCTGATCACGCTTGACCAAGTGCCGGAGGATATCCGGGCGGTCCTGGGCAGCACGAACGGCGAGATCATCAGCTCGCTCGTCGAGGATATTGTTGGGCAGAGCCGCGGCCGGAACGAGATCGCGCTGAGCGAGTCGGTGTTTGGTGGGATGCGGGCGCTGATCGAGTTCAATTACGAGCACATCTACCTGCATCCCGAGGTCGAGCAGCGCAAGGCGCAGGCGTGCTACATCCTCGGGCAGCTCTGGGGTTGGTTCCTCGATCTCGTCAAGCGCACCGACCGCTGCCGCGCGATGACCGAGCACGACGCCGGGTTCGACGTGGCGCGCCGGTTCCGCGACCACGTCGCGACGATCGGCTACGACGCCGATGTGCCCGACGAGCAGATCGTGCTCGATTTCATCGCGTCGATGACGGACAACTTCGCGCTCCGCAGCTTCGAGGAGCTGTTCTACCCGAAGGCGCTGGCGTAGCGCCGGCACGCCGCATGGCGGTTGACAAGGCGGCGGCGTGTTCCTATCCTGTTCGCGGGGCCAGCACAGACGGGGGGACAGAGGAGCATGGGAGTTGTGGGCATTATGCACGTGGCCGGCGACGCGCTCGACGCGCTCCGCGAAGCGTTGAACGAGACGTTCCTTGGTTACGCCGTGCTTGGCAACCCGGTGTGGCGCTGGCTGCTGGCGGTTGTGGCGGGCATCGTCGCCTATTTCGTCATCGTGATTCTCAAAGGGCCCGTGGCCAGGCGGCTCGCTACGCTCGCCAAGAGGACGCGGACTCGCCTCGACGACGTCTTCCTGAGCATCGTCAAGCGCACGATGCCCCTGTTCATGGTTCTCATCGCCGCCTATGTCGGCACGCTCGTGCTTCGCCTCGGGCCCGGCGTGGCGAAAGCGTTTGCCAAGATCGCGCTCGTGGCGTTCATCTTCCAGGTGGCAGTATGGCTTCACCGGATCGCCACGAGCGCCATAACCCAGGTCGTTACCCAGCGCAAGGGTGAGGATCCCGCCGGGGCCTCGGCCTTCGTCGTCATCGGTTTTTTTGTCCGGCTCGTGCTGTGGTCCGTCGTGGTGCTGCTGGCCCTGCAGAACCTGGGCATCGAGATCACCGCTCTAATCGCGGGTCTTGGCATCGGCGGTATCGCGATAGCGCTGGCGGCGCAGAACATCCTGGGCGATGTCTTCAACTCCGTGGCAATCCTTCTCGATAAGCCGTTCGAGGTCGGCGACTTCATTATCGTCGGCGACCACCTCGGCACGGTCGAGCGGATCGGGATCAAGACCACGCGTGTGCGCAGCCTGACGGGCGAGCAGCTCATCTTCTCAAACGCGGAGCTCGTCGGGAGCCGGATCAAGAACTACGGCCGGATGCAGGAGCGGCGAATCCTGTTCACGCTTGGCGTCACGTACCAGACGCCGTTCGAGAAGCTCAGGAAGATCCCCGGCATCGTGCGGGCGGTGGTCGAGGCGCAGGAGCAAGTGCGGTTCGATCGCACGCACTTCAAGGAGTACGGGGCCTATTCGCTGGACTTCGAGATTGTCTACTACGTGCTGAATCGTGACTACAACATCTACATGGACATCCAGGAGCAGATCAACCTCGCGCTGTACGAGCGGTTCGAAGCGGAAGGGATCGAGTTCGCCTATCCGACACAGACGCTGTTCGTGGCACGGGAGAACGCGTCAGTCACATAACGGGGCTTCGCGCCGTCGCGGGGGGTGCTGCCCGAGTGCGGTGCCCTGGAAGGCGCGTCACAAAGGAGGGAAACGATGGGAGCGGAGAAGGTCCAGGAGATCACGATCACGACGCCGAATGAAAAAGGCACGATGGGGAAGGTGTTCAAGCTCATCGCGGACGCGGGCGTCAACGTCAGGTCATTCGTCGCGTACGTGATGCACAGCGAGGGCCTCTTCAAGCTGATCACGTCCGACAACGCCAAGGTCGCCGGGCTGATGGAGGACGCCGGCTACACGGCCGAGATGGCGGGTGTGGTGGCTGTCACGTGCACGGACGCGATCGGCACCGGGGCCGACCTCGGCACGAAGCTCGGGGCTGCGGGTGTGAACATCGACTACACGTACGCGACGGGGACCGGGACGAGCGAGGCGGTGATCGTGTTCTCGGTGGACGACGTCGACAAGGCCGTCAAGATTCTGACCTGAGCTCAACCGGTTGCCCGCGCCTCTTGCGGGCGCGGCGGCTGGCTTATGGCATTCGCGGGGCGACGTGGGAGAACGTCGCCCCGTTTCTGCGTTGGCTCCCCCGGCAGCGTACTCTCCTGTCCCGCCTTCCGTGGCACGCGACTTGCACCGGCCCACCCGCGACCGGTTGTTTCCTCAAGAGGTCGGGTTGATGGCTTCCACGCTCGAGCGGCGCCGCTTCCCCAGGCGAGACCTCTCCCTGGTCATGCAGGTTGCCAGTTGGCTGAGTCAGGCCCCCAGCCTGCGCGGTGGGCGGGACGGCAATGACAGGATCAGTGTGGTGACGAGCAACATCGGCCCTGGGGGGGTGCTGTTCCAGACGCCCCATTGGCGGGTGTTCCCAGTCGGGGGGCATGTTGAGTTCGCCCTTTTTGTGCCTGGGCCATTCGGGAGCGAGAGCTGGCACTGTTTTCGCTTATGTGGATCGGGCAGAGTGACACGACATGAGGAAGGGGACGGGATGCCCGACTCCGACTGGAGGGGCGTCGCCGTAACCTTCGATACGCCAATAAGATTGCGCTAACGTTCCTTCCTCCTCCGGGCGGTCGCATCGGATGGCAGACGCCACCGATGCGACCGCTTTTTGCCGCCCGGCCCCGGTGGCTTCCCAAACAGAGAAACGGACTGACCCGCGATTGCCGCTAAAGCCGCCGGCGGCCGTGACCGATATGAGCGGTGCAGGGGATTCGTCTCGCCTTACGGTTGATTCCGGTGAAGGACCGCTGTGCCAATGCACGTCGCCAAGCAGAAAGACCATGTGGCCGTTGTCGAACTCGACGCCAACGTGAGCTCAGGCGATCGCGAGGCGCTCGACAGCCTCGAAAGCCTCTGCTCCGGGCTGGCTCACGCGGGCACTCACTGCATCCTGCTGGACATGAATGACATACGCACCGCCCCGAGCGTGCTGCTCGCCACGCTCGCCTCGCTGCAGAGCCGGGTGCGTGGGCTTGGCGGGGAGCTGGCCATCATCCATGCGACCAACCCGGTGCGAAAGGCGTTCCGGGTGACGGTGATGGACCAGGTCGTTGGGGTTTACAACGACGAGGCGAGTGCGCTCAAGGCTGTTAAAGACCACCTGGACGCGATGCGCCGGGTGCTTCAGGACGACCTGTGCAGCCCGAGGGCGCTGACGCGCATCGAGGCGGCGGCGAAGCTCGCCAGGATCGGGGACGATCAGGGGATCGCTCTGCTCGAGGAAGCGCTGAGCGACGGAGATCCCGTTATGCGCCTGCAGGTGGTACTGAGTTTGGCCGGGATCAGCGACGCCCGGGCCGTCCAGCCGCTGATCAAGGCGCTGAGCGACGACGACTACCGGGTCCGCATGTACGCGGCCGAGGCACTCGGCAAGATCGCCGACGCGCGCGCGATCGAGCCGCTCAAGGCCGCCGTGCGGTTCGAGCGCAACCGCAACGTCATCTTCAAAGCCAACCAGGCGCTCGGGCAGCTTCTGGGTACCCAGTCCTTCGTATCCAACTGACGCGGCCCCTTCCGTTCCTGAGGCCCACCCCACGACCGACGACGTCGGATTCCTCTGGGCGATCGCCTACTCGACGGGCGGGAAGTGGTTCATCGGGCCGGTGCCGCTGCCGAGGCCGGGCGCATGGCGGATGCAGCGGACGACGTAGTCCTTGGCACGTTGGATGGCCTCGACGAGGTCTCGCCCGAGGGCCAGGTTTGCGGCGATCGCGGCCGACAGCGTACACCCCGTGCCGTGCGTGTTTTTCGGGTCGAGGCGTTCGGACGAGAACTCGTGCCATGTCTCGCCGTCGTACAGCACGTCGGTGGCGCGCTCGATGCGGTGACCGCCCTTGACGAGTGCGCGCGCGCCGTGCTCGTCGAAGATCTGCTTGGCCGCGTCGCGCATCTCGGCGATGGACTCGACCCGCCTTCCGCTGATCGTTTCTGCCTCGGCGATGTTGGGCGTCACGACGAGAGCGATGGGGAGCACGCTGCGGATCAGCGTCCTCTCGGCCTCGGGCTTGAGGAGCCGGTCGCCGCTCGAGGCGACCATGACGGGATCGACGACGAGCGTGTGGAAGTCGAGTGCGCGGATCACGTCCGCGACCCCCTCGATGATGGCGCTGGTGAACAGCATGCCGGTCTTGGCTGCGGCGACGGGGAAGTCGTCGAAGACGGCGCGCATCTGCGCCGCGACGGTTTGTGGGGAGATCGCCTCGATGGCGGTCACGCCGCGCGTGTTCTGAGCGGTGATCGCCGTGATCGCCGACGTGCCGAAGACGCCGTGCGCGGCGAACGTCTTGAGATCGGCCTGGATGCCGGCGCCGCCGCCGCTGTCGGATCCGGCTATGGTGAGCGCGACCTTCATCCTGTCTCGGACCTCGCGTGTGGCACAGTGCGCGAGATCGTACCACGCCGTGGCGCGCCCCTCAAGGCGGCCGGGCGTGGCGAACGCGGGCGCGAGAGGGTTGGGCGGCCGTGCGGGTTGTGCTACAATGCAGAGGCGGGGATGCTCCACTGGCTTTCGGAGTGCGACGCGCGGCGTTGCGCTTCCGCCCTGCGCGACGGTGCGCTGGAAAGGGAGCCCCGGATACGACGAGAGGACTCGTCGGAGAAGGAGGCGGGCGACGATGTGCGCGTGGAAGATCGGCGTGATGATCGACTCGTTTCGGCTCGGCACGCGGGAGGGGATCGAGAAGGCGGCCGAGCTCGGCGCCGATGGGTTTCAGGTCTACTGCACGTCGGGCGCCATGGAGCCTGCCAACATGACGACCGAGAAGCGGCTCGAGTTCGTCGACTTCGTCCGCGATCAGGGCATGGTCATCAGCGCGCTGTGCGGCGATCTCGGCGCGGGCCTGCTTGACGCGGAAGCCAACGAGTGGGTTGTGCCCAGGTGCAAAGCGTTCGTCGACCTGGCCGCGGACCTCGGGACGCACGTGGTGACGACGCACCTGGGTTGTCTGCCCGATGACGAGTACTGCGAGCAATGGCGCGTCGGCGTGGCGGCGGTCCGCGAGGTGGCCGACTACGGGGCCGAGCGCGGCATCCGCTTCGCGGGCGAGACCGGCGGCGAGGCGCCGGAAGTGCTGCACCGCTTTCTGGTGAAGGTAGGGAGTGCAGGCGTCAAGGTGAATTACGATCCGGCCAACCTCGTGATGGGCGGCTATGATCATCTCGGCGGCGTCGAGATCCTGGGCGAGTACATCGTGCACACGCATGCCAAAGACGGCGTCCGCCGCGACGACGGCACGAGCGCCGAAGTGCAGCTCGGCCAGGGGGGCGTCGACTTCCCGCACTACCTTGAGAAGCTCAAGGGCGTCGGCTACAGGGGCTTCCTCACGATCGAGCGCGAGGCGGGCGAGGACCCGGTCTCCGACATCGCCGCCGGCGTCGAGTTCCTGAGGCAGTTCTCGGGATCCGCCTAGCTCGCGGAGGTGTCTGCACGCCATTTCTGTCTGGATGAGGGTGGCGGGTCGGGGCGTGGTGGACACCCCACACGGTTGCCCTACCTACCTGAGCTCGAACAGGGTTGCGCACGAGGGCTCCGATGCCCGAGACCCGATCGCCGCTGGATGCGGCCGCGCTTCCGATTGCGCGCGCCGAATGTGCCTTGACAGGAAGCGGCGGCGGCTGTAAGATTATATATCTGAACGAGGCCGACGTTGACGGTCAGGTGTTTTGCCCGTGGTGTCCGGCAGCGGCCCGGGCGCACGGGTGGTTGTGTCGCGTCGTCGCGTCATCGCCGCAGTACGATGCCTGCCCGCCGTGTGTCGGCGCACTGCGGAGGCGTTTTCGACATGGCAGAGCAGTCCGACCTAGCCCGCACCGCGCCAGATGAGTTGTCCCGCCTTCTTTCCGTGTTTGCCGGCATAAGTGAGAGGAGCCCGGACCTCGTGCTGGCGGCCGATCCCGATGGCCGGATCGTCTACGCGAATCGGGCCGCCGCGCGCGCGTTCGGGCAGACGCAAGAGGCGACGACCGAGCGCCGGCTCAATGAGCTGTTCGTCCTGGTGCCCCAGCACCGAGGCACGATCCAGGAGTGCCTCCGCGACGGCGAGCCCGGCAGCTTCGAGACCGTTGTGCGTGCGGGCGAGGCCGATGCCTTTCCTGTGGAAATGACGGTCATGCCGCTGCGGACCGATGCGGCCGTGTATGGCATCGTCGTCGTGGGCAGGGACGTGACCGAACGCGAGCGCATCGAGGAGGCGCTGCGCAAGAGCGAGCGCTTCCTGCGCGATGTGTTCGACGGGATGCAGGATGGGATCGGCGTGCTCGACCGCGACCTCAACATCGTCCGCGTCAACGCCTGGATTGAGAAGGCGTACGCGGCCGACATGCCGCTGGTGGGCAGGAAGTGCTACGAGGCGTACCAGAACAGGGACTCAGTATGCCCGTGGTGCCCGAGCAGGAAGGTGTTGAAGACCGGCAAGATGCACAGCGAGGTTGTCCCATATGAGGCCCCGGACGGCTCGGCTGGCTGGATGGACCTTGCTGCTTCGCCGCTCAGGGACGCTGAAGGGAACGTGGTGGGCGTGATTGAGTACGTCAAGGACATCACGGACCGGAAGCGGGCCGAGGAGGCGATCCGGGAGTCGGAGGAGAAGTACCGGGTTCTCGTCGAGCAGTCGCTGCAGGGCATCGTCGTCGCGCAGGGCATGCGGCCGAGGCTGGTGTTTGCAAACCAGGTGCTCGCAGACATGCTTGGCTACACCGTCGAGGAGCTGCTCTCGCTGTCGCCCGAGCAGGTGCGAGCGCTTGTTCATCCGGATGACCAGGAGATGTTCTTCCAGCGGTACCGGGATCGCGTTGCGGCCGAGTCGGTGCCCGCGCACTACGAGTTTCGCGCCGTCTGCAAGGATGGGACCGTGCGGTGGGTCGAGATGCGGGCCAGCCGTATCGAGTTTGGAGGCGAGCCGGCGGTGCAGGCGGCGTTTGTGGACGTCACGGACCGAAAACAGGCCGAGGCAAGCTAGCAGGCTGCTGAAAAACCCTGCCGGCGCCAGAGAATCTCCATCGGTTGCGG
>CAZCQN010000020.1:9708-30047 GCA_964500825.1 uncultured Verrucomicrobiota bacterium | reverse complement strand
GCCACAGCAAGTTGGCGCCCTGCGGGTCCCAGTGCTGCTCGCGCGTGAGCCGATAGAGCTCGTCGTAGTCGTAGAACCGGTAGCGGCCGTCGTGGTAGGTGACGCGCGTGGGGCAGCCGACCTTGTTGCGCCGGTAGCGGTACGACGAGATCACCGGCCCGCCGACTATGCGATTGACCAGCTTCTTGAGCCGGCCGACGGCGTCGTACGTGTAGTTCGCGCACGTGTCGTTCTTCAGCTCGAGGCGCGTCAGCTCGCCGGCGGCGTTGTACGTGTATGCGGCGACCGGGTTGTTGGGGAAGTCGTCGTCGACGATCTTTTGGGGCCGATACAGATCGTCGTACTCGTAGGTCAGCCTCAGCGGGCCCGGGTAGTCGAACACGGTCCTGTTGCCGACACAATCGTAGTCGTACAGCAGCGTCCTGCCCGTGCCCTCGCGCAGCTCCTGTGTCTCGTCCGTGAGCCCGCCCAGCTCGTCGTAGTCGCACGTGACGTTGCTGAGCTGCTCAGGGATGCTGTCCTTGACGAGGACGCCCGTCGTGCGGCCTGCCTCGTCGTACGTGTACGCGATTGTGCTTTCGTCGGGATACAGCGTGAGCTCGAGGCGATCCGCCTCGTCGTAGGAATACTGCGTTATCGCGCCGTTCCGGTCCGTGCGCGTCTTCATCACGCCGGTCGGCCAGTAGGCGAACGCTTCCACGGGGCTTCCCTTCGGGCCGGCGCCGTCCGGGTCGGGGTAGGTGACCGTCACCAGCCGTGCGGCATCGTCGTAGTGGTACGTCGTCATGTTGCCGCGCTGATCGGTGAGGATCTTCAGGCTGCCCGCGCGGTCGTAGTTGCGCTGGACCGTCGTGTTGTCCGCGTAGGTGGTCACGCTGAGCCGCCCGAGCTTGTCGTACTCGTAATCGGTCGGGTTCCCCTCCTGGTCGAGCCGCGTCTCCACGTTGCCGACCGCGTCGAGCGTGAGCGTAATGCTCTCACTGTCGGGCCCCGTGCTGCTCACCAGCCTGCCGGCGTCGTCGTAGTCGAACGTTGTGACCCGGCCGAGCTGGTCGGTGTACTCCGTGACGCGGCCCACCGCGTCGCGTGCAAGCTCGATGGTCGAGCCGTCGTGGAACGTCGTCTTCACGAGGCGGTCCAGGTCGTCGTAAAGGAAGTTGGTTTCCTTGTCGAGCTGGTCCCTGCTTGTTACGACGTTGCTGTTCGCGTCGAGCGTGATCACGACGGTGCCTTCAAGAGACGGGACGCCCACAGCGTACGTGGTCTCGATGAGCCGATCGCGATAGTCGTAGGTGAACTGCGTGACCGTTCCGAGGGGGTCGGTTTCTTGTGTCGTATTGCCGTTTCTGTCGTAGAGGTATGAGGTGACGATGTCGTCGTTCGGGTCGCCCTCGTCCATGAGGTGTTTTGCCTCCACGAGCTGGCCGAACACATCGTATGTGCTCTGGCTCTTGTGCCCGCGTGGGTCGATGACGGCGTCTGTTCGAAGCACGCACGGATAGGTGGCGCTGAACTCGAAGTCGTCGTACGTGTACTGCGTGACGATATCGGGATGAGGGTCGCTGGGATAGAGCTCGTCGTCCTCGCCCATGACGGTCGTGACCGCCGTCGCGCGGTCGAGCTCGTCGTACGCGTACTTCGTGATGATGTAGTCGTCGGTCGGGCCGACCTCTCGGAGCTGCTTCTCGCTCTCCAGCGACCCGGCCGGCGTGTACGTGTACTCGATAGTCGTCCTGTGATTCGGGCTCGCCTCGGCGGACGTCACCTTCGTCTGCCGGCCGCGGAAGTCGTATTCATACGTCGTGACGACGTCGTCATTCAAATCGAGCGGATCCATGGGGATCGTCGTGCTGAGAATCTGGCCCGTCGGGTCATTATAGTCGTACTTGGTGACGACGTCGTCCTCGTCGCCTTGCGGCCGGTCGGGCACTCTGTCGTCGACGCCGATGACAATCCGCTGCTCCTGCAGGCGGCCGTAGGCGTCATAGGCCGACTGCTTCACCTCGCCTGCGGGATTCGTCTCGGACGTCACCCGATTTGTCGCCGCTTTGTACTCATAGAGTGTCGTCAGGGTCTCCGTTCCAAGGGTCTGCTTGATCTTCCACTGCCGGTTGCACTCGTCGTATTCGTACTCGGTGACCTTGTCGCGGCAGTTGGTCGACGTCGCCACCTGGCCGTCGGGATAATACGTGAAGGATTCCTCGTCGTAGTACGGGCTCCCCTGATTGTAGATCTCGTAGTAGCGGATAGTCTCTTTTAGGCCGTTCCCGGTGTACGTGAAGAACGTCTTCGCGTAGATGTAGTGGCCACCGGCTTGTCCTTCGGGCGCAGTGACGCTTTCCAGCATGCCGTTATCGTAGTACGTGTAACTGGTCCGGCGGGCCGCCGGGTCAACTTCCGTCCCCGAGGGATAGCCGAAGACGATTTCTTCTTCGAGCCACCCGGAGTCGTCCGAGTATACGCGGCGTATCTTCTCGATAGGGCGCCAATTGCCGACGGAGCCGTAGGACTTGACGATTTCCTCGACGTCGTCATACCAACGATAGACCCACTCCGTCCTGTATCGGTCGCCGCCGCCATCGGCATCGGGAAGCGTCTTGCACGTCACGCGATTGAGCAAGTCATAGGCGAACTCCGTTGCCCGAAGCCCATTCTGCCCGGTCTCCGTAATGGTCGTCGGCACGCCGACGTTGACGTCGTTGTAGTCATAGGTTGTCCTTGCGCGTTCCGTGTCGTCTTCCTTGACGATCACCTCTTTGAGCATGCCCTCCTTGTGCTGACCTTCACCTTCGTAGTAGGAGTACATGGTCACCAGAGGGTCAACCTCACCCCCAGCGGCGAGTGTCTCAGTCTTCGTTTCGAGGAGCCAGCGATTGGGCTCGTTCACACCATCAATGTAGGTGTACTCGACCTCCTTCGAGTCGACGACACCAGGTGCCTGGAGCCACGTCTTCTGGAGCAGCCCTGACGACAATCCATTCCGCGTCGCGTACTCCGTGTGTTCCTCGATGCCCGTGGAATCGATCCGGCAGGTTTGCCGGCCCCAGTCATCATACGTGTAGCGATGGTCCGGGTCCGTTTCAATCAGCTCTTCGAGGTAATCGTAGTACGTGTTGTAGTACTCACCGGAGTGCCAGTAGCCGTGTTCTGGCTCTGGGTGAAAGTCGATCTTCCGGGTGACCTCGCGGCAGATATCCGCCTGGTATGCCTCCTCTGGATCGTTTTCATAGAACCTACGGAGGGTGATTAGCCAGTAGTCTTCACCGTTGGTGAAAACCTCACGCACGCAGTTCTCGTACTGGTCATACGTATAGGATGTAACGTTCCCCTCGGCGTCCTCCTTCGAGAGCAACGGTTGCCCGTGTCGTATCCCTCGCTTCTTGTCATATCTGTATGTCTCGGTCGAGTCGGTCGCATCAGTCACTGCGCGGTCTGTGAAGATAACCCGCCAGACCCCGTCGAACTCCACGTTCCGGACAACACTCACTTCGCCATAGTGGTCGGCTGGGCTTGCGCCATGTGTTTTCTCAGTATACTGGATCAAGAACACGCTATCGTCGGCCTCGGGATCATTCGGGTCGTCTTCGACGTAGGGGTCATCCAGGGCAACCGCTGGCGCGTGCGCGTAGTAGGTGTTGACTCCCGCGGAGGGATGAATAGCCGATAGCGCGAACTCGCGGTAGCCGCCGCTTTTCCACAGCACGCATGTGTAGTCAAATGCCGTCCACTGTCCTTCCGCGTCCTCCACCTTTCCCAGCACTTTTCTCCCCTCGAGCGTATCGTACGTGAATGACGCAAGGTAAACGTCAGGAGTCTGAGGGTTGCCTGGATGCTCAATCGACTTGAGTGCGCCAGAAAGGCCGGCGCCCTCGCTCGTCTCCCAGTAGTTGAACTTGTAGACGCGGCCGGAGGAATCCTGGATCGACTGTAGGCGGGCGAAGAAAGAGTCACTATCATAGGTGAACTGCAATGAGTGGCCGAGATTCTCCGAAGCTGTGCGTTCCTTGATCGTTGTGATGCGCTCGATTCTGGCACCGGCCCAGAGGTACCAGCTGAAGAGGTACTCGGTGTCGCGGAGTCGAATCCGCAGTTTTCTGTGTCCTCCTTCGTCCTCGAACTCCTCGAACCAGACATACGGCTCCGGGCAATCGAAGTGGGTTCCTCCAGGGTATCGGACAAACGGTATTACATCGGTGGCAAGGTGCAGTTCGAAGTTGTGCGGATACTCCTCGAAGATATTCAGATCGACTTTCTTGACATACACATTCAAGCTGTGTGTCCATCCTTTGGGCAACCATGTGCGGAGGTCGAGAATAGAGGCTGGCCCTACGCGCTGCGCGTTGTAGAGAAGAGTGAAGTCAACGTTTGTTCCCCTGCAAGGGATTGTGAACAAGGTTCGGCTGTACGTGACGGTCCTGCGCGGATCGGTCTGGCGTACAAAAGAATCGAAGGTGGGGGGGCGCGGAGGTTGTATGCCCACGCCTGTGGGCCACCACGACGTGTCGCCATGAGCGACACCGCACGTGGTTTCGACCTCCCAGTAGCCACCAAGACCCTCGGCGTTTGCCATCCGCAGAAAGGCATCTTCGAGAATCTCGAGCCCGAATGCAGGGGCGAGATCATCCCAAGGGAATGTGAGGGACATCGTCAGCATCACATGGGCTTCGGCCGTGCTGTCGTATTCCGCCAGGATAACTCCATTCCGCTTCACAAGATAGCCGTTTGGCTGTCCCTCGTGGGTCCAACGAAGGGTGGCCGACAGAGTGGCAGTGTAGCTACCGTCCCCGTTGTTATGAATGCTTTGTTCCTCGTCGACCGACACCACAATCGCGTCAGCCGCTGCGGAGGCGGGTGCGAGCACGGCAACGACGCCGGCCGAGGCTACGACCAGCAGGATGGCCAACCGTGCGATGCTGTGTGCTGAACACCACGCAATGCTACGACCGATTAGCTTCATGATTCATCTCCGGTTTAAAACTGCATGCCCTTCTTGGGATGACTAGGAGTACTGCAATAACGCTATTGCCCCTCGACAAGCGGCAACAAGAGCTCCAGGTATAGTGCTGCTCTGTGAGCCCAGGGAGTGTCTGGATGGCGCTGCATGAGGCCAGCGAAGAGTGACGCGCTTGCAGCATAGTTCCCCCGGACGAATCGAGCCACAGCTTGCCAATACTCATAACAGGCGCTGGCACGAAGCCCATCCCTGTCAATGCCTACGGACGTGGTGGACCGGTGCACGAGCTCCTCGATGTCAATGAGCGCACCGGTGGAGTTCTGGCGGAGGAGATGGGCGAACGCGCGGACCTCGAGAACCCGCCGTTCATCATCAGGGGTCAGTGCTATTCCGGTCTCGTCGAGTTCAGCGAGCCGCCGGAGTGCCTTGTCCGGGAGCTGCTTTCGCAAATAGGCTTCCGACAGGAAGAGCAGCGCGTCCTTGACCAGGGACGTGTCGTTCTGCTCCCTGGCGTCCGCGATGATTGTGCGCACGAGTGCCTCAAGCCTCGCCGCAGCATGCAGGCTATCGGCCTTCATCAGGAAGCTGTGGCGCTCGTGACAGGTGAACGCGCGATGGCGATCAGCAAGGTCTTGAGCTCTGTGAGGAATCTCGTCTTCGATCGGCGTAAGAAGAAGAGCACGGTTCTGCATGATGTCGGCCACGGCTCGAGCATAGCGGGCTCTGTTCCGCGCCGGGTTGTCACGCAGCAGGAGAAGGGCGTAGTGGCGTGCCTTATCGGTGTCCCGGTTCTTCGGGCGGGCGTAGCACAGGCACAGCTCCAAGAGCGCTTCGGCGGCCTCCTCAGAACCGGGATGGGAGTTGGCGATGTCGATGTAGCGGCTGCGTGCCTGTTCGCCGAACTTGGCACGGCTTGGGTTGTTGCCGTAGAAGCTGTTGCATGCCCTTGCGAGCAGGAGCTTGCCCGTGCGAACTCGGGCCTCGTTGTTTTCGGCTGCGAGTAGTCCGTCGTAAGCGCCGAGACGCTGTGCCGCGATCTCGTCCTGACTGCCATAAAGCGCCATGGAAATGAGATGCACGCGAGCGTCGAGTTCTTCGCGCGTGCCTGGGTAGTTGGCAATGACGCGCTCGTAGAGCTCGTTGGCTTTGGCTTTGTCCAGTATGCGCCACTCGTAGCAGGCCGCCGCGTCCAGAAGGGCTCGGCGTGCATGGACAGAGCCGGGATACTGCGTGGTGATATCCAGCAACGTGCTTGCCCGTTCATCGACGCGCTCGCCGTCGAAACCGGCGCCATAGGCCCGGGCCAGGCCGAAGAGCGCTTCCGTCGCAAGATCACCCTCCGGCACGACGTTGAGCACGGTGTTGTGGCATTTCTCGAGTCGGTCCCACGCTTCCAGCCGGCTGCACGCATCGGCGAGAGTCCCTGAGATAACGCGAGCCCACTCAGCGGCAGGTATGCCCTCCGGTACCGTCTTGTAGCGCTCAAGAAAAGCGTCGACCTGCTCGAGAGCCGCCGCCTCATCGCCTTTCGCCGTTGTCACACGAATCAGTCTGGCCTCTGCTTTAAGCCCTGCTGCCGTGCCCTTGTATTCCTCTGCGACGGTTCTGATGAGATTCTCGGCGCGGTCCCAATCCCCGATGCGCATGCAGGTTTCGGCCGCGTCCGCAGTCAGGAGCCAGGCCCACGAATCGGGCGGCACGATCTCGGGGGCTTCGTGGAAACGCTCAAGGAAAGCGTCGACCTGCCTCCGCACCGAGGCCACGTCGCCGGCCTCAGCAGCAATCCTGATCAGGTCTCGCCGAGAATTCAGTTCAGCGCCTGTCCCCGGGTACTCCTTGACTACTCTGCGAAGCAGCGCGGTGGCCGCTTCCGCATCGCCGGCATCGACAAGGTAGCTGTGGGCGGCGAGCGACAGCGCAAACGGCGCCTTCACCGATTCCGGGAAACGTTCAAGAAGTTCAAGGGCGATCGCGCGCTTCTCCTCGTGCCTCTCACCACCGAAGGCGAAGTCGAGCAGCCACGCGTGCCAGTACATAGCCTCGGGCAGAACGGGTGAGTCTGGGTAGTCTGACGTGATCTCCTTCAAGAGCTTGTCGGCCTCGGCCTCTCGGCGTTCGCCGTAGAGGCCAATGACAAGCGCCTTGTTCAGCTTGGCCTGGACGATCTGCGGGCCCTCGGGGTGCTCTGTGATATACGCCTGTGCTTCGGCGAGGAAGGACTGTCTGAGTTGCTCGCGTTCCTCGCTCTTGCCGAGGGTGCTCAGACGGCGGTATTGAGTGATGTACTTCTCATGCGGTGTAAGCGCCGGCTCCTCAGCGAGCCCTTCGACAACGCTGAGCAACGTCATGCAGACGGCCGCAATCAGCGCTGCAGCTCGCCCGACAAGGAATCCACACCGTTTGTGGTTGTCCATTGACTTCCCACCTCCGCGATGTCGTCTAGTAGCCGCTGATGGTCGAGTCGGCCTCCGGCGACTTGATCGAGAAGCCGGTCGGCCCCGCGTCATCGATGTATATCCTGAAGACGATCTCGTCCGTCCCGGCGACGCTGTACGTGATCGTGATCGTGTACCAGCCCGGATACCATTCGCTCAAACTCAACTCCACGCCGTTCATATCGCCAGTGCCGCTGTCCATCGGCGTAGGGGCATCATCGATATAGAGATCCCAGGTCCCGCCGTCGGTGGCGAAGTCAACGTAAATCTGGAGCGTGGTTGAGCTTGTGAAGAATGCGCTCTCAGCCGGGTCGCCGCCGACGAGTAGGTAGGACTCCTCGACTCCGGCCACCCCTTCGTAGTGGTACCCGATGTCGACCTTGCCAATGTCAACCTCCCCGCCAAGCGACGTTGTAAACGCACTGAGCGCGATCTCAGCGACGTGCGAGTAGTCCGAACCGGCGTCGATGCAGTCGCCGTCCTGGTCAAGATACCGCTGGGCGCGCCAATTGGCCGAGGCCGGGTCCTTAGGGTCGAACCAATCCGGGTCGTACGGGTCGGACGTAAGCACGATCGAGTCATCGCCGATGGCGAGTGGCTCACCGCTATAGTCGTTGTACACGTTGACTTCGCAGTTCCAGTACGCATTGTAGTTCTCGGCAAACGTGCCGGGAAGGTAGTTGAGATACACACCGCTGGTGGTGCAGTTGGTGAAGAGGCAATCCTTGATCGTGAGGGATCTCCCGTATGGGCTGTCGCTCAGGACATAGTAGATGCCTTTGTCGCTTCGGTCGAACGTGCAGTTCCGCAGCGTCGCCAATTTCGACGACCCGTAACCTTGCTCGACCAGACAACCGGTGTCGTTGTTCTGAAACAGGCAGTTCTTCAGCGTGAAGGTGGTGGGATACCCCAAGTATACGCAATACACACCCTTCCCATTCCGTTCAAAAGCGCAGTGCAAGATCTCGTCCGCCGAGGTCTCACTCACCTGAAGTGCTGTGTGCAGCCCGACAAACCGGCAGTACGTGATGGAGACGACCTCAGCGGCGGTGACAGGGTTCCGGACAAGCGCGCCATTGGAATTGCCATCGCGCTTTGTGGTAATCCCCATCGAGACGCTCGGTGCGCCGGCCATCACGATCGGGTTCCCGCAATCTCCATTACAGGTCAACGTCGGCACCTGGGTCGCACCCCCAAGAAACTGCAACGTTGCCGACGAGCCGTAGAACGCCACGACCACTCCCTCTTCAAGCTCGAGTGTCACGGTGTTCGAGCTGCTGCCAATGTCGATGACCGTATCGTCAATCACATAGTCCACTCGCGGGTGGTGGTAGCCGATGTCGACGGTCCCCGTGTCAACGGACCGCTTGTCCCACCATGTCGCGTTCGATGTGATGTCGCTGTCGACAACATCGGGCGGCTCGACATCGAACTGCGCCCCGCTGCCGTAGATCGTGCTGAAGGCGTCGCTGCCGACATTCACGAGACTTGACCCGCCGCCGCCCGTGTCAATGAAGAAGCTCCCCAACTGTGTGTTGTCCGCGTCATACGGTGACGCCCCGAGCACCACGTTGTGGGTCCCCTGATCCTCCGAATCGATGCCCTCGAAGTCATCGTCGTTGTCCCAGAACCCGTTGTAGTCCAAATCCCACGTGACGTTGCTGCCGTCCCCAGTCCGCGTGATGCCGGCGTAAAGGCAGGCTGTGATCAAGTTGTCTTTGGCTTCAACGCTTGGGGTCGGGTCGCTGTCCTCGAGATGAATGCGAATGCCGTACCCGCAGTCGTCAGCAATCGTGCAGTTCTGAATCGTGAACTCCTGCGACGTCGGATCCCGCATCCACGCGCAGACGCCCATGAAGCAGTCGGTGATCAGGCAGTTGAACACGTCGGATGCAGTGGTCGACTCGCCGCGGCATACGAGGATCCCGCACCAGCACTCGTAGACGATGCAGTGCGCCACTGGCGAGTTGATGCGCCGCGAGGTGACGAAGCCCCAGAGGCCGAACGCCGCCTTGCAGTACTCGATCTCGCTTGTGACATCCCCATAGCGGCCGACCTCGAGCGCGAGCGTGTAATAGGAGCTCGTGCCGCTCGTGGACTCGCCGGGCGTCAGGTCCTCGCCGCAGTTGTCGTCCGTGTCGCTCGTAAACACGATGTAGTTGTATGGCTCGCCTTTGGCGACGATCTTGGCGCCCGACTCGGTCTCGTAAATGCCCGCGTTGATCTGCGTATCTTCCGCGAACTTGACCACCGTGCCCGGCTCGATGGTGAGTGTCTTGCCTGCACCAATAACCACGTCGCCTGTAACATAGTAGGTAGCATCGGCCGTCCAGGTCTCGTCCTCGTCGATCGTGCCGCTCTGGTTCTCGTAGTCGAGCGTGACCGCGCCTGTGGCGTCGGCGATATAGGAGTACGGGAGGCTCTCGACGAGATACGTCTTGTGGTCAACCGGGCTGCGCCAGAGCTGGCGCGCCGCGACCGTCTCGTTCTCGATTCCGGTGCTGTCCCACACGCGCGACTCGACGAAGCGGTGCAGCGGAGCCTCGACTGGTGTGCCATCGACGGTTCTCTCGACGGTAAATGTGATCGGCTCATTCGTGTTCCGCGCCGTGACAAGGTCGTTGGCGGAGACGTTTACCGGCGTGTCGCCAACCCACACGTTCACGTCTCCGGCAGCCGTCAGCGCGTCGAGACCCAGCTCGGTATAGACGTAGAGACGCGTGTTCTGGGCGTCGAAGCCCTCGGGGAGTGCCGGTTTGCCGCGCAGCACAACGTTCTGGTGCAGCGACGCCCACTCGAGCACGAGCTCGAGATCAACGCCCGAATTGGTGCCCAGCACGTCGGCAAACACGAGCTTCGAGGGATCGTCCGGGTCGATCTGACCGATCACGCTCGTGTCAATCGGGCCCAAGACGATGCTCTGTTGGCCGTCGCTCAGACCGATCGTGCTCGGCCGCATCGCAAGCGTCCTGCCGCCGACCGTGTACTCGTAGGCGCTTCCGAGCGTCATCGGCACCTCGATCCGCCACGAGTTCTTGTCCATCTTGAAGCCGAGGCCGCCCGACCCCCACTCGGCCACCGTCGGCACCCAGTCGCCCGAGGCGTCTTTGTAGCAGACGTTTGTGCCGCGCTCGCACACCGTCGAGACGGTCTCCTCGGTGACAACCTCTTCTGTCTCCGGGTCGACGTATTCGACGGTCCGCACGAACGCGTACTCGCGCCCGTGCTGCGACCGCTTCGAGATGTCTTCTTGCCACGCCTGCACCGTCTCACGCGGGTACGCAGACGACACGTTCCCGACGGGTTCCTCTGATTGCGAACGCAGCAGGAAGAACAGACCCAGTCCAGCAATCGCCACCACGAACAGCGGCATCAACACCACCCTGTGCTTACGAATGAACGCCATGGCTCCGCCTCCTTCCGTCAGCTCACAGGCAACTTGACCTCTTCACGGGAAACGAAAGCCCCGCACCACGAAAGGCGCGGGGCCTGAGCACTGCTTCCTTGACCGAGGCCGACAACATCATCCGGCCGCAGCCTGACTCTCATTGCCTGCTTCGGCCTCGACATCTGCGGCCATCTCCTCCGGCAACTCGGCGAGCAGATCGGCTCGCCCACCGCCGACATTCAGGAAAACAGTGGCCTGGATCGTGGGAGTGTGCACTGGGTGCACTCAGTTCTCCTTTTCTGGGAAACTCGCTCCCACGAAACATCGCCAATACTCGCTCAGGTACTCGCAAACTGTCAAGCGTTTTTTGTGAAATTCTCTTCTCAGGCTGCAACTCCAGGCCACTGCTGGCCTGGAACGCTTCTGGCGAATGACAGAGCGCGTTCCGCTGCGTCGTGAGGGAAACGCTGAGGCTCTCGATGGGTTGCGCCTAACAGGCGGAGGGCTTCAAGAGCGAGAACGGTCTCAGGGTAGGCAGGGCTGTGCCAGGGTTGGCGCTTCTGCGCCATCAGGCAACAGGCCGCGATCCCTTGCTCTCATCACCATTCGCATGGCGATCGTTTCGAACTCGGAAGATCCGACTGATAGCTCGTTGAACAACCTGACGTAGGCGTGCGTCAGATCACCGCCGGCGCCGGCCCGACGCGCACACTGCAGTTCGAGCTTCTGGAACTCGATCTCGGCCTGCATGACTGCCTTGCAGGCCCACACTGCCACCTTCTCGTCGGGGGGACTTCAACAACTTCTCCCAGCGCTTGATCGCCATCGCGGCCATCCGACCCAGCATCGAACGCGCGTAATGACGGATCTCCCGACGGAACGCACCCCTGCGCTCGCGCTTCAGGAGCGCCTCCTGTGTGATCCCGAGTAGCCCTGCTCGTTCGGCCGTCGTCCTGACTCTAGGCCCTATAATCATCGCAAGGTTTTTAGCGTCAAGCCGCCACTCCCGCGCTGAGGCGGGGAAGACATCCGAAATCTCGTTCTCGCCGACGACCTCGAGCCGGCTCAGAAGCCCCCGCTCATCATAGGTACACTGGAACAGTGTCGAGTCCGCCCCTCCCCCTTCACGTGAGCGACTTCTGCTTCGGTTCCGCGTCGGGCTCGAAGCTCTCGAGGAGCTGCTTGAAGAGGCTGGGACGGGCCAGGAGCTCGTCGGGGGTGCCGGTGTCGACGAAGCGGCCGCCGTCGAGGCAGACGATCCGGTCGGCCACCTGGCGCAGGAACTCGGGGTTGTGGTCGACGAGGAGGATGGTCACCGCCTCGAACGCGTCGCCGCGGATGACGCGCGCGATCTCCTGGGCGCTGATCTGGTCGACGCCCGTGGTCGGCTCGTCGATGAGCACGATACCCGGCCGCAGCAGCAGGGCGCGCGTGAGCGCCAACACCCGGCGCTGTCCGCCCGACCACAGGCCGCCGCTCGCCTCGCGCGTGAACGGCAGGTCGAGCGGGTTGGCGATGCCCTGATCCTTGGCCCGCGGCAGGAGCACCTCGTCCCAGAAGCCCGTGCAGCGGCAGACGGCCTCGATCTCGTCGTCGGCGGCGTCGGCCTTCGCGAGCTGGAAGTTGGCGCGCACCGTGTCGCTGATGTAGAGGGGGAACTGCGAGACGCGGACGACGTGGCGGCGGAGACTCTCGACGGTGACGTCGCGGATGTCGTGCGCGCCGACGCGGATGCGGCCCGACTGCGGGTCGTACAGGCGCATGATGAGGCTCAGGGCCGTCGACTTGCCGACGCCGAGCCGGGCCGAGATGGCCGTGGACGTGCCGGCCGCGAACGTGTGTGTGACGCCGTCGAGGATCTTGCGGCCATCACCGGTATACGAGAACGTGACGTCCTCGAAGCGAACCTCACGCGCGTCGGGCTCGAGGGTGGCCGCGCCCGGCTTCGAGCGGATCTCCGGCTCGGTCTCGAGCAGGTCGAGCACGACCTTGACCTGCGGCCACGAGATGTTGATCCCCGCGAAGAACGAGACGAACTGCTGCACGGGCCGCAGCGCCTGCGGGATGAGCAGGACGATGGCGACGATGGCGCCGGCCGTCTTCGGCGCGCGCACGGGCCCCGAGGGCAGGATGCACAGCAGCCCGACGATGATGAGAGCCTGCAGAAACGGCGACGCGCTCGAGTTGAACACCGTGTTGATGCCGTTGAAGAACGCCGCCCGGATCTTGACCTGGGCGTGGTGCGCCAGCCGCCGGCCGAAGGCGCGCGCGCGCTGGGCGTTGGCGCCCATGATCTGGACCTCGATCGGCGAGGTGCCCGAGTTCATGAACTCGTTCTGCACGCCGACGAGCGCGTCGCGCAGCGCGGCCGCCGAGACGCGCAGCAGCTTCGAGAGCCACCAACCGACCACGGGCAGCACGACGAGCAGCGCGAGCAGCACGACGACCCAAGAGGTCGGCAGGCTCGTGCCCGCCGTGAGCTGCGACACGAGCGCCACGACGGCGAGCACGAACGTGACAATCTGCACGAGCGTGCTCCGGTACAGCTCGCACAGCATCTGCTGCGCGCCCTGGGCGAACTGGATAACCGTCGCGCTCGTCTGGCCGAGCTCGTGGGCGGCGTGGTACGACGGCCCGAGCGTGAGCACCTTGTCGTGCAGGCGCTGCTGCAGGACCTGGGTGACGCGCGCATCCGCGGACGCGATGGCGAGCCGGGCGAGGAACGTCGAGGCGACCCACATGAGCACGGCGGCAAAGAGCACCCAGGCGAGCGACGTGAGCGAGTCGGGCATGAGCCGGCCGACGAGCCCCTGCTGCGTGCCGCCCGACTTGCCCGGCGGCGGCTTTTTCGCGGGCTGCGAGGCGCCAGGCGCGGGAGCGGCATCAGGATCGGAGCCACTGCCTGCCTCGGCCTCGACGGCCGGGCCGGTCGCGTCGCCGGCGGCCGCAACGAGGTTGAGCCGCTGGATGATCTTGCCGAGCAGCAGCGGCTGGTAGATGGAGAGCAGCGAGGCGAAGAGCAGCAGGACCACGCCGAGAATGAAGACGCCGCGCGCCCTCGAGATGACGCGCCACCCCGACCGGAACAGCCTCCGCCACGGGAGCGGTCCCGACGCGGCTGCGGCCTGGGCAGGCGCCGGACCTGAGGGCGCAGGCCCGGCCGGCTTGCCGCCGGGCGGAGCAGGTCCGTGCGGGCTTGGCTTGGGCGGCTGCGGCTTGTCCATAACGCTCTTCCCGGCTCAGCCTGCCTGCGGGCGAAGTGGCAGAGTGGCTGACCACGACAACGACATACTACGCGGCCCGGCGCTCAATGAGAAGCCCCTGGAGCGATCGGCTCCAGGGGCTTCAAGGTGTCGGCGATTCGTCTACGCGGCGAAGATGCCGCCGCAGTTCCAGCACTCGTACCAGCTGTAGACCTCGGTATCGACCAGCAGGTAGTTGACGGCCCCGCAGTAGGGGCAGACGGTGGCCTGGCTCGCGATCGCCTGGCCGGAGACGTCCCCGCCTTGCGGTGTGGGGCTGCCCTTGGCGCCCTCGCCGGTCTTCTCTGTCTTCGTGCCGACTTTCACCTTGATTTCTTCTGCCATGATCCTTCCTCCTCGGTCCAGTGGTTCAAGCCGTTATACCCTACGGACTCCGTTCCCAGCCGGCGCGCCTGACCGGCTACCCCGCAGACAGCGCCTTGAGTATGACCTTCGCCTCGACCGGCAGCAACTCGGGCATCACGCCGAGCAGCAGCGCGACGAGGCCCGTCACGTGCGGCGTGGCGAAGCTCGTGCCCGTCGTCTCGGTGTACCCCCCGCCGGGCGCGGGCACTCTGATCTGCGTCCCCGCGGCATCATACTCGATCAGGCTACGCGGCTTGAAGCGAATCCTGTACTTGTCCTCGAACTCCTCGCGATCGACGCTGATGACCGACGAGAACATCGCCGGGCAGCCGAAGTCGCCGAAGTTGCGCTTCGACGCGACGATGATCGCGTCCTGGACGTACGCCCGCTCGCAGAGCGTGTAGATCCTTGGAACGAACTCATCCTTCGACGTGGCGAGGCTCATGTTGACCAGCTTGATGCCCTGGTCGAGCGCCCACGTGATCCCCTCGATGAGCACGTCGCCCGTGCAGGAGTTGAACTCGTTGAGCACCTTGACGTCGACGATGCGCGCGTCCGGCGCGAGGTCGGTGATGATCCCCGCCACGGCCGTGCCGTGGCCGTAGCTGTCGCAGCACAGGTGGCCGGGGATCTCCCGACACACGACCGTGCCGCCGCGCTCCTGCTGCACGACGCAGCCGCGCGTGACTTTGCCCTTCAGGTCGGGATGCGCGGCATCGACGCCGCTGTCGATGACGGCGATCTCGACGCCCTTCCCCGTCGAATTGGCGAGCAGCCAGTCACGCGTCAGCTCAGGGTTTGTGACAATCATCGCAGTGTCAGACAGCGTCCAGCAAGTCTGTATTCAACGGCGCCACGCGAGCCGGTGCGACAGCTCGGCCAGCAGCCCGGTGAGCTCCTTGTACAGCGACAGCAAGTCGGGACGTTCTCGCACGAGCGTGCCGATGTCCTGGGCGATGCTCATGAGCGCGGCCTCGTCCTTGCCGAACCGGAGGCCCGCGAGCTCGTCGCTCGGCTCCCGATCCTCGCCGGCCATGATGCGTTTGAGCGCGCCTTCACGCAGGCGCTGGCGCACGACGAGCGCGGCAAGGTCGGCGAACAGCTTGTACGCTTCCATGTCCTGGACGGTGAAGTGATCGCCGTCCTGCTTGTTGACCGCGCTCATGGTGCCCATCGGCTCGCCGTCGACGATGAGCGGCGCGACGAGCACGTTGCGGAACTCGGCCTTCGCCGCGGCCTCGATCTCGGTATGGATGGGCGTGGACGACTGCACCTCGCCGGTGGCGAACGCGAGGCCGTGCTGCGAGCCCTCGACGGGCACCTCGTAGTCGATGATGCCCTCGGAGCCGTCGCCGATCGCCGCCCGAAACACGAGCCTGTTCTTGTCCCGGTCAAGGAGGGTAAGGCCCGCGCCGCCGCCTCGTACCACGTGCATGGCGCAGCGCAGGATCATGGTGAGCAGCGCGTCGTCCTCGAGCTGCGGGCTGAGCGCGATGTACGAAGCGATCGACAAAAGTTGTGCCTGAAGGCCGGCGGCGTGCTCAGTTCCCGGCGACGGGGCGAGCTCGCTGCGCAGGGCGGCGATCGCGTCGAGCAAGGAACGGGCCTGCTGTTCGAGCTGAGTGAGGCGTTCGGTCGGATCCATCCGCTCGTCCTCCTCGTGGCGCCGTTCTCATCGGGCGCAGTGCAATAGGGGAACGGCCCACGCCACGACCTACGCATCTCCGAGCCGGCTGGAGTGCACGGTCTTACGGCCCCAGATTGGGGCGCCATTCAAACGGCAGCAGCGCCTACTGGTCAAGAAAAAACCCGGCTCGCAACAGCCTGTGCCGCAATGCCGTAACGCAGGACGCACAACGTGGACGTGCTACTCACCCGCGTCGGAGTCGTCCGGCTCGCGTCGCGTCGCGTCAGCCGATTCTTTCAGAGCCTGCGCCTTCGTGCGGGCCGCCTCGGCCTCGTCGACGCGACCGAGCGCATCGTACGCCTTTGCGAGACGCTCATGGGTCCCGGCGAGCCACATCGTCGAGAACAACGCCTCGGCATCGGCGGCGAGCGCCTCGCCCTCGGCCAGCATGCCGCGATAGGCGCCGAGCGCGGCCTCGCCGCGATGGAACTGGAGATACCAGTCGCCGAGCCGCATGGTGGCCCAGTATGGGAACTGGTTGGCCTCCTGGTCGGTGGGGGCACGACCTGTCGTGGCCTCGGTGTACAGGACGTAGTACTCGAGCGCCTGCTCC
This sequence comes from uncultured Verrucomicrobiota bacterium, assembly GCA_964500825.1. Lineage (GTDB taxonomy): Bacteria > Auribacterota > JABMQX01 > JAFGEW01 > JAFGEW01 > CAYUZG01. Next base: position 13,422 of record CAZCQN010000020.1, on the reverse strand, counting down.
CGGCTGCCGAGCGCGATGCACGCGTCGCTCAGCCGGCTGGTGGAGATCACGACGCCCTGGTGCGCCTCGAAATCGCGCGGCGTTCGCTCGAGCTCCGCCTTGGCCATCCGGTACATCGTCTCGAACGCGCCGACGGCCTCCGTCGTCCGTCCGACACAGAGGTAGACGTCGCCCAGTCGGTTGTGGACCGACAGGCCAAGCTGGAGCGGCACGTCGTCGGGGTTCGCGTCCGCGAGCGTCTTGACGACAGCCTCCATCCGCTCGTAGGCGGCGAGGGTCTCCTCAGCATCGCCGAGGGTGAAGTACACGTCGCCGAGCGAGCCGTGGTTGGACGCGAGATCGCGCTGCCACTGCGGCACGTCGGGGTCCTGCTCGACGAGCCGCTTCGAGATGGCGAGCGCGCCTTGCTGCATTTCGATCGCCTCGTCGGTCCGGCCCAGGCGATGGTAGATGGTGCCGAGCCGGTCGTAGCTGACCGCGAGGTCGCGCTGGGCCAGCAGGCTCTCGGAATTCGACGCGAGGCCCTTGGTGATCTCATGGGTCGCCTCGTACTCGGCGAGCGCCTCGTCGGTGTTGTAGAGGTTCGAGGCGAGGTCGCCGAGCCGGTTGTGGGCCACGGCCACGTCGCGTTGTGCTTCGGTGCTTGCGGGGTCGGCCCGTGCCAGCTCCTCGACGAGCTCGAGCATCGTCACGTACTCGGCGCGCGCCTCGTCGTTCATGCCGTGAGCGGCGTAGAGGTCGCCAACGCTGTTGTGGGCCGCCGCCAGCACCCGCTTGGCCACGACGCTCTCGGGGCTGGCGGCCACGAACTCGGCCGCAGCCTGAAGCCCCGCCTGGTGCGACTCGAGCGCCTCGTCGAGCATACCGAGCGCGAAGTAGACGTTGCCGAGGCGCGAGTAGCCGAACGCGAGCGCGCGTTGCCGCTCCTTGCCTTCGGGCGCCGAGGCGACCAGGAGATCGAGCCCGGTCTTGTACTGGTCGAGCGCCTCCTGCTTTCGCCCGACGGCGACGTAGACGTCGCCGAGCGCATTGCGCATCGCCCCGAGCGCCTGTTCCACCTCGGCGTCGTCGGGGTGTTCCTCGGCGAGCGCCTCGAGGATGTCGTGGCCTGCTTGATACGCCTCAAGCGCTTCGTAGGGCCGGGCCCAGCTCAAGTACATGTCGCCGAAATTGCCGTAGCTCATGGCGAGCTCCTGTCGCGCCTCGGCATCGGCGTCGTCACGGCCGGCGAGCTCGCGGCGGATCTCGAGACACGCCTCGTACGCGGCCTTCGCCTTCGTGTTGAGGCCGAGCCGCAGGTACGCGTCGCCAAGGCCCTGCTGGCTGTTGCCCAGGTCGCGCTTCGCCTCGACGTTGCCGGGGTCGGCCTCGACGAGCTGCTGCGCGATTTCGGCAGCCGCTTCGTAGGTCTCGAGCGCCTTGGGCGAGTCGCCGAGCTGGATCCAGCGGTGGCCGATGCCGAGCAAGTTGGCGCACTTCTCGTGGTGCGCCTCGGGCGTGTCGGGCTCGAACGCGAGGATCTCGTCGAGGATGGCGACGTTCGACTCCATGATCTCGCGCAGCGCCGCCAGCGTGCCTGGCACGTCCTTGAGCCGGTCGGGCACGTCGTACGTGAGCTTCCGCACGGCCGACAGCGCGAGCTCCTTCTGCTTGACGGCGCGGTCGCGCTGCTCCTCGGCCATCGTGCGCTGGCGCACCGCCTCGCCGCGCAAGTGCCACGCGTAGCTGCCGAGCACGAGCATGACGGCGGCAAAGGCGGCGGAGACGCCCGCGATGATGCGGAACCGCACGACGCGCTTGTGGTGCAGCTCGCGCTCTTGTTCGAGCAGCCGCTGGCGCACGCGCTGGTCGTGGGTGCGCAGCGCGGTGGCGAGCTCCTTGGCGCGCGGCCAGCGTTCGGCGGGCTCGGCGTCCATGCACTTGGCGATGTCCTCGCGCAGCACCTCGCTCTCGACCTGCCGCTCCCAGCCCGAGGCAAGCGGGCGATCGAGGTCGCCGACGACGAGCCGGTAGAGCGTCAGGCCGAGCGCGTAGATGTCGCTCTGGGCCGACGCCGGCGTGCCCTCGCGCACCTCGGGCGCAATGTAGTCCCACGTGCCCGCCATCCCCTCGACGCGCGAGGCGTACACGCTCCGAAGCAGCTCGGGATCGTCGGTCGTGCCGAGCCCGAAGTCCGAGAGCTTGGCCTGCAATGACCCGTCCGGCTTGCGCTCGAGCAGGATGTTCGACGGCTTGATGTCACGATGATAGATGCCCTCGGCGTGCACGGCGTCGAGGCCGGCGGCCACCTGCGCGATGAGCTCGAGCCGCTCCTTCGTCGTCGGCTGCGTCTCGATCCATGCCTCGAGCGCCGGCCCGTCGACGTACTCCATCGTGATGTAGTACGGCGGCTTGTCGTGCTCCGTCATGACGTCGCGGAAGGCGACGATGTTCGGATGGCCGGGCAGGCGTTTGCGCAGCTCGATGAGCAGCCGGGCCTCGCGCTTGAGCCAGGCGACGCGGTCGCGCTTGAAGCAGAACTTGTAGACCTGCCGCTCGCCCGACGTGCGGTTGCGGCCGAGCCAGACCTCGCCGAACTCGCCCTCGCCGAGCTTGTCCTCAAGCTCCCAGTCCGAGCCGGGCACGACGACGCCGACGGCCGGACGCCAGCCGAGTTCCTCGTCGGACAGGTCGGCCGGCCGCGCCTTCTCGTTGCCGGCGGGCTTGGCGAAGGTCGCGACGCCTTCCTCGCCGACCTCGCACACCTCGAGCGGGTCCTCGCGGCCCTTGAGGAAGTACAGGCCGTGGCTGACCCAGCCGAGCGTGCCGATGCCCGCCAGGTCGGCGCCCTTGAGCGCCTGGCGTGCGTCGTCGAACACGGCGCGCGAGCAGAGGACCTGGCCGCCCTCGGCCAGGCTCATGACGCGCGCCGTCATGTCGGCCTGGAGGCCCTTGATATCGCCGATGGCGCCGGGCGCGCTCGGACCTTTCAGCCCATCCTCCACGACGACGGTGCCCAGGTGGATGCCGACGCGGAACTCGGGCAGCCGCGGCCAGTCGCCGGCGCGGGACTCGCGGTGCAGCGCCTGGGCGCGCAGGGCGAACTTCACCGCGTCGCTCGGCTTGAGGAAGACGAAGATGTAGGCGTCGCCCTCGACCCGGATGGCCTGTGCCTTGGTGAACTCGCCGAGCGCGAGCAGCAGCAGGCGCCGGTGCTCGTCGTCGAGGTCCTTGTACGCCGCGTCGCCGAGCTCCGACTTGAGCGCCGCCGACCCGACCAGGTCGGTGAACAGGATCACGAGCAGCTCGGTCGCGTGCTTGCTGCGGAACTCGTCGATGCGCGCCCGGTCCTGCTCGCTGAGCATCAGGGCCGGGTCCGCGCCACGTTCGCGGCGCCCGGCGTCGTGGTCGCCCTCGTCTGCCATTCCGTCCTCCAGGCCCTTACCGTGCACCCACACGCGGCAGTATACCACGGCCTGCCTCCGCGAGAGGACCTCGGGGGCGCGGCCAAAACGCTTGAAATGGACGCGGCGAGGCGGTAGAGTGTGGTCCCGAGGTTTGAGGAGGCCACCCGGCCTGTTGCTTCCCGTTGGACCGACTATATGAGCTGCGCCCGGCTCTACACGCGCGCAGCACGGGGGACCTGAGGAGCCACCATGCCCAGACGGGACGACCTGAAGAAGATCCTTATCATCGGCTCCGGGCCGATCATTATCGGCCAGGCGTGTGAGTTCG
>CAZCQN010000020.1:0-9698 GCA_964500825.1 uncultured Verrucomicrobiota bacterium | reverse complement strand
ACTACTCGGGCACGCAGGCGTGCAAGGCGCTGCGCGAGGAAGGATACGGGATCGTTCTGGCCAACTCGAACCCGGCCACGATCATGACCGACCCCGGCACGGCCGATAGCACGTACGTCGAGCCCCTGACCGTCGAGAGCCTGGCCAAGATCATCGAGAAGGAGCGGCCCGACGCGCTCCTGCCGAACCTCGGCGGCCAAACGGGCCTCAACCTCGCCGCGAGCCTCTACCGCGAGGGTGTTTTGGAGAAGTACGGCGTCGAGATGATCGGCGTCAAGGAAGACGCCATTGAGCGCGGCGAGGACCGCATCGCGTTCAAGGAGACCATGGCCGCGCTCGATATCGCCGTGCCCCGCTCGGAGCCGTGCCACTCGGTCGAGGAGGCCGAGCGCATCGCCGAGCAGCTCGGCTATCCCGTCGTGCTGCGGCCCGCGTACACGCTCGGCGGCACGGGCGGCGGGCTCGTCTACAACGTCGAGGAGCTGCGCACGGTGGCCGCGCGCGGGCTGGCGGCGAGCCTCATCCACCAGGTCCTCGTCGAGGAATCGGTCCTGGGCTGGGAGGAGCTCGAGCTCGAGGTCGTCCGCGACATCAAGGACCAGAAGATCACCGTCTGCTTCATCGAGAATATCGACGCGATGGGCGTGCACACGGGCGACAGCTTCTGCTGCGCGCCGATGCTCACCGTCCCCGTCGAGCTCCAGCAGCGGATGCAGGAGCTGTCGTACAGGATCGTCGACGCGATCGGCGTCTCGGGCGGCACGAACATCCAGTTCGCCCACAATCTTGAGGATAACCGTCTCGTCGCGATCGAGATCAACCCGCGCACCTCGCGCTCGTCGGCGCTCGCGTCGAAGGCGACCGGCTTCCCGATCGCGCGGATCTCGACAAAGCTGGCGGCGGGCCTGACGCTCGACGAGATTCCATACTGGCGCGCGGGCACGCTGGACAAGTACGAGCCGAGCGGCGACTACGTCGTCGTCAAGTTCGCGCGGTGGGCGTTCGAGAAGTTCGCCAAGGCGCGCGATCTGCTCGGCACGCAGATGAAGGCGGTCGGCGAGGTGATGAGCATCGGCGCGACGTTCCGCGAGGCGCTTCAGAAGTCGATCCGGTCGCTCGAGATCGGCCGCTACGGGCTTGGCGTGCCGCATCGCTACGGGCGGCTCTCGGTGCAGCAGCTCAAAGAAGCGCTCGTCATGCCGTCGAGCAACCGCGTGTTTCTGATGTACGAGGCGCTGCGCAAGGGCGTCAGCGTCGAGGAGCTCTACAAGCTCACATACATCGGGCGGTGGTTCATCGGCGAGATGAAGGCGCTCGTCGAGCTCGAGGAGCACCTGCTCCAACACACATGGGACGCGCTGCCGGACGCGATGCTCGTCGAGGCCAAGGAGATGAGCTTCTCGGACCGATACCTCGCCGGCCTATTCCAGGTGCCCGAGAAGACCGTGCGCGAGCGGCGCCTGGCTCTCGGCAAGCGGGCGCGGTTCCGCGCGGTGCCCGTGAGCGGCGTCGAGAACGCGGCCTACTACTACTCGACCTATGCCGACGTCGAGGACACGGTGCCCGTCTCGGCCAAGCGCAAGGTGATGATCCTCGGCGGCGGCCCGAACCGGATCGGCCAAGGCATCGAGTTCGACTACACGTGCGTGCACGCCGCGTTCGCCCTGCGCGACGAGGGCTACGAGTCGATCATGATCAACTCCAACCCCGAGACGGTCTCGACCGACTACGACACGTCGGATAAGCTGTACTTCGAGCCGCTCACCGTCGAGGACGTGCTCGCCATCCACGACAAGGAACGGCCCGTCGGCACGATCGTGCAGTTCGGCGGGCAGACGCCGCTCAACATCGCCCAGGAGCTCAAGGACAGCGGGGTGACGATCCTCGGCACGTCGCCCGAAAGCATCCGGCTCGCCGAGGACCGCGAGTACTTCCGCGAACGGATGATAGCGCTCGGCATCCCGCAGCCTGAGAGCGGCACCGCGCGCTCGCTCGACGAGGCGCTCGCGATCGCCGCGCGGATCGGCTACCCGCTCATGGTGCGGCCGTCGTTCGTGCTCGGCGGCCGGGGCATGGAGATCGTCTACGACGAGGAGATGCTGCGCAAGTACGCGCAGGAGGCGATCGAGATCAGCCCCGAGTACCCGATGCTCGTCGACCGGTTCCTCGAGCACGCGATCGAGGCCGAGGTGGACGCGGTCGCCGACGGCGACGAGACGTTCGTCGCCGCGGTCATGGAGCACATCGAGCTTGCGGGCGTGCACTCGGGCGACTCGGCCTGCGCCATCCCCACGAGGAGCATCCAGGACGAGCACCTGGCGACGATCGAGCGCTACACGGCGCGCATCGCCGAGGAGCTCGGCGTCGTCGGCATCATGAACATCCAGTACGCGATCTGCGACGGCACGGTCTACATCCTCGAGGCGAACCCGCGGGCGTCGCGCACCGTGCCGCTCGTGTCGAAGGTGACCGGAATCCCGCTCGCGCGCGTCGCGACGCTGTTGATGCTCGGCAAGAAGATCAAGGACCTCCCGGAGCTCACGAAGCGCACGCTGCCCTACGTCGGCGTCAAGGAAGCGGTGTTCCCGTTCAACATGTTCCCCGAGGTCGATCCGCTGCTTGGCCCCGAGATGCGCGCCACCGGCGAGGTGATGGGCATCGCCGACACGTTCGGCCTTGCCTACTTCAAGGCGCAGGAGGCGGCCGGAGCCGCGTTGCCCGTCGAGGGCACCGCGCTGCTGACCGTCGCGAACAAGGACAAGGCGGAGCTCGCGCCGATCGCGACGCGCCTCCACGCGCTCGGCTTCCAGATCCTGGCGACCGAGGGAACGCACCGTTTCCTCGACGAGCACGGGATCCCGAGCCTCCACATCAAGAAGCTGCACGAGGGGCGCCCCAACATCGCTGACGCGATCACGAACGGCGAGATCGGGCTGATCGTCAACACGCCGGCCGGGCGCGAGAGCAAGTACGATGACAGCTACATCCGCATCCGGGCCATCCAGCACAAGGTGCCCTACGTGACGACCCTGGCCGCCGCGCTCGCGAGCGTCGAGGGCATCGAAGCGATCCGCGCCGGACGGGTGGCTCCGCGGTCGTTACAGGAGTATCATGAGCTTGCCAACGCGGCTCGCGCTGCGAACCCGCAGCCTCGGTGAGCCGTTGGAACCACACCAAGCACGCCGCACGAAACGAACAGCACGATGACATCAAATCCAGCTCAGCCGTTGATCGACCTCAAGCCGACGAAGCCGTTTTTCATCGGCATCGACTCGGACGGGTGCGCGTTCGACACGATGGAGATCAAGCACAAGGAGTGCTTCATCCCGAACATCATCAAGCACTTCGGCCTGCAAGCCGTCTCGCGGTACGCGCGCGAGGCGGCCGAGTTCGTCAACCTCTACTCGAAGTGGCGCGGCATCAACCGGTTCCCGGCGATCGAGATGGTCCTCGACCTGCTCGAGCAGCGAAAGGAAGTCAAGGACCGCAAGGTGACGATCCCACGCATGCCCGCGATGCGCAACTGGATCGCCCACGAGCCGCGACCCGGCAACCCAGCGCTCGAGACGGCGATCGAGGCCGCCGGCGGCGACGTGAAGGCCGAGCTCGAGCACGTGCTCGCCTGGAGCCGGGCGGTCAACGCGTCGGTGGCCGACATCGTGCACGACGTGCCGCCGTTCCCGTACGTGCGCGAGTGCCTCGAGAAGGCCGTGGCGCACGCGGACATGATCGTCGTGTCGGCCACGCCGGGCGAGGCGCTCGTGCGCGAATGGCACGAGCACGAGCTGGCCACCTACGTCGCCGCGATCGCCGGGCAGGAGATGGGCAAGAAGGCCGACCACCTACGGCTGGCCGCCAACGGCAAGTACCCGGCCGACAAGATCCTGATGATCGGCGACGCGCCGGGCGACATGAAGGCCGCGCGCGCGAACAACGCGTTCTTCTACCCGGTCAACCCGGGCCGCGAAGCGGCGTCGTGGAAACGCCTGCACGACGAGGCGCTCGACCGGTTCTTCGCCGGCACATACAAGGGCGAGTACGAGAGCGCGCTCGTCGACGAGTTCCTGGCCGGGCTGCCCGAGACGCCGCCGTGGGACCGGGCCCGATAGGCACCGGCCGGACAAGACGGGAACGCCGGAGGCCGACGGACGAGTGACCCGGAGCAGTTGCTCATGAGGCTTCGCCTCACCTCGGGAACGATGCAAAGCAAAGAGGGATCTTCGAGAAGGCAACCTGCCAAGCTCGGGGCACTGCCGGCTTCAGCCGGCATGCGGCTCACCTGCGCTCCTGCGCGGGAGAGCCATTTGCCACCGGCTTCAGCCGGTGGTCCGCCCCCGAGCACGACAGGACCACCCCTTCCCCCTTGCCCTGCCCGGGACGGGCAGGGCAAGGGGGAAGGGGCAGGAAAGAAGGAGGCACCTCGCCACCACCGGCTGAAGCCGGTGGCAACCCTCCTTCGCTAACGCTCCGGAGGGCTTGGCGGCTGAAGCCGCCAAAAAAGCAGAAGAAGAGGTGACTGCTCCCCCTGCTTCGAGGCCACAACCATGAAGATCATCGCCGACGAGAATATCCCGTTCGCACGCGAGGCGTTCGGCACGCTCGGCGAGGTGACGCTCGTCGCCGGCCGGGCGCTGTCGGCCGAGCACGTGGCCGGCGCGGACGTGCTGTTCGTGCGGTCGGTCACGCCGGTCAATGCGTCGCTTCTCGACGGGTCGCACGTGCGCTTCGTCGGGAGCGCGACGGCCGGCACCGATCACGTGGACGCCGAGTACATCGAGCGGCGCGGGGTCGGCTTCGCCGCCGCACCGGGATGCAACGCGAACTCGGTCGGCGAATACATGGCCGCCGCGTGGCTGGCGCTCGCCGTGCGCAACGGCGCTCGGATCGAGGGCCGCGCGGTCGGCATCGTCGGCGCGGGTCACACGGGGTCGGCCGCCGAGCGGAAGGCGCGCGCGCTCGGCATGGTGCCGGTGCTCAACGACCCGCCGCTTGCGCGCGCGACGGGCGATGCGAAGTACCGGCCGCTCGACGAGGTTCTTGAGTGCGACATTGTCACGTGCCACACGCCGCTCACGTACGACGGGCCGGACCCGACGTACCATTTGGCCGGCGCAGACTCCTTCGGGCACATGAAGGGGGGCGCGTGGTTCTGCAACGCCGGCCGGGGCGAGGTGGTCGATTCGGCCTCCCTGCACAAGGCGATCGACGGCGGCCGGCTCGGCGCCGTGGTCCTCGACGTCTGGGAAGGGGAACCGGCCATAGACGGGGAGCTGTTGAAGAAGGTGGACGTCGGCACGCCGCACATTGCAGGATACTCGTACGACGGCAAGGTTAACGGCACGACGATGGTCTACAACGCCGCGTGCCGGTTTTTCGGCGTCGAGCCGCAATGGAGCGCAGAGGACGCGATGCCCGAACCCGAGATGCCGGAAGTCCACCTGGACGCGACGGGCCGCGACGACGAGCCCGTGCTCCACGAGCTCGTCGCGCGCGTCTACTCGATCGAGCGCAACGACGAAGCGCTGCGGGCGACGGCCCATCTCGCCGACGACGAGCGCGGCCGGGCCTTCGATCGCCTGCGCAAGGAGTACCCTCGACGGCGCGAGTTCGGCCACATGCGCGTGCGGCTCGACGGCGCGTCGGATTCGCTCCGCGCCAAGGCACACGGGCTCGGGTTTGTCGTCGAATAGAGAACCAAGACCAACGAACCTCACGGAGTAGTCATGCAATATTTCGCTGAAGGCTCTCCGACAACCGTCGTGAGCGAAACGCGAGCCGCCGAGCTTCTTGGGCGGACGCTCGACGAGCTCGGCCCGCTCCGCCGCGTCCTCATTCTGCCGCCCGACCTCACGCGCCTCCACTCGTGGGCGGGCGAGATCACGGTGATGCTCTACGAGCAGCTCAAGGCGAGCGCGCACGTCGAGATCCTGCCGACGCTCGGTACGCACGAGCCCATGACAACCGACGAGCTCGGCGCCATGTTCCCGGGCATACCGCTCGAGCTGTTTCATCCACACGACTGGCGAGGCGACCTCGTCCGCTTGGGCGAGGTGCCCGGCGAATTCATCCACGAGATCTCCGAGGGGAAGCTCGACTACTCGATCGCCTGCGAGGTGAACAAGCTCATCGTCGAGGGCGAGTGGGATCGGATCATCTCGGTCGGGCAGCTCGTGCCGCACGAGGTGAGCGGCATCGCCAACTACAACAAGAACGTCTTCATCGGCGCCGGCGGCGCGGACGCGATCAACAAGACGCACTTCCTCGGCGCCGTCTACGGCATGGAGCGCATGATGGGCCGCGCCGACACGCCCGTGCGCAAAGTGCTCGACTACATGACGGCGCACTTCGCCGGCGAGCTGCCGCTGTCGTATGTCCTGACCGTGCGCGCGCGCGACACGGCGGGCAAGCTGGTGACCCGCGGCCTCTACGCGGGCGACGACGAGGCATGCTTCCTGCAGGGCGCCGAGCTGTGCCGCCAAGTCAACGTCAACCTGCTCGACGAGCCGATCGAGAAGGCCGTCGTTTACCTCGACCCGACGGAGTTCAAGTCGACGTGGCTGGGCAACAAGGCCATCTACCGCACCCGCATGGCGATGGCCGACGGCGGCGAGCTCGTGATCCTCGCGCCGGGCGTGAGGCGCTTCGGCGAGGACGCCGAGGTCGATCGCCTCATCCGCGCCTACGGCTATCGCGGCACGCCGGCCACGCTGCGCGCGGTGGAGCAACGCGCCGACCTCGCCGCCAACCTCTCGGCGGCCGCGCACCTGATCCACGGCTCGTCCGAGGGCCGCTTCACGATCACGTACTGCCCCGGCCAGCTCACGCGCAACGAGATCGAAGGCGTCGGCTTCCGCTACGCCGACCTTGACGAGATGATGGGCACGTACGACCCCGCGAAGCTCGCCGACGGCACGAACACCTTGCCGACAGGCGAACGAGTGTTTTACATATCCAACCCCGGGCTCGGCCTGTGGGCACTCAGATCCGGCTTTGAATGACACCCCGTGTCCCCCGTGCCTCCCCGTGGTTCAAAGAGAAGAATCAAACCACGGGGAGGCACGGGGGACACGGGGTAAGAAGAGGAAAGGGATGCCAAAGAACGTCGTTGTTGCGCAGTCGGGCGGGCCGTCGCCGGTGATCAATAGCACGCTGCGCGGCATCATCAACGCGTGCCGCGCGTATCCCGACGCGTTCGGGACGATCTACGGCGGCTGGCACGGGATCGAAGGCATTCTGCGCGAGGAGCTGCTCGACCTGAGCGCGCAGGACGAGGAAGAGATCCGTCTGCTGAGTGTGACGCCTGCCGCCGGCTCGATCGGCACGTGCCGCTACAAGCTGCGGGAGAAGAACCGCGAGGACTTCGAGCGCGTCATCGACGTGTTCAGAGCGCACGACGTCGGGTTCTTCTTCTACATCGGCGGCAACGACTCGATGGACACGGCGAACAAGATGAGCGCCCTCGCCTCTCGCCGGGGGGTCGACCTCGTCGCCGTCGGCGGCCCGAAGACGATCGACAACGACGTCGGCGACGCCGAGTTCAAGCTCATCGACCACACGCCCGGCTACGGCTCGACGGCGCGGTATTTCGCGCAGTACATTCGCAACATCAACGAAGAGAACCGCGGCTCGTGTCCGGCCGACCCCGTGATCGTCATCCAGGCGATGGGACGCAAGATCGGTTTCATCCCGGCGGCCGCGCGGCTCGCCGATCCCGAGCGCGAGATGCCGCTCCAGATCTACATGGCCGAATCGAAGCTCACGCTCGAGCAGCTCGGCGACAACGTCGTCGCGTGCCTCACGCAGCACGGCCGCTGCATCCTCGTCGTGAGCGAGGGGTTCGACGTCGGCGAGCTCGGCGAAGCCAGGGACAGCTTCGGCCACACCTCGTTCGGCTCGTCGGAGCAATCGGTCGCGCAGATCGTGACGAACTACATCAACACGAAAAAACTGCCCGTGCCGGGCGCGGCGCGGTTCCAGATCCCGGGCACCGACCAGCGTGACGCGATCATCTACGCCTCGACCGTCGACATCGACGAGGCGTACGAGGTTGGCCGGAAATGCGTGCAGATCGCCACCGACGACGGCACCGGCTACATGGGCACGATCCTGCGCGAACCCGGGCCAGCGTACACGGTCCGCTACGACAAGGTGCCGCTCGACGTCGTCGCCAACTCCGAGCGCACGTTCCCCGCGCACTGGATCGCCGCGAGCCGCGTCGACGTCACCGACGAGTTCGTCGCGTACGCCAAGCCGCTCATCGGCACCGAGTGGCCCGCAATCCCGCTCGTCGACGGCCTTCAGCGTTTTGCGCGTCTCGAGCCGCTCTTCGCCGACAAGAAACTCAAGGCATACATACCACAGCGATATAGGTAGAGCTCCCCGTGTCCCCCGTGCCCCCGTGGTTTTCTTCTTCCTGAACCACGGGGGCACGGGGGACACGGGGTGAAGAAAACCAGAAGCGAGGGAGAGATGACGAAGGCTGATATCGGGCTGATCGGCCTCGCCGTGATGGGCGAGAACCTGATCCTGAACATGGAGAGCAAGGGGTTCACGGTCGCGTGCTTCAACCGGACCGTGTCGAAGGTCGACCGGTTCATCGAGGGGCGCGCGAAGGGCAAGAACATCATCGGCACGCACTCGATCGAGGAGCTCGTCGGCGTGCTGAAGAAGCCGCGCAAGGTGATGCTTATGGTGAAGGCCGGCGCGGCGGTCGACGCGTTTATCGACCAGCTCCTGCCCCACCTCGACGACGGCGACATCATCATCGACGGCGGCAACTCGCGCTTCACGGACACGATCCGCCGCACCGAGCACGTCGAGGGCAAAGGCAAGCTCTACATCGGCACGGGCGTCTCGGGCGGCGAGGAAGGGGCTTTGACCGGCCCGTCGATCATGCCTGGCGGCTCGCCGCCGGCGTGGGAGCATGTGAAGCCCATCTTCCAGGCGATCGCCGCCAAGACCGACGACGGCGAGGCGTGCTGCGACTGGGTCGGCGAGAACGGCGCCGGCCACTTCGTCAAGATGGTCCACAACGGCATCGAGTACGGCGACATGCAGATGATCTGCGAGACCTACCACCTGATGCGCGAAGGCCTCGGCATGTCGAACGACGAGATGCACGCCGTCTTCGCCGAGTGGAACAAGGGCGAGCTCGACTCGTACCTCATCGAGATCACGCGCGACATCCTCGCCTATAAAGACGAGGACGGCAACGCGGTCATCAACCTCATCCTCGACGCGGCCGGCCAGAAAGGCACGGGCAAGTGGACGGCGATCGAGGCGCTCGACGTGGGCCAGCCGCTCACGCTCATCGGCGAGGCGGTCTTCGCGCGCTGCCTCTCGGCGCTCAAGGAGGAGCGCGTCGCCGCATCGAAGCTCCTGAGCGGTCCAGAGACCGTGTTCGACGGCGACAGGAAAGCGTTCGTCGACGATTTGCGCCAGGCGCTCTACGCGTCGAAGATCGTCAGCTACGCGCAGGGCTACCAGCTCATGCGCGCCGCGGCCGTCGAGCACGGCTGGCACCTCAACTACGGCGGGATCGCGCTCATGTGGCGCGGCGGGTGCATCATCCGGTCGGCCTTCCTGGGCAAGATCAAGGCCGCGTTCGACCACAACCCAGAGCTCGTCAACCTGTTGCTCGACGCGTTCTTCAAGGACGCCGTCGAGAACGCGCAGCCGGCGTGGCGCCGCGTCGTGGC
>CAZCQN010000019.1:0-30442 GCA_964500825.1 uncultured Verrucomicrobiota bacterium | reverse complement strand
ACGACGAGCGCGGCGAGCGGGTGCAGATCGCCTGCCACCTCGACGACGTCGACGTCCACTACCTGACGATGAACAACCTCCTCGTGCTCCTGCCCGGACGCCGCCGCGGGACCGCGGAAGGCCGAACGTGAGACGAGCGGAGCCGAACACGTGCTGACCTGACGGAGTGCCTCGATGCAAACCTACCACGGTGCGACCTACATGATGGCCGTCAAGCAGTTCGAGATGGCGGCCGACTACCTCGAGCTGACCCAGGAGGCGCGCGAACGCGTCCGCGTGCCGAAGCGGGCGATGATCGTCAGCGTGCCGACGCGTCTCGACGACGGGCGCGTCGAGATGTTTCCCGGCTTCCGCGTGCAGCACAACCTCTCGCTCGGCCCGTGCAAGGGCGGGCTGCGCTATAGCCCGAATGTGGACCTCGGCGAGGTCGCGGCGCTCGCGATGTGGATGTCGTGGAAGTGCGCGCTCGTCGGCTTGCCGTACGGCGGCGCCAAGGGCGGCGTGCGCTGCAACCCGTCGGCAATGAGCCAGCTCGAGGTTGAGGGCATGACGCGCCGCTTCACCCAGGAGATCCTGCCGCTGATCGGCCCCGAGGTGGACATCATGGCGCCCGACCTGGGCACTAACGAACAGACGATGGCCTGGATTATGGATACCTACAGCATGCAGGCCGGGCACGCGGTGCCGGGCATCGTCACGGGCAAGCCGGTCACGATCGGCGGCTCGCTCGGGCGAAAAGAGGCCACGGGCCGCGGCGTGTTCTACTGCGTGCAGGAGACGCTTAAACTGCTTGACATGCGGCTCGAAGGACTGCGCGTGGCCATCCAGGGCTTCGGCAACGTCGGCAGCGTGTGCGCGGCGCTGTTCCACGCAACGGGCGCGAAGGTGATCGCCGTGAGCGACATCGCCAGCGGCATCGTTGACCCCGACGGGCTCGACATCCAGGCGGTGCGCCGCCACGTCGCCGAGACCGGCACGCTCAAGGGCTTCGACGCCGCCGAGCCGATCACGAACGCCGATCTGCTCACCCTCGAGTGCGACCTGCTCGTGCCGGCCGCCATCGAGCGACAGATCACCGGCGAGAACGCCGGGCAGCTCCGGTGCCGCATCCTGGCCGAGGGGGCGAACGGGCCGACGACACCCGAGGCTGATGTGGTGCTCGGCGAGACCGACACCTTCGTCATCCCCGACATCCTGTGCAACGCCGGCGGCGTGATCGTCTCGTACTTCGAGTGGGTCCAGGATCTGCAGAACTACTTCTGGAGCGAGGACGAGGTGAACTCGCGGCTGCGGGAGATCATCGGCCAGGCCTTCCACCGAGTGCACGAGGTCCATACGCGCGAGAAGGTGCCGATGCGACTGGCCGCCCTCTCGCTCGGCGTGCGCAAGGTGGCCGAGGCCAAGACGCTGCGGGGCCTCTTCCCGTAGGGACCTCTTCACGTAGGGACCTCTTCACGTAGGGACCTCTTCCCGTAAAGCGCACGAGGAACAGACAACGGCAGGAGCGGCGGACGCGATGGGCGACACGCCGACAACGAGCACGAAGCGGAGCCCGGATAAGCGATACGCCGTTATCCACGGCCACTTCTACCAGCCGCCGCGCGAGAACCCGTGGATCGAGGCGATCGAGCGCCAACCCGGCGCCGCGCCACACCACGACTGGAACCAGGTCGTGACCTGGGAGTGCTACCTGCCGAACATGGTCTCGCGCGTCGTCAACGACGCGGGCCAGATCATCGACCTCGTCAACAACTACCGCACAATCAACTTCAACATCGGCCCAACGCTGCTCGCCTGGCTCGAGGGGGAGTTCCCCGACGTGTACGCGGCGATCGTGGCGGCCGACGCCGCCAGCGCCGAGGCGAACGACGGCCACGGCAACGCGATGGCCCAGGCCTATAACCACATGATCCTGCCGCTGGCGAACGAGCGCGACCGCCGCACGCAGATCGCCTGGGGGATCGCCGACTTCCGCTCCCGCTTCGGCCGCGAGCCCGAGGGGATGTGGCTGCCCGAAACGGCCGTGAACGCTGCCACGCTGCGCGCGCTGGCGGCTGCCGGCATCAAGTTCATCGTCCTCGCGCCGGGTCAGGCGTGGCGCTACCGGCCGATCGGCGCAGACGACTGGCACGATGTGGCCGACGGCGCGATCGACCCCCGCCAGCCGTACCGCGTCGTGATCGAGGGCGAGGCCGGCGACAACGCGCCCGTCGGCGACGGAGCGCCGGGCGGCGACGAGAGGCCGATCGAGGGCGAGCTCGCCGCGTTCTTCTACGACGGCGGCCTGGCGCACAGCATCGCGTTCGACGACGCGCTGTCGAGGGCCGAGGAGCTCGCCGACCGCGTCGAGTTGGCGTTCGGCGCGCCCATGCACGCCATGGCCCGGCTCGTCAACGTCGCCACCGACGGCGAGACGTACGGCCATCACCGGCGCTTCAGCGACATGGCGCTCGCCTACCTGACCAAGTACGAGCTGCCCAAACGCGGCATCACGCTGACCAACTACGCCGCGTTCCTCGCCAAGTTCCCGCCGCGCTACCAGGTCGAGATCAAGCCCGGACGCGACGGCCAGGGCACCTCGTGGAGCTGCGCGCACGGCGTCGACCGCTGGCAGACCGACTGCGGCTGCTGGACCGGCGAGACCGGCGGCCACCAGAAGTGGCGCGCCCCGATGCGCGAGGCGTTCGACCAGCTCCGCGACGCCGCGGCCGAGCTGTTCGAGCAACACGGCGGCCGGCTCCTCAAAGACCCCTGGGCCGCGCGCGACGCCTACATCGACGTCATCCTCGACCGGTCCGACGAGAGCATCGAGCGCTTTATGGCCAAGCATCTCGCCGTTGACAACACCGACGACGCCCGGACCGCGGCGCTCAAGTGGCTCGAAAGCCAGCGCCACGCCATGCTCATGTACACGAGCTGCGGCTGGTTCTTCGACGAGATCTCGCGGCCCGAGTCGGTCCAGTGCATGCAGTACGCGCGGCGCGCGGCCGAGCTTGTGCGCGAGCTCACCGGCCGGGACCTCGAGACCGCGCTCGTCGAGAAACTGGCCGAGGCGCCCGGCAATACGACCGCGTACCCCACGGGCTGCGACGTCTACGAACAACTGGTGAAGCCGGCGGCGCTCCCGTGGGACCGGCTCGTGGCGCACTACGCCATCACGCTCGGCCTGGGCGACGAGCTCGCCGAGCCCGACCGCATCTACCACTACCGCGTCGAGCGGCACGACGAGCAGCGCTTCAACGCCGACGGCGCGCTCTTCGTCATGGCCCGGCTCAGCCTCACGAGCGGCGTCACCGCCGAGCAGCGCGAGGCCATGTACCTGCTCGCCCACCTGGGCGACGATCGCGTCCGCTGCTACGTCACCCTCGACGCCGCGCAGCGCCAGTACGAGGCGGCGGTCGCCGCCGTCGGCAAACGCGCGCCCGACTACCTCAAGACCGGCATCGAGGCGCTCGCGCGGCCGTACTTCGCCGGCGAGGCGTTCACGCTATCGGACCTGCTCTACGACGAGCGCGAGCGGCTGGTGACCAGCCTGCTTCAGGACCGCCTCGGCCAGGCGACCTGGCAGTTCCTCGATCTGTTCCGCGACAACATGGGGCTGTTGAAGCGCTACCACGACGTGGGCTGGAAGGTGCCGCCCGTGCTGCGCGTCTCGAGCGAATACGCCCTCGGCGAGGCGCTCGCCGACCGGCTCAAGGAGCACCGCGAGAGCCTGACGCGCGACCGCGTGCGCGACATGATGGACGCGCTCGCACACGCCCGCGCGCTCGAGTTCACGCCGCAGCTCGACAAGGCGGCGATGGTTTTCGAGGAGATCGTCCTCGACCGCGTCTGGGCACTGTGCGGCGACCTCAGCCTCGACAACGCCCGCGCGCTGCACGAGGCGCTCCTCGTCGGCCGCGACCTCGATCTCGGCGCCCGCCTCTACCGTGCCCAGAACGAGTTCTTCAAGCTGCTCAAGGGCGGCGCCGACTACCCGACGTCCGAGACCGGCCCCGACGAGGCCGCCGAGACCCGCTCCCTCATCGCCGAGATCGCCGCCCAGCTCGGCTTCGACCTCACCGCCCTGCAGCAGGGCGCGCCCGCGTAGCACATCGTGGGTCGGTCCAGAAAAGGGGGAGGGCCCGCGCCACTGGGGGGAGCGGCGCGGGCCCTGGGGGGGTATCGCGTGTGTCAGAGTGGGCCTTGTAAGGGGTCATGAACGGCCGCTTTGGTGCGGCCTATTGTGGGCTTCCTTTCAAGTCTGGCGTCTCCCGAGGGACGTCGCCCTACTTACAGGGTACGAATGACAGCGTTCAACTTCCGGACGCCGCCCCCGGCGCGCCGCCTGTTCAGGCAGCCCACGACCTTCCTAACCGGCCCACCATGTTTTCAAACAGCCTGCCGCCTTCCTAGGCGGCCACCGCCTTCTTAGGCGGTCCACCGCTTTCCTAAGCGGCGATGTCATCGCGCGACCGCCAGAACGGGCACTGCGCAAAACCTGGGTTGCAGCAGTAGCCGACAACGTGGTCCTCGCTGACGGTCAGCGAAGAGTCGAATCGGCACCGGTTCACCAGCCGTGTCCGACGATCGCCGATGATGTTGCGGCGAATCGTCAGGTATTCCTGGCGATCCGGCGGTACGGATGGATCTGGCCGGCAAACAAAGCGCGCAGCCAAAAACTGTTGCCGCTCCGTGAGGTTGAGCCCGGCGAGCTCCCCGCGTAGGCGAGCCTCGGCCGCGAGCCGGTCGGCTTCGCTGACCAAGCCTGGCTCAACTTCGCCTGCAACGCTTTTGTGGCCATTGGACACAGATTCCAATCCTTACTCCAGGTTGCCACCATGCGGTTACACAACATCTGTGCCAGGAGGCACGCGCATTCGTAAGTCAGCCTGTGGCAACGTGATGGAGTTTCGCCCCCGGCGTGAAAGCCGCGCCAGGGCACCCATTATGCGTGAACTTCACGCAGGCGCGCGGGTGCCGCGTCGGAGGCTGCGTGCCGGTCTAGCCGACCTCAGGCGGCAGGACCCGGAAAACCTCGGCGAGCGATGTCTTGCCTTCGGACGCCTTGCGGATGCCGTCGGCGGCCATCGTCATCATGCCCTGGCCGACGGCGATGGCGCGCATCTCGTCGACCGAGGCGTTGCGGCGGAGGGCGGCACCGATTTCAGGCGTGACTTCGAGCAGCTCGGCGATGATGTTGCGGTCTCGGTAGCCGGTCTGGTTGCACTTGTCGCAGCCGACCGGCCTACGGAATCGCTTCGGCAGGGAGTCCCAGTCAACGCCGCCGACGCGGCACAGCTCGACGGCCCTGGCGAGATGCTCCGAGCCGGGATCGGCTTCCTCGCTGCAGTCGGAGCAAAGGAGGCGGACCAGGCGCTGCGACGTGACTAACCGGGTGGCGTCGCCGACCACGAAGGGCGGGCATCCCATCTCGACCATGCGGATGAGGGCCTTGACCGCGTCGTCGGCGTGGAGCGTGGTCAGCACCAGGTGGCCGGTGGCGGCAGCCTGCAGGGCGAGGTTGGCCGTCTCGGTGTCGCGCAGCTCGCCGATCATGATCACGTCGGGGTCCGAGCGCAGGATGGCGCGCACGGCGCGCGAGTACGTCACGCCTTCGGGGGCGTTGACCTGCACCTGCACGATCCAGGGGAAGACGATCTCGACGGGATCTTCGACTGTCATAGTCTTGAGCGCGGGTCCGGCGACGTGGTTCAGGAACGAGTAGAGATTGGTCGTCTTGCCGCAGTCGGCCGGGCCGGTCACCAAAACGAGCCCACGTGGACCGTGCAGGGCGCGCAGCAGCTTCGTCCGGTCGGCGGGCGTGTAGTCGATCCGGTCGAGACCGATGATCGCACCGGCCACGGCGATCAAGCGCGCCGTGAGGCTCTCGCCGCGCACGGACGGCACGAAACTGGCGAAAACGTCCGCCGGCTGGCCGCCGCGGTCGAACTTCATGCGTCCGAGCTGGGGACGGCGACTCTCGTGGGGATCGCATGCAACGAGGCGCTTCCACTGCTCGACGACGGCCGGCAGAAGGCGGATGTCGAACTCGAGACCGGGCTGGAGCACGCCGTCAATGCGATACCGTATGATGGCCGTGCGCGCGGCTCCGTCCTCGCCGAGGTGCGGATGGACATGGATGTCGCTGGCGCGCGCCGCAAAGCCCAGCCGGACACTCTGCGCCACGGCCTGCTGGACGTCGGTCTCGTTAGGCAGCGTGACGGCCTTGGCGGCGAGCCGGTCGGCGCGCTTGGTGAGCTCGCGCACCAACGGTCCGATGTCGGTGCGCAGCTCGATGCGCGGCTCCTCGCCTTTGAGGAACCGGTCGATCTCGGCCGGCTCGAACCGCCACTGGCGGCCGACCTTGAGGCCCTTGATCTTGCCAGTTCGCAGCCAGCGGTAGAACGTCGGGCGCGTGGTGCCCAGGCGCTCGATCGCCTCGTTCATCGTCAGCAGCCGCTCCGGCGGCGACTCGGCGCCCGCCGCTTGGGCCGCGCGGGTTGTCTTGTCCTGCGCCTTCTTCGCCGGCCGCTTCCGCGTTCTCTTCGTGCTCTTCCGAGTGGTTCTGCCGGCCATTGTCTCTCTCCCTTCCGCTGTGCGTCTGTATCATCACGTATCATATCGACCATGATATGTGAACAGTCAAGGGAAAAAACGAAAAAGGGCCAGCGGCCGAATGCGAAGCCCAGCTACAGGCGGCAGTCCAACAGGATGCCCAGCCAGCGCGTGTGCCGGGAGCAGGCGGAAGTAACTGCAGGAG
Source organism: uncultured Verrucomicrobiota bacterium (assembly GCA_964500825.1). GTDB lineage: Bacteria > Auribacterota > JABMQX01 > JAFGEW01 > JAFGEW01 > CAYUZG01. The sequence goes on along the minus strand of CAZCQN010000019.1, from coordinate 23,700 downwards.
CGGGCGTTATGCGCCGGAAGGCGGGGATCAGGCCGACTTCAGGACAGGCTGCCGGCGGCGCTGGAGGACGATCCAGAGGGCGGCGCAGCCGACGGCGAGCACCAGGCCGGCGAGCTGCCAGGTGGTCATGACGCCACGGACCGTGAGCGCGTTGTCGCCCCGGAGGAACTCGATCGCGGCGCGGCTCAGGCCGTACCAGATGCCGAAGAGGCAGAAGAGCTGGCCGTCGAAGCGGCGCTTTTTGAACAGCAGGCTCAGCACGATGAACAGGATGAAGGCGTTCAGCGACGAGATAAGCTGGGTCGGGTACAGGAGCACGGGCCATTCGGACCCGAACTGCGCGGCATAGTGCTGGGCCGGGATTGAACCGTCCGGGAACGCCTGGCCGAGCGGGAACCAGGCCGGGCTGGGCTTGCCGAAGCAGCAGCCGTTGAGGTGACACCCGATCCGGGCGAACGCGATGCCGAGCGCGATCGACGGCATCGAAATATCGGCCACCTTCCAGAGCCGTACGCCCGGCATTTTCTTGACCCGGATGTGCAGGAACACGAGGCCGGCCGGAATGCCGAACGCGAGCGCGCCGTAGAAGCTCAGGCCGCCGCTCGGGAAGTTGATGAACTCCCGGAGCGCGTGCCCCACCCCGCTGCTGGTGAAGGACGCCCAGTCGTCGAACAGGAAGAAGAAGAAGCGGGCGCCGAGAAGGCCGCTGATGATGACGACGGGACCCAGGTCGAGAATCAGGTCCGGCTTGACCCCGTTGCGGCGGGCGCGCACGGAGGCGACATAGATGCCGACCAGCGCGCCGAGGGCGACCATGGTGCCCCAAGCGGCGATCTCGAGCGGCTTGAGGCCGAACGGCATCGGGATGCGGAACAGGATGCGGTGCATAACCTCACGCCTCCCCACCGGCGTTGGATGCGGCCTCCGCCGACGCCGACGCCGATCCAGCCGTGGCGGGGGCATGGCGACGCCTGGAGATGCCAAGCAGGCCGGCGAGCAGCAGGACGATGCCGATGACGATCGAGACGTCGGCGACATTGAACGCCGGCCACCTCACAAAGCCCAGGTGCAGCTCGATGAAGTCGCGCACCTTGCCGAGGGCGACCCGGTCGACCAGGTTGCCGATCGCGCCGCCGTAGATGAGGCCGACGGCGATGCAGCCGGTCACCAGGTGCGTCCGGATCAGTTTGCGAAACAGGACGGCGAGCAGCACAATGGTCGCGAGCGTCGTGGCGGTCAAAATGACGGCGCTGCCCGGCACGTTGCGCAGGATGCCGAAGGCGGCGCCCGCGTTCTCGTTCCGGTTGAGCACGATCAGGCCGCCCAGCAGCGAGCGGTGGCCGTCGAGTTCGAAGGCCGCCAGCTTGGTGACCTGGTCGAGGCCGACCACGGCGACCGTGACGACCGCCAGGAGCAGGATGCGGCTCAGGTGGGCACTCAACCCACTCCGGTAGCCGGTAGCCTTGTTCTCGGCAGCGTCAGGCACAGGTCCCATCAGGGGCTCGGTGGGCGCTCGGTGCTGTTCCACAGGAACAGGCGGCTACCGCCCGCCGCGACCCTCTTCCTTTTCTTTACAACTGATGCACATCGTGGCAAACGGCAGCGCCTTGAGCCGGCTCTCCTTGATGAGCTGGCCGCAGACCTCGCACTTGCCGTAGGTGCCTTCGTCGATGCGTTTGAGCGCTTCATTCATCCGGTAGAGCACTTGCTGCTCGTTGGAGACCAGGCCGAGGGCGAGCTCGCGCTCGAAGCTGTCGGTGCCCACATCGGCCATGTGCATCGAGTAGCCCGAGAGATCGCCGGAGGCGTCGCGTTGCGAGCTGCTGAACGTCTCCTGCGCCAGGCTGTTGATCTGGTTCAGGAGCTTTTCTTTCTGCTCGAGCAGGATCTTGCGGTACTTCTCACGCGTTCTCTTGTCCATTGCCGGTTCGCCTCCGGGCGACGCCGCCGGGAAATAACGGCGTCGCCTGTGCCGTTTTTCTGGAACAACCGGTTGACGATGCCACCTAGAGCCCGAGCTCGTCGAGCACCTCGAGGCAGCGTGGGCACACCTCGGGATGCCGTTCCGAGCCGCTGAGGGCATCAACGTATTTCCAGCAGCGGCGACACTTGACGCCGCTCGTCCTCGTGACCCGCACCCAGAGCCCCTCCTCCGCCGGTTCGCCGAGCGAGGCGGCGGCATCGGGCTCGATCCGGGTCACGGTCAGTTTCGAAACGATACACAAGGACGCCAGGTCCTCGAACCCCTCGAGGAAACGGGCGAGCTCGTCGTCGGTGGTGATGAGCTCAACCTCGGCCTCGAGCGAATCGCCGATGACCTTCTCGGCGCGCAGCTCCTCGAGCCGCTTCATCACGGCCGGCCGCAGCGCGTCGAAGCGGTCCCACTTCGCCTCAAGAACGGTGTCCCGCCACGCCGGGTTCCCCTCGGGCCACGGCTCGAGGTGGACGCTGCCCGCCTCAAGGCCAGCGGGTTCGCCCGCCCCAACAGTGGCGGGTTCGCCCGCCCCAGGGCGGGCGGGGTCGGCGTCCGGCTTGAGCACGCGCCAGACCTCCTCGGCCGTGAACGCGAGCACGGGCGCGAGCATCGTGATGAGCGTCTCGGCCACGTGCCGCAGCGCCGTCTGCGCCGAGCGCCGCTCGCGCGAGTCGGGCGCCGAGACGTAGAGCCGGTCCTTGAGCACGTCGAGGTAGAACGCGCTCAGCTCGACGACGCAGAAGGCGTAGGCGCGCCGGAACACCCGGTGGAACTCGAAGCGATCGTAGGCGGCCGTCACGTCCTCGAGCAGCTCCTGGAGCTTGGCGAGCACCCAGCGGTCGATTTCACAAAGATCGTCCAGCGCAACCGCGTGCGCGGCCGGGTCGAAGTCGTGCAGGTTGCCCAGCAGGAAGCGCAGCGTGTTGCGTATCTTCCTATATGATTCGGCCGTCTGCTCGATGACGTAAGGGCCAACCACCACGTCGTTGGCATAGTCGACACTGGAGACCCAGAGCCGGATGATGTCGGCGCCAAGTGTCTTCATCACCTCGACGGGCGAGGTGACGTTGCCCTTGGACTTCGATTCCTTCTCGCCCGCCTCATCGAGCGCCCACCCGTAGGTCAGCACGGTGGCGAACGGGGCGCGGCCTGTGAGCGCCACGCTCGTGAGCAGCGAGGTCTGGAACCAGCCGCGGTGCTGGTCGGTGGACTCGAGGTAGAGGTCGCACGGGAACTTGAGCTCGGGCCGCTGGGCCATGACGGTCTGGTGGGTCACGCCCGAGTCGAACCAGACGTCGAGGATGTCGTCCTCCTTGCGGAGGTCCTCGACGCGGCAGCCGTCCGGGAGCTCGGGATCCGGCGGCAGCAGGTCTTTGGGTTCGCGCTCGCTCCACACGATGACGCCGTGCTCGCGCACGAGCGCCACGACGTGGTCGATGATCTGGCGCGTCAGCACGTGTCGGCCGGTGCGGCCGTCCACAAAGATCGGCACCGGCACGCCCCAGAGCCGCTGGCGGCTCAAGCACCAGTCGGGCCGGGCCTCGACCATCGAGCCGATCCGCTTGATGCTGGAGGTCGGTAACCACTCGGTCTTCCGGATTGCCTCGAGTGCGCGAGTCCTCAGGCTGTTGTGCTCGACGTTGAGGAACCACTGCGGCGTGGCGCGGAAGATCACGGGCTTCTTGCATCGCCAGCAGTGTGGGTACGAGTGCGCGTACTCGCGCGAGCCGAGCAGCCTGCCCTGCGCCTGAAGGTGCTCGACAATCGGCGCGTTGGCGTCCCACACGACCTGGCCGCCGAACAGCGGCAGGTCGGCGACGAACCGGCCCTGCTCGTCCACGGGCGAGAGCACCTCCAGCCCGTTGCGCTGGCCCATGAGGAAATCCTCGTGGCCGTGGCCGGGCGCGGTGTGGATGATGCCTGAGCCGGCATCGAGCGTGACGAACTCGGTGCCGAGGATCACGCGCGAGTCGCGGTCGTAGAACGGGTGCCGCGCCGTGAGGCCGTCCATCGCCGCACCCTTGGCGCGGCCGACGATCTCGGGCTTCTCCCATCCGAGCTCGGCCTGCACGCGCAGGAGCGTGCCCTCGGCAATGATGAGTGTTTCCCCGTTGACCCGAACGGCCGCGTAGTCAAGCCCTTCGCCGACGGCGAGCGCCAGGTTCGCCGGCAGCGTCCAGGGCGTCGTGGTCCAGATCACGACCTCAGCCTCAGGCACGCCGAAGAGCGTGGCGAGCTCGGGGCCGGCCTTGAACTTCACATAGATCGACGGCGAGATCTTCTCGGCGTAGTCGACCTCGGCCTCGGCGAGCGCCGTCTCACACGACGTGCACCAGTGCGTCGGCTTGAGGCCGTGGTAGATGTAGCCATCCAGAAAAAGCTGGCCGAAGCACTCGATCTCGCGCGCCTCGATGGCCGGGTCCATTGTGACGTACGGCCTGTCCCAGGTGCCGAGCACACCGAGACGTTTGAACTCCTCGGTCTGCACGCCGATCCATTTGAGCGCGAACTCGCGCGCACGGCGGTGGAACTCGACGCGGTCGACGTCGTGCTTCGTCTTGCCCATCTGCTTGAAGAGCGCGAGCTCGATCGGCAGACCGTGGCAGTCGAACCCGGGCACAAAGGGGCTACGGAAGCCGCGCATTGACTTATACTTGACGACGAAATCCTTGAGCACCTTGTTGCGCGTGGTGCCCATATGGATGTGGTTGTTGGCGTATGGCGGGCCATCGTGGAGCAGGTACCACTCGCCGTCGGCGTTCTGCCGCTGGATTCGCTCGTAGAGGCCGATCTGGTCCCAGCGCGCCAGGATCTCTGGCTCGTGCTCGGGCAGGTTGGCGCGCATCGGGAAGTCGGTGCGCGGCGTGTTGACCGTCTTCTTGTAGGAGGCCTTCTTCTGGGAAGTCCCCATGTGTTCACCCCTTGATCGGCCGGCGGCCCGTCCGGACGTGCCGGAAACGGGAATTGATAGGCCCGTCAGCCCCGGCTGTCAAGGGCAATATTGGGTAACCCACACCGCAACCTGAGCGCGCAGCAGGTCAGCGGTGCCTGCCGGCCAAGCCGTTCAGGATGAGGGCCAAGCGCTCACCGATCGGGCCGGCGGTGAACCGCCGCCGTGCCAGATCGCGGGCGGCCTGGCCGAGCCGGGCACGCCGGGGTGCGCTCCGGTGCAGGCGGCGGATCGCCTCGGCCAGCGCGCGGGGGTCGGCCGGAGGGACAAGGACCAGATGCTCGCCGTCGCGGAATAGCTCGCGCGCGGCGGGTGAGTCGCGTGTGATGACGGGAAGGCCTGTGAGCATCGCTTGAAAGACCTTGTGCGGCACCACGCGCGCGGCCTTCGGCGTGGTGCCGAAGATGCCGAGCGCGATATCGCAGCGGCGGGCGAAGCCGGCCACCTCGGCCAACGGCACCGGCGGCAGCAGCCGGACGTCGCGCGCGCCGAGCCGCTGGACCAGGGCGGCGGTCCGGGCAAACGTCTGCCCGGTGCCGATGAGCTCGAAGCGGATCGGCTCGTCACGAAGCAGGGCGGCGGCCTCGACGATCGTCTCGGTCCCGTGCAGCGGGATGTACGTGCCCCAGAAGCCGACGACAAGCTGATCGGACGACGGTTTCGGCGCCGCCGGGGGATGAAAGAGGCGCTCGTCCGCGCCGACGGGCACGACCTCGAACCGCGTGCGCGAGGCGGCGAAGACGCGGCGGTAGTAGGCGGCGTGGGCCGCCGTGTCGGCCAGCACGACGTGCGCGGTCCGGACGGCGGCCGCCTCGATCAGCCGCAGGGCCAGGGCGCGCGGCGACCAGCCCGGCTCGGTGGCGCGGTCGTGGACGAGCGAGTCGTACTTGGAGAAGAAAATGTCGAGCACGACGGGCGTGCCGCGCAGCGCGCCGAGCAGCCGGGCAAGCCAGGCCACCTCGGCGTTCAACTCGGCGACGACGAACGCGTCGAACCGCGTCCGCCCGAGGCCGGCGAAACGCGCCAGCAGTGCGGCCGGCCGCAGCGCGATCGGGACCCTGGGCGAAACCCGGCACTCGGTCACCTCGACGCCACAGTGCCGCAGGCCGGCTCGCAGCACGGCGTTCCGCGAGTAGGCTGGGTTGTAGGCGCCGAAGTAGCACACGCGCAACGGGCCGTTCATACGCGATCGTCTCCTCGCACAAGCTGCCGGCGATCGAAGCACAAGCTGCAGCGACGCTACAGACGGCACGCTCGCAGGGCAACCCCGTTTTGCACGGCGCCGGGCGGATGCGGCGCGCGGGGCCGGCCGGACGGTCTGTGCTATAGTGACTGAGGTTGCGAGTGACTGGACAGGGGCATGAAGGTCTGTTTCCTGTGCGACGACGTGACGCCGGACACCGGCACGGGCACCTATGCCGTCGAGCTGCTCCCGCGGCTTGGGGCGCTCGGCATCGAGTGCCGGGTGTTCTGCACGGCCGGTCGGCCTGTCGACGCACTTGGCGACCTCGAGCCGCGCGCCGTGCTCACCTCGTGGCCCAACGGGTACCGCAAGCCGTGGCGCGTGCGGCGCGATGCGCGCGCGGTCCTGCCGGCGATGGGCGATCGTGACGTGGTCCATGCGCTCGTCGAGCCGTACGCGCCGCTCGGCGAGCGGCTGCGTCGCGCACGGCGGCCCGGGAAGGCGTGCGCCGCGGTCGTGACAGCGCACGGCACGTACGCGATCGCCCCGTTCCGCCATTGGTATCAGCGGCGGGTCTACACGCGCCCGTTCCGGCGCGCGACCGCCATCGCGTGTGTCAGCCGCTACACGGCCAGCCGCGTCGAGCAGGAGGTGCGCGCGACGACGCGCGTGATCTACTCGGGCGTGTCGCTCGAGCGCTTCGGCCCTGCCGACACGCCGCGCGAGGCCGAGCCGCTGGTGGTCTGCGTCGGCGCGATCAAACCACGCAAAGGACAGGACGTGCTCGTGCGCGCGTTTGCCCGGGTGCGGCAGGCCGTGCCGGCGGCGCGCCTCGTGCTCGTCGGCGCCGTGCACAACGGGGCGTACGCGCAGCGCCTCCGCGCCCTCGTGGGGCAGCTCGGCCTCGACGAGGCCGTCTCGTTCGAGGAGCGCGTGTCCGACGCCGATCTCGTGCGCTGGTACCGGCGCGCGTGGCTGTTCGCGCTGACGCCCGTCAACGTCGGCGCGCACTTCGAGGGGTTCGGCCTGGTCTACGTCGAGGCCGGCGCGTGCGGCGTGCCGTCGGTGGCGACGCGCGGCAACGGCGCCGAGGAGGCCGTGCTCGACGGCGAAACGGGCCTGGTCGTGCCGCAAGAGGACGAGGCGGCGACCACCGAGGCCGTGGTCCGCCTGCTGTCTGACGACGCGTTGCGCGAGCGGATGGGCCGCGCAGCGCGACGGCGCGCCGAGTCGCTCACGTGGGAGCGGACGGCCGAGCAGTACGCGGCCCTCTACGAGGAGGTCGCCGGGCAATGAGGGAGCGCATCCGACGGCTGGCCACGGGCCGCTTCGCGCGCGACACGGCCGCGACGCAGCTCGGGCTCGTCGTGTCGGCCGCGTGCGGCCTGGTGACCGCGTACCTGCTCTGGGACGGGCTGGGCAAAGAGCTGTACGGCCGCTACGCGCTCGTGTTCGCGCTCTATGCGCTCGTCAACATCCTGGGCGACCTCGGCGTGGGGCGCGCGTCGATCAGCCAGCTCAGCGAGGCGCAGGGCGCCGGCGACCGGCAAGCGATTGCCGGGCAGACCGGCTACCTGTTGAAGATGACGGCGCTCCTGGGCGTCGGCGTGGCGCTCGTGGGCGGTGTCCTCTCGCCCGTGCTGGCGCGCGTGATCTACCGCAAGCCCGAGGTGGGTGCGTTCGCGCGCCTGCTGTTTCTCACGAGCCTGGTGGGCATCGGGCGCGGGTTCGTCTCGACGCTGCTGGCCGGGCTGCGCCGGATGAAGACGCTGGCCCTGCTCGACACGACGTTCGCCGTTGTTCGGCTCGCCGCCATCGGCGGGGCGTTGGCCGTGGGGCTCGGACTGTGGGGCGTGGTTGGCGCGCACGTCGCGGCAACCCTCGTGCTGTCGCTCGCCGCCGTGTTCGTCTACGAACGTGTGGCCCGCGAGGTCGACGTGCTGCCGCGACTCGGGCGCCTGGCACGCGAGGCGGTCCGCGCGCCGTGGCGGGGTATGTTCAGGCTCGGCGCGCTCATCACGGCCGACCGCCAGCTCGTGAAGCTGATCGAGGCGATCCCTGTGCTTGTTCTCGGGCGGATAGCCGTCTCGGAGGTGCCGGCCGGCTATTTCCATCTTGCACGCAACATCATGCGCAGCCTCGGCCTCGCCTTCAGCGGCCTGGCGAAGAACCTGCTGCCGTTCTTCAGCGAGCTGAAGGGCAAGCAGCAGTTCGCGCGTCTGTGGCGCGACTACCGTCGCGCTGTGGTGGCCAGCGGGCTGGGCGCGTGCGGCGTCGCCGTTGTCTGCGTATTGCTGTTGCCGATCGTCCTGCGGCTGTTCCGTGCCGGGCAGGTGGCTCTTTCCTCGGTCGCCTACGTGCTGGTGGCCAAGTTCGTCGTCGACGGGTTTTCGATCGGCCTCGGCGCCTTCGTGCTCGTGGCCGGCCGTGTCTGGTGGGCGGCACGGGTCAAGCTCATCTCGCTGCCGTTCGGCGCCGGGGCCGTGATCGGCGCGGCGCTCCTCGGCCAATCGCTGTGGTCGGATCCGCTCGTGGGCGCCGCGCTTGGCGCCGCGGCCGGCTACGCGGCGTGGTGGATCGCGTTGTCGGCCGTCCAGCTCGTCGAGTCGTTTCGTGTGCTGCGCGCGCTCGCGGCGACCCAGGCCGAGGTCGAGCTCTCGTCCCAGCCCGAGGCGACGCCGTGAAGATCCTCGTCGTGTCAGACCGTTTCCCGCCGTGGCACGCGGGCGGGGCGGCACGCGTTGCCGGCGCGCTCGCCTCGGAATATGCGCGCGCCGGCCACGAGGTCGTCGTGGTGCACGGCGATCCGCTGGCCGCGGCGCCGCACGACGGTGAGATCGACGGGCTCCGGGCGCACTGGGTCAATGCGCCCGTCAGTGCCCGGCTCCGTGGATGGCGCAGTGTGCGCAACCGCCGCGCGCTGCGCCAGCTCGCGCGTGTTGTTGCAGACGAGCGTCCCGACGTCGCGCACGCGCACAACCTCCACGAGACGTTCTCATTCGCCGCACTCGACGTGCTGGCCCGCGCGCGCGTGCCGACTGTGCTCACGCTGCACGACTGCATGAGCTTCCACCAGGGCAAGCTCGTCGAGATCGCCGATCGGCCGGCCTGGGAGACGAACGACGACGCCCTCGTCGTGACCGAATGGGACCTGCTGCGGCGCTACCGGTTGCGATACGTGCCGGGACGGCGCCGCCGCATCCGGTGCCTCTTCGAGCGCAGCGGCGCGCGCGTGATCGCCGTGAGCCGCCTGCTCCGGCGCGCGCTCCGTGCGAACCGCGTCCCGTGCCACGACGTGATCCACAACGGCGTCCGGCTCGACGAGTTCCCAAGCACGTCCGACGCGATCGAGACGCTGCGCCAGCGTCTGGGCCTGGTTGGTCGTCGAGTTGTCGCGACGTTCGGCCGGCTGACAGGCTCGAAGGGACACGTGCAGATTCGCGACGCGATCGAGCACGTGCGCCTCGAGCACCCCGACGTCGTGCTGCTTGCCGTTGGCACCCCGCGGCCGGCCTTGCCCAGGGGGGCGCCGCGGCTCGTCGGGACCGAGCACCTGGCCGGCGCCGAGCTGGCGGCCGCGTACGGTCTGGCCGACGTGGTCGTCGTGCCGTCCGTCTATCTCGATGCGTTCCCGACCGTGACGCTCGAGGCGATGGCGGCCGGCAGGCCGGTGGTTGTCTCGCGGTTCGCCGGCACGCGTGAGATCATCGAGGAGGGGCGCACGGGCTTCGTTGTGGACGCGCTCGACGTCGAGCAACTGGCCGGGCGAATCGGCGTCCTTCTCGAGGACGCCGCGCTCGCCGTGCGGGTCGGTGCGGCGGGGCGCGAACTGGTCGAGAGACGCTTCACGACCGCGCGGTGTGCGAGCGACTACCTCGGCGTGTTCGAGCACCTTGTCGGCTCATCGGCCACGCGCTGACAGGAACGCGACCAGTCGCTCCGCCCTCGCATCCCACGTGTAGGCGCCCGCGCGTTCGGCGGCGCGTTGGCCGAGCCGGGCACGCAGATCGGGCTGAGCGCCGAGCCGGCGCATCGCATCGGAGAGAGCAACCTTGTCGCCCGGCGGCACGAAGAGGGCGCAGGACTCGTCGAGCACCTCGCGCAGGTTCGGCAGGTCGGGTGCGATGATCGGCAGCGCGGCGGCCATGTACTCGAACAGCTTGAGCGGCGACATCGCGCGCGCATACACGGCATCGTCCGGGAACGACATGAGCGCGGCATCGCATGCGCGCAGCAGCGCGGCGACCTCGCCCGGCGGCACGCGCGCCCGGTACTGCACGCCCGGTGCGCGACTCGGCGTCGCGCCCTCCGTCACGCCGAGCAGGACGAGGGCCGCGTTGTCGAGCCGGCCGGCGCAAAACGTCTCGACGAGGAGCTGCACGCCCTTGCCCGCGCCGAGCGTCGCGGCGCTCCCCACGTAGCAGAACACACACGCGCTCTCGGCCAGCCCATAACGCCGACGCACGGCGACCCGGTCGGGAGCTGTCTCGAACAGCGAGGGGTCGAAACCGTCGTGCGCTATACCGATCTCGTCGACGGGCACGCGGAGCACGCGGGCCACATCGTCGCGCAGCGCGTTCGAGATCGTCACGAGGCGGGACCCGAGGCGCCACCCCAGCCGCAGAAGGCCGACGCGCGCTGCGCTGCGCGGTGGCACGTGCAGCTCGAGCACGGTGCGCCGCCCGAACGCGAGCGCGAACGCGAGCGCGACGAACGGGCTGCGCGTGTAATACACGTCGAACCGATGACGGAAAACCGCGCGCATGAGCGCGACGAGCGCGAACGCGGCGCTCTGCACGTCGAACAGCAGACGCATGAGCCACTGCGCCACCCAGCGGGCCAGCGGCAGGAAGTCGGGCGCAACAACACGGACGAGCCGCACGCCCTGCGGCACCGGCGAATCGCCGGACCCCCCGATGAAACGCGGAAGAACGAGCTCGACCTCGTCGAGCCGCCGCGCAAGCGCCTCGCACGTCTTGGCGATCTGGATGCTGTGGGCGCGCGTGCCCGGCACCCGCGCGACCGCGAGGTAGCTGAGCCGTCGCACCGCTCTGATGCTCATCGCCTCTCCCTCGCCGCGCGGACCGTCCGGATCTCCTCGACGATGCGGTCCATCAGCCGCTTCAGACTGTGCTGCGCGACGACGATCTGCCGGAGCTCCCGCCCGAGCTCGGCGCGGCGCTCGACGGACAACGCCACGAACTCCTCGAGCGCGTGCGCGAGGGTCTCGGGCGACGCGCCAGGCCACACCATGCGCGCCGCGTGCGTGCCGAGCAGCGACGTGAACGCGCGCCCGGTCGTCAGCACAAGACAGCCGCAGGCCATCGCCTCGAACACGACCTTGTCGACCGCCCGCCGCCCAGTCGTGTTCATAAGCAGATCCGACGACGCATACACGCTTCGGACGTCGCTGTAGCCGACCGGCGGCTCAAACTCGACCGTGTTCTCGAGCCCTCGGTCGTCTCGCTCTCGTCGAAGCTGCTCGAGGTACGCCTCATCCGCCGGCGAGCATGTCGGGCCGATGATCCGGCACGTGATCGGCGTCTCGGGCCGCTCCGCCCGGTACAGCTCGAGCGCCGCAAGAACCCCCTCGATCTGTTTGACCGGCGCGATCCGGCCGACGACAGACATGCGGAAGCGAGCGGTATCGCCGGGCTCATTGCTGGGCGTGAAGTGCTGGGTGTCGATGCCGTGGCCGACGACGACGAGCGTGCGGCTCGGGAGCGGAAAGCTCGCCGCCGAGCATGAAAAGACGCGGTCGCACCCGTGCTCAGCGAGCCGCAGCATGCGCGTGACGCTGCTGTGCGCGTACCACAAGAACGTCGGCGCGAGTCTCGTCGGCAGCGTCGCCGCCACCGCGTAGCTCGGGCACATGTGCGCGAGCACGAAATCGAGCGCGCCCTCGCGCCGGAGCCGACGGAGCAGGGCGCGAACCCGGCGATACCGCGCGAACCGGCCCGACGGTAACGCCTCGACGCGAACGTTCGGTTCGAGCTTCGCCTCGCCGCGCGCCAGACAGATCACGTCGAGCCGCTCGAGCCGCGACGCGAGCGCGTTCACCCACCCGACCGTGAAGCCCAGGACGGGGTCGGCTGCGTCGACCGTCTGGGTGATCATCACACCGCGCAGCCCGCCCATCTCAGGTCTCCTCGATGAGATCTCCACGGCCCGCTACCTGCCGTTCGAACGCCGCCTCCCACATCGCGCGCGTCCTGGCGAGCACCGCGCCCCGTTCAAAGGCCGCCCGCACGTGCGCGCGGCCGCGATCGCCGAACTCGCGGCGCTCGTCGTGCTCGAGCAGGTAGATGAGCCGCTCGGCCACGGCGAGCTCGTCGCCGATCGGGACGATGAAGCCCGTCTCGCCGTCGCGAATCGCATCGTGGGCGCCGGCGAAGTCGGTTGCCACGACCGGTTTGCCGGCCGCGGCCGCCTCGACGAGCGCCATGCACGTGCCCTCGTAGATCGAAGTGATGGCAAACACGTCGCACCCGCCGTAGTAGCCGCTGAGCTCATCGTGGTCGATCCGGCCGACGAACTCGACGTGCCGCCCGATGCCCAGCCGCGCTGCGAGCTGCCGAAGCCGCTGCCGCTCGGCGCCGTTGCCCACGACGAGCAGCAGCACGTTCGAGATGCGCTCGGCCACGATGGCGATCGCCTTCAGGAGCGTCGGCAGGTCCTTCTGGCGCGCGAGCCGGCCGACGAAGAGCACGATCGGCCGCCGCGCGCCGCCCGAGTACTTGCGCCGCACCATGCGGCCGTCGGCTTCCAGAAGCTCGTGCGTCTCGACGAGGAAGGGGACGTGATGGATTTGCGCCGGCACGAGGCCCAGCCGCGGCGCAAGCCGGTCGAGCTTCCGCTTCTCGGCCGAGGTCGAGACGCGCACGATCTCGGCGCGTTTCAGAACACGACGGCCAAGGAAATCGAAGAGGCGGTTGCGCAGCCGCTCGCGCACAAAGTAGGGATTGCCGATCATGTCGGCCATGACGTGCACGACGAGGGCGACGTCGTGGGCGCGCTTGAGCCTGACGCCGAGGAGACCGACGGAGAACGGATCGCGCACGGAGACGACGTTGACGCGCCGCTGCCTGATGAGCCGCGCACCGATCTCGAAGCCGTCGCGTAGGAAACTCCGGCGCGACGCCGAGTTGGACGGCACGACCAGGCAGTTGTGCCACAGCTTGCGCTCGGCGTGGCGCGTCGGGCCAAGCGTGCGCGTCAGGACGGTGTACTCGTCGGCGAGCTCGGCCATCGCGGCCTGGCGCCGCTGCTCGTAGTTGAGCATCCCGCCTTCGCGCTCGTCGAGGAGCGCCGTGCCCGTGGTGATGGAGAGGATTCGCAGCTCGCTCACGGCCGTCTCCCCGCCAGCTCGTGCAGCAGCGCCTCGGTCCGGTCGATCGTGGCCAACCACGGGAACCGTTGCGCCGTGCTCCGTCCGTTCTCGATGAGCCGCTGCCGAAGGCTCGCATCATCGAGGACGCGCGCGAGCACCTCGACGATCTGCGGCGAGTTGTCTTTGTCGAACAGCAGCCCGTTCTCGCCGTCGCGCACCAGCTCGGCGGTACCGCACTCGGCCGCCGCCGCGACCGGCGTGCCGACGGCCATCGCCTCGAGCACGACGTGCGGATGGGCCTCGTAGCCCGAATTGAGCACGAGGCACGAGGCGAGCCGCATCAGGCCCGCCACCGTCGCACGGCCGCTCGGCGGCAGGAACCGCACCCGGTCGGCAAGGCGCAGCCGCTCGGCGATGCCGCCAAGGGCGGCACGTTCCGGGCCGTCGCCGATGAGGACGAGCGCGACGTCCTCGGGCAGCTTCGGCAGCACGCGGACGAGTGTGTCACATCCCTTCCAGTTTGTCAGGCGCCCCGCGTAGAGCAGGAAGCGCGGCGGCAGATCGTGCGCGGCACGCAGCGCGTCGAGGTTCGCCGCGGCGGCCGCGTGCAGAAACTCGTCGGTCACCCCGTTCGGGATGACGCGAATGCGCGCGCCGACGCCCCAGGCCGCCACCACGGTGCGCAGAAACTCGCTCGGGACGATCACGGCCCGGGCGCGCCGCAGACAACGGGTGCGCACGCGCTGCCAGCGCGCGAGCGGCCCGGAGTGCTCGGCGCGCTGGAACGCGGTGAACTCCTGGGTCGTCAGACCGCGGTTGCGCGCGCGTTCCCACGCGGTGTCGCCGACGACCTTGACGGCGCACGGCCGGCGCGCGACGGCGTTGGCGATCGTGGCCGCCTCGACGAGCCCGCCCACGAGCAGCACGTCGCTGCGCGCGGCCAGCCGCGCGATCTGCAGCACGGCATGCGCGCGCCGGGTGCGCGAGGCGCGTCGGATGCGCGTGACGCGGAACGGCCAGTCGGACCGGCGCCCGCGCCCGTCGCTGTAGGTGACGACCTCGACGGCGTGACCCCGCTCGACGAGCGCGGTGCCGAGCGCGGCCACGTACGTGGCGGGCCCGCCGATGTCCGGCGGGAAGATGCCTGTGACGAGACCGACGCGCATGCCGCCGCTCCCGGATCAGCCGCCCACGGCCCGCGCCAGCTCGGCGCACGCGGCGTCGGCGTCGAGGTAGGCGTCGAGCGCCCCGCGCCACGGGCGGACCGGCGCGCCCGTGATGCGGCGGTACGTGTCCTTCGACAGTTCGAGCGTGGCCGGACGCGGCGCGACCCACGGCAGCTCGCGTGAGCTCATCGCATGGGCGCGATCGGCGTCAAGGCCAAGGCGCTCGAAGGCGTGCCGCGTCATCTCGTAGCGCGTGCACAGGCCCTCGTTGGTGAAATGCACGATACCCGTCGCGCCCGCCTCGAGCAGCCGCCGGATCGCCTCGGCGATGTCGAACGAATACGTTGGGCTGCCGAGCTGGTCGGCGATAACGCTGACGGCCGGCGCGCGCGCCGCGCGCCGCAGGACGGTCCGAACGAAGCTCTTGTCGTGGAACCCGAATATCCAGGCGACGCGCAGCACGAGATGCTCGGGCGAGACGTCGAGCACGGCACGCTCGCCGGCCACTTTGCTCTCGCTGTAGACCGACAGCGGGTGCGGCTCGTCCTGCTCGACGTACGGCTCGCCCTTGGTGCCGTCGAACACGTAGTCGGTGCTCACGTGCACAAGCCGGACGCCGGCCTCGGTGCAGGCTTCGGCGAGGGTGCGTGGCGCGTCGGCGTTGACGCGCATCGCCTCGTCGCGGTTCGTCTCGCAGAAATCGAGTGAGGCGCGCGCGGCGCAGTTGACCACGACCTGGGGCCCGTGCGCCTGGAGCGCGCGGCGGCACGCGCCGCGGTCGGTCACGTCGAGCTCAGCGTGCCGGAGCGCCACGATCGGACGCCGGTGCCACGCCCGCGCCAGGTCGCCGCCGAGCAGCCCGCCGGCGCCGGTGATCAGGATCTTCTCGCTGACCGGCGTCTCGCCCATCGATCACACCCCGGTGTCACGACGCCGCGTCTCGCCGGGCGCGTTCGGCCACAATCTGCGAGGTGCGCAGCAGCGCCTCGCACGACTCGCCGGCGTCGGCCCACCAGCCGTCGAGGAACGCGAACGTCATCTCGGCCGCTTCGATATACGCGTTGTTGACGTCCGTGATCTCGAGCTCGCCGCGGTCCGACGGCCGGAGCGTCTTGATGATATCGAACACGCGCGCGTCGTACATGTAGATGCCGACGACGGCGTAGTTGGTCTTCGGCGATGGCGGCTTCTCGACGATGCGCACGACCCGGTCGCCCTCGACCTCGGCGACGCCGAACTCCTGCGGGTTCGGCACTTCTTTGAGCAGGATCTTCGCGCCGCGCGGCTGCTCGGCGAACGCCTCGACGTCGGGGCGGATGCTCTTCTCGACGATGTTGTCGCCGAGCATGACGATGACGCGGTCCTGGTCAGCGAAGTGCTCGGCCAGGCCGAGCGCTTCTGCGATGCCGCCTTCGCCTGCTTGGTAGGCGTAGCGGAGGCCCGTGAGGCCGAACTCCTTGCCGTTGCCGAGCAACCGCAGAAACTCGCCCGCGTGCTGGCCGCCGGTGACGATCATGATGTCGTCGAGCCCGGCCTCGACGAGCGTCTCGATCGGGTAGTAAATCATCGGCTTGGCGTAGACGGGCAGCAGGTGCTTGTTCGTGATCGCCGTGAGCGGCTTGAGGCGCGTGCCAAGTCCGCCCGCGAGGACGATGCCTTTCACGTTAGATCTCCTTCAGTGTGAGATCGCGCAGCACGCAGCGGCGCTGCAGGCGAAACGCCTCGCGGGCTTCACCCGCGAGGACGATGCCTTTCATCGCTAACCGTCCTTCCGGGCCCAGTCGTAGGGGATGTCGTTGTCGTGCGGATCGACGCGGAACTCGTCGGGCTTCTCGCGGTTGTACGGCTCGGTCACGGTGTTGACGATGATCGCCTCGCGCTCGCCGACGCCCTTCATGCCGTGGTAGACGCCGTTCGGGATCTGCACGAGGATCGGGTTGTGCTCGCCGAGGAAGAACTCGTTGACCTCGCCGTGCGTGGGCGAGCCGTCGCGCCCGTCGTAGAGCACGATCTTGGCCAGGCCCGACACGACCACCATGCCGTCGGTCTGCTTCGTGTGGTAGTGCCACGCCTTGACGACGCCGGGCAGGACCGTGGTCATATAGACCTGGCCGAACTTGACGAACTCCGGGTCGTCGGCGCGCAGGATTTCCATGAGCCGCCCGCGCTCGTCGGGGATAATGCGGAGCTGCTTGATCTTGACACCATCAATCATCGGCACGGACCTCCTGTGTCTGAACGTGCCCGGGCGGCACCTCGTCGTGCTCGATCACGTCGACGGTCTCCTCGACCGGCTCGTGCGGCATCTCCTTGCGGTGCGTCACGTAGAGGATCAGCCCAGGAATGCCCCAGAGCAAGTAGGCGATGCGGATCGCGATCGCCAGCGCGAGCGCCAGCGCGCCGAGCTCGGCCACACCTTGGCCGAAGAAGGCGATGCACGCCGCTTCGAGGGTGCCGACGTTGCCGACGGGCGAAACCGGGATGGCGCCGACGAAATTGGCCAACGCGAGTAGGAGCATGTACTCCGGATACGTATAGTGCAGGCCGAGCGCCGAGCCGAACAGGTACGCCTCGAGCGCGGTCGTCATATGCACCAAGACCGAGATCAGCCACGCCACAACGAGCTCGACGGGGCGGGTGCGGTAGAAGTGGAACGCGTCGTAGACGCGCCTGAGCCGGTCGCGGTGCGGCAGCCGGGTGTAGAGCCACATCACGAGCGGCAACCTCTTGAGCAGCGGCTTGTTGAACAGAAGCAGCACGACGAGCGCGGCAACGCCAAGCAGCACGAGCGCATAGACCCAGTAGGCGCGGTACGCCGGGCTCTGACGCAGGTTCACGACGACGGCGATCAACAGCACGCTGATCAGGCCGATGATGCCCAGGAACCGGTCGAGAAACACCGTCGAAACCGCCTCGGCGCGGCGGCCAAGCGCCTCGCGGTGCGTGGCGACGTAGTAGGACTTGATCAGGTCGCCGCCGGCGATGCCGCCCGGCATGTACTGGGCGAAGAAGTGGCCGATGAACCACAACTTGCTCGCCCGCCAGTACGAGAAACGCACGTGGTGGGACCACAACAGCACCAACCACCGCACGTTGCCAAGCACATAGACCCCCACGAACGCCGCCAACCCAAGCACGAGGTAGTGCGGGTAGTGCTGGAGGGCGTTCGTGATCGAGCCGCTGACTTCGTCCCACTTGCTGAGCAAGCGGAACAGCACGAAGACGATGAGACCGCCGCCGACAACGACCTTGCCGAGGATAAACAGGGGCTTGCGGTGCTCCTTGACCCACGTCCAGAACGTGCCCCGGCCCGTCATGCGGTCATCCCCGCGTCTCGCGACATCCCCGCGTCTCGCGACATCCCCGCGTCTCGCGACGTCCCCGCGTCTCGCGACGTCCCCGCGCCGAGGCGTTCAACGATGGTGTGCGCGAACGCGTCGGCCGCTGTTGGGCCGCTGCCGGTGACAAAGCGCCCGTCGAGGGTCACCTCGCCGCCCGTGTAGGTTGCGCCGCCGCGCTCGAGCTCGGCGCGGTCGCCGTCGAAGCACGTCGCCGACCGGCCCTTGAGCAGGCCCGCGCGCGCAAGGATAATGGGCGCGCTGCAGATGGCGCACACGAGCTTGCCGGCCACATCGAACTCGCGCGCGAGCCGCTGCGCGTCGGCATCGTCCCAGTACCGCTTCGAGCCGGGCCCGCCGACGAAGACGACGGCGTCATGATCGGCCCACGCTTCGTTGGTCACGGCGTCGCCCAGCACAAGGTTCACCTCGACAGTGGCGCCAAGCTTGCCGATGGCGGTGCCGGGCGAGCTCGAGCAGGTGGTGGTGGCCACGCCCGCCTCGTCGAAGACCTGCCGGGGCACGAGGTATTCCTCGTCGCGGAAGTTCCTCGATGCAATGACGGCAAGGATTCGTTTCGCGGAAGACTCGCTCACGCGCGCACCTCTCGCCGCCAGTATACCAGAATGTCCCTCAGCGTGCGTCCCATGGGGATACGGGGCGCCCATCCGGTGGCGCGGGCGAACCTCGAGCTGTCGCCGCACTGGCGCACGTTCTCGGTCGGCCGGTACAGGGCCGGGTCGACCTCGACGGCGATCGGCGTGCGGCTCATGCCGAGCAGGGCGTCGAGCAAGGCGCGGATGCTCACGGCCCGGCCCGAGGCGACGTTGTAGCACTCGCCCGGCTCGCACGTGCGCGCGGCGAGCCAGTAGGCGCGGACCATGTCGCGCACGTCGGTGAAATCGCGCTCGACGTCGAGGTTGCCGACGCGGATCACGGGCTCCTGGAGGCCGGCCTCGATCCGGGCGATCTGCCGCGCGAACGACGGCAGCACAAACATCGGACCTTGCCCCGGCCCGACGTGGTTGAACGGCCGGAGGCGAATCACGCGGAGCCCGTCGCTCAGGAACCGGTACTCGCCGAGCAGATCGGCGGCCAGCTTGCTCAGCGCGTACGGGTTCCTCGGCTGGTAGGGCGTCATCTCGCTGGTCGTGCCCGAGGCGATCTCGTAGATGTCGCCCGACGAGATCAGCACGACGGTGGCGGCGGGCGCCAGATCGGCGAGCGCGTCGAGCAAGGCAATCGTACCGAGCACGTTGATCCGGAACGTGAGATCGAGGTCGCGCCACGAGGTCGGCACGTGGCTCTGGGCGCCGAGGTGGAAGACGAGGTCCGGCTTCACCGCGGCGACGAGGTCGCGCACGTGTTTCTTGACCCGCAGGTCGCACTGGTGGCGCCGGCCGGCGGGCAGCAAGTGCCGGATCATCGCTGCGTTCTCGGCGCCGTATACGGCGCCGTGGAGCACGACGTGCTTCGTCCGCAGCAGGCGGACAAGGTGGCAGCCGACAAAGCCGTTCGCGCCCGTGATCAGCGCTCTGCGTTCACGTGCCGTCATCCCCACGGCCTCAGACTCCGTCTGCCGGTTTGGTGGCCCGCCCGCCTCAACGGGGTTCCAGGAAGCCGCTAGCGGCCCGTGGTACAAGCCCGATTCTGAGGAACCACAAAGTGAAAGGGCTCTCACAGACCACGCTGGAATCGGAACGGGTCCGGCCCAACTGCCTGTCAGTCTGCAAGAACCTCTGTGAACTCACTCTTGCCACGAGATGCCAAATCGCGGCGACGCGGCTTGACAACGTGGCGTAGTGTATCCGGCCCAGCGCTAGGCCGCAAGCACCACGACAGCGGTCAAGTCTGTCGGAGACGAAGCCAGGGTCGGGTCCCTAGGGAGAGGAGGGCGGCTTTGTCGTTAAGGCACTTGACAGGCAGACAAGCTGCTGGTATCCTCTCCTAAGAGTATCCTAAAGTAGGAATAGCACAGTGAAAAATGCGGAATTGGCGGTCTTGACCCTCCTCGGCGAGAAACCCCGCCATGGCTACGAGATCGAGCAGGTGATCCAAAGCCGAGGCATGCGTGAGTGGACAGAAGTGGGGTTCTCCTCCATCTACTACCAACTCAAGAAGTTGGAGAACGAGGGGCTGATCGAGGGGCAACTGACAGAAACCAAATGCGGCCCGGCGCGCAAGATCTACCGCCCCACCCCGGCAGGATGGGATGCTGCGCGCGCGGGCGTGCTCGAAGCGCTCTCTGTGCCTCATCGTTGCTGCCAGCCGTTTCACCTAGGACTGGCGAACCTGCCCGGAATCTCGCCCGACGAGGCAATCGCGGCGCTGCAGCGGTACCGTCATGAGCTGCTCGCCCGCCGGGACCACCTGCAGTCTAGGTGGGAAGCCCAGAAACCTCTGCCCTACTTCGTCGAGGCGATGTTCGACTACAGCGTCACGACGGTCGAGACGGAAGTGCAATGGGTCGACAGATTCATCAAGCGCATGGAGGCGCAAGGCCCGATCGAGGCAGCGACTAAAGACTCCAAGGGACCACACACCGAGGACAAGGCGGAATGAGGAAGCACTTGAATGGAGGGCTATTCGGATTCCTCGCGTGCTCGGCAGCGTGCGTGGTTCTGGTTCTGATTCCCGCACTCAGCCCCACACAGGATGAAGGGGGCCCTCGTACGAAAGGAGAAGCGCTCGTGGACAAGGTTGATCTGCGCAAGGAACTGAAGCAGCTGTACGCGCCATCTGCCAAGGAAGTGGTGGTCGTTGATGTGCCGGAACTCAACTTCATCATGATTGACGGGCAGATCGAACCCGGAGAAAGCCCAGGAACGTCTCCGGGGTTCCAAGAGGCGATAGGCGCGCTGTACGGGCTGTCGTACACGCTGAAGTTCGCGTCAAAGCTGCGACAAGAGAATCCCGTCGACTACACGGTGATGCCGTTGGAGGGGCTGTGGTGGTCTGACACCGGGGAGCTCAGTTTCAGCGAGAAGGGCGAATGGAAGTACACTCTGATGATCATGCAGCCGGACCACATCACCGAGGCGATGTATCAAGCGGCACTGCTAGGCCTGAAGAAGAAGAAGGACAACCCGGCCCTCTCGAGGACCCGTTTCGAGAGGTTCCGCGAAGGCCCGTGCATGCAGATTATGCATATCGGGCCCTACTCTGAAGAGCCGCGAACCATCGAGAGAATGAAGACGTTCGCCGAAGAGAATGGGTACGCGCTTCGCGGGAAGCACCACGAGATCTATCTCGGAGATCCGCGTCGAGCCAAGCCCGAGAGACTGAAAACGATCCTGAGGTATCCGGTAGAGAGCGCGGCCGAACGACCTGAGGAATGAGTGAGGCTGCCGCGAGGGGTTCCAGAGCGCCGGCTCACCCGTGGTCTCTCTGGCGGTTCCGCCCCGTCCAGCGGGCGCTGTGACTCACCAGACGGCCCAGTCCTGCGTGGCCGCGGCGCGGCGCGGCGCAGAGGGCTCGCGCGCTGGGGCGGCCTCCTGCCGTGCGCGCAGCGGCCGCGCCGTGCGGCCGGAGGCGAACTCGCCGAGCCGGCGGCGGAACGCGGCGGCGATCTCCTTCTCGCCCAGCTCGCACGCGGCGACCTCGGCGAAGAAGCGGTCGAGCGCCCGATCGATCTTCGCGCGCGACAGCTCGGGCGAGAGCCGGCCCGCGGCGCCGCCGACGAATGTGCCGCTCGTCGACGTGGTGCGCAGCAGGCCCTCGCGCACCAGCTCGCGGTACGCCTTGGCCACGGTGGCCGGGTTGACGCCGAGCGCGCGGCTCAGCTCGCGCACCGAGGCCATCCGGTCGCCGGGCCTGACGGTGCCGGAGCCGACGAGGCGTTTCACCTCGTCGACGATCTGCTGGTAGACGGGGGTCCGGAGTTTTGGATCAATCGTGATCTTCATGGCCGAGCCCCTCAGGTGTTCCCGGGATGCAGGTAACAGGCGACCCAGTGGCCCGGGCTCACCTCGTTGAGCGGCGGCGGCACGCCGCCGCAGGGGTCGAACCGCTTCGGGCAGCGCGGATGGAACCGGCACCCGCTCGGCGGATCGACGGGCGAGGGCACATCGCCGGGCAAGATGATGCGCTTGACCTTGGTCTTCGGGTCCGGCACGGGGATCGCCGAGAGCAGCGCCTCCGTGTACGGGTGGAGCGGATTGCGGTAGAGCTCGTCGCTCGACGCGAGCTCGACGATCTCGCCCAGGTACATAACGGCAACGCGGTTGCTGATATGCTCGACGACGGCAAGATCGTGCGCGATGAACAGGTACGAGAGCTCGAACTCGTCCTGGAGCTGCTCGAGCAGGTTGATGATCTGCGCCTGGATCGACACGTCGAGCGCGCTCACCGGCTCGTCGCACACGATGAACCGCGGCCGAAGCGCGAGCGCACGCGCGATGCCGATGCGCTGGCGCTGGCCGCCGCTGAACTCGTGCGGATAGCGGTTGAGATGATTCGGGTTGAGGCCGACCTTGTCGAGCAGCTCCTTGACGAGCTCGCGCCGCGCGGCGCCGCGGGCGATGCCGTGTACGCCGAGCGCCTCGCCGACGATGTTGGCCACCGTCATGCGCGGGTTGAGCGAGCCGTACGGGTCCTGGAAGATGATCTGCATGTTGCGCCGCACCCGGCGCAGCGCCTTGCGCCGGAGCGCGAAGACCGGCCGGCCCTCGAAGATCACCTCGCCGGCGGTCGGCTCGAGCAGCCGCAGGATCGTGCGGCCGGCCGTCGTCTTGCCGCAGCCGGACTCGCCGACCAGCCCGAGCGTCTCCTGGCGACCGACGGTGAACGAGATGTCGTCGACGGCGCGCACGTGGCCGATGATGCGCGAGAACAGGCCCTTCTTGACGGGGAAATACTTCTTGAGGTGCCTCACCTGGACGAGGGCGCCGTCGACCGACGGGACTCTGTTCTGTACAGGTGGGCCGTTCATGGACCGCCTCCCCCGATCCGCAGGTTGCCCGGCTGCTGGGGAAACCACGGGCCCGAGAACGGGCGCGTCTTGTGTGTCAGCGCGTGATCTCCGCAGGAGCGATTGGAAGTAGCCTCGGGCGCAAGCCCGTGGAATGGAGCATCCCGTTCCCCCCGGAGCCCCGTGAGGGGCGATTGATACATGCTCGACGAGGCCGGAGTCTCAATCGCCCCTGAAGGGGCTCCGACATGTCGTGTCGGGCCATGCCCCACGGGCTTGCGCCCGAGGCTACTACCACACGCCCCTGCCGGGGCTTGATGACACGGATAGGTGCCTCTCATCGTTCAGTTCCCCCCGTACAGGTGACAGGCCGCCACGTGGCCGCCGGGGCCGACGATGCGCAGCTCGGGCTCTTCGACCGCGCAGCGGTCGAACGCATGTGGGCAGCGCGGGTGGAACTTGCAGCCGGACGGGAACTCGATCGGGTTCGGCACCACGCCCGGGATGACGTTGAGCCGCTCGGTCTTGGTGCCGAGCTTGGGCAGCGAGCTGAACAGCCCCTGCGTGTACGGGTGCTTCGGGTTGCCGAACAGCTCGCCCGCGTCGGCAAACTCGGCGATCTTGCTCGCATACATAACCGCGACCCGCTCGGCCATCTCGGCGATCACGCCCAGGTCGTGCGTGATGAGCAGGATGGCCATGTGGAACTCGTCCTGGAGCGCGCGGAGCAGGTCGACGATCTGTGCCTGCACCGAGACGTCGAGTGCCGAGGTGGGCTCGTCCAGCACGATCAGCCGGGGACGCATCACCATGGCCCGGGCGATGGCGATGCGCTGGCGCTGGCCGCCG
>CAZCQN010000018.1:18412-30454 GCA_964500825.1 uncultured Verrucomicrobiota bacterium | reverse complement strand
AGCAAGACGAGAACCGAGCCCCCGCAGGGGGCGGCATGTGGCGACGAGGCGGGGCAGATGTCGCCCCCTGCGGGGGCTTGGTGTTTCTTTGCTGTCCGCTATCCACGGGCTCACGCCCGTGGCTACTTCCGTTCGCCCCCTGCGGGGGCTGCTCGAGGAGAATGCGAGAGTATGCCGTCCGGTGCGCGTCATTGCCGCAGACGGCGCGCTTACTGGCGCAGGCGGGGGTCGATGGCGTCGCGGAGGGCTTCGCCGACGAGGTTGTAGGAGGTGATCGTGGCGAAGATCGCCAGGCCGGGGAACAGCACGAGCCACCAGGCGAAATCGACGAACTCCTTCGAGCTCGCGAGCAATCGGCCCCAACTCGCCGTCGGCTCCGGAACGCCGAAGCCGAGGTAGCTCAAGGCCGACTCGGTCAGGATCGCGCCGGCGACGCCGAACGTGGCCGACACGAGGACCGGGGCGACCGAGTTGGGCAGCACGTGGCGAAACATGATCCGGCCTGCGCCGAGGCCGAGCCCGCGCGCGGCCATGACGTACTCCATCTCGCGCTGTTTGAAGAACTCGCCCCGGATGAGCCGGGCCACGCCTGGCCAGCCCGTGAAGCCGATGACGGCCATGATGATGTAGATGTTTTGCGGGAGGAACGCGATCAGCGTCAGGATAAGAAAGAAGCTTGGGAAGCAGATGATGATCTCGATGAAGCGCGAGACGACGATGTCGACCCACCCCCGGAAGTAGCCGGCCAGGCTGCCGAAGATCACACCAATGACAAGGTAGATGCTGACGGCCACGAAGCCGACGGAAAGCGACACCCGGCTGCCGTGCACCATGCGCGAAAGGACGTCGCGGCCAAGGTGGTCGGTCCCAAGCAGGTGGCGCGCGCTTGGTGGTGTGAGGAAGTCCTCGAGCACGTTCTCGGCCGGCCCGTAGCGCACAAGCGGCCAGACGGCCCAGTCGCCGTCGTCCATGTCGGCCTCGATCTTCTTGAAATCGGATGCCGCGATCGAGCCCGTCGTCCTGACGGCCGGCACGTAGAGCGTGCCCTTGTAGCGCATGATGATGGGCCGGTCATTGGCGATGCACCCGGCGAAGATGGCTACAAGGAACAGCCCGATGATGCACACCAACGCGCCCATCGCCATCGTCTGGCGCCGGAACTGGCGCCAGACGATGGCCCAGTACGAACGGCCTCGGCGCGGCGGCGCGCCGGCGCTCTCAAGCTTTTCCCGACTCATAGCTGATCCTCGGGTCCACAACGGCGTAGAGCAGATCGCTGATCAGAATACCGAAGAGCGTCAGCGTCGCCCCGATGGTGGCGAAGCCCATGATCACCGGGTAGTCGCGGTTGAGCACCGCCTCGAACCCGAGCCGGCCGATGCCCGGGATGCTGAAGATCTGCTCGACGATAACGCTGGCGCTCAGCAGCGCCGGCAGCAAGCCGCCAAGAAGCGTGACGATCGGGATGATCGAGTTGCGGAACGCGTGCTTCATGATCACGACGCGCTCGGCGAGGCCTTTGGCGCGCGCGGTGCGGATGTAGTCCTGGCGCAGCACCTCGAGCATGCCGGCGCGCGCGTAGCGCGACAGGCCCGCAAGACTCCGGTACGTGTAGCAAAGAACCGGCAGCGCCAGGTGCCAAACGCGATCGAGGAACCACCGCAGCGGGCCCATCTCCGAGGCGTCCGGCGAGCTGACGCCCGCGAGCGGGAACAGGTTCAGATACTCGCCGCCGCACGCGTAGGTAAGCAGCATATGGGCGACCCAGAAGCTGGGCAGGGAATACAGGACGAAGATGATGAACGTGCTGATCCGGTCGCTGAGCTGGTACTGGTGCGTGGCCGAGTGCACGCCGAGCGGAACGGCAATCAGGTAGACGAGGAACATCGCCGTGAACGAGAGCGTCATCGTGATCGGCAACCGCTCGGCGATCTTCTTGATCACGGGCCGGCCGTCCTTGAACGAGGTGCCGAAGTCGAGCCGGACGAGCCGCTTGACCCACTTCCAGTACTGGACGTGGATCGGCTTGTCGAGATCGTTGAGGCGCCGCCACCGCTCGATCTGCTCTTTCGTGATCCGGCCCCGGAGCCGGCCCGTCTTGTCCCCGGCCATGATCGGCACCTCGCCCGGCGCCAGGTGGCTGATGGCGAACGTGACGATCGTGATCCCGAGCAAGGTCGGGATCATGAGCAGCAGTCGTTTTATGATGTAGGTTCGCATTGGATGGCTATTCCTGCAGATCGAGCTCGTGAACTACCACGGCCGGGCGCGAGGAGTCAATCTGATCGCGCGGCACCGCGCGCCACTGTGTCACGTCGCGGCCCGGATACGCCGGCGCGAAGCGGACGTTGACGAGCCGCCGGTTGTAGGCCTGCATATTCTCGCCGGAGAAGAGGAACGTGAACGGCTGCTCCTCGTGCATGATCGCGTGGAACCGGTGGTAGAGCGGGATGCGCTCGTCCGGGTCGAGGGTCACGCGGATCTGCTCGATGAGCGCGTCGGCCTCGGCGTTGCGGAAATTGGAGTAGTTGGCGCTGGTCTCGGCGTCGGCCATCGACGAGTGCCACATCAGGTAGTGGTCGACGTCGGGGCCCATCGACTCGCCGACGGTCGTCGCGTCGAAGTTGCGCTCGAACAGGTGCGTCAGGTAAACGGACCACTCCGGATGGCGGATGCGCAACCGGATGCCGGCCTTGCGGAACTCTTCCTGGAGGATGGTGGCCAGCTCGCTTTCGGTGCCGGAGACCTTGAACTCGAAGTCGAAGTCGACGCGCTCGCCATCGATCATCTTGTCGCGGACGCCGTCACCATCGTGGTCGATCCAGCCCGTTTGGTCGAGCAGGCGTTTGGCTGCCTCCGGATCATACGGGATCGGCTCGATGCTCCGGTCGTAGGCCCGGCTCCACGGAAAGAGCGGACCGGTGATGATGTAGCCGAAGCCGAACTCGATCGTGTCGCGGATCAGCTCCCGGTCCACCAGGTGTGTCATGGCGCGCCGCACGCGCTTGTCGCGGAACCACACCCGGTCGTTGTTCCAAGCGATGAAGTTGTAGCCGCAGCTCGGGCTGCGGACCTTGATAAAGCGGCGCTCGAAGCTCTCGGTGCCTGTCTGCTTGACCCACCGGACCGGCTCGAGTCCGACCGAGTCGACCTCGCCCTTCTTGAAAAGCTGGAAGACGGCCTGACCCTCGGAGACAAACAGGAGGATGATCCGCTTGAAGTACGGTCTGTCGCCCCAGTAGTCCTCGTTGCGCACGAGCACGATGCGCCGGGCCGTGTCCCAGCGTTCCACGCGATAGGGACCGGTCCCGGTCGGCGTCCTGCTCTGCTCCTGGTGGTTGTTGAACGCCTTGCCGGTGGCGTTGCCGAACGCATGACGCGACACCGGGTTCAAACGCGCACACAGGTTGAAGGCGAGGAAATACGGCTTCTTCCAGCGGAAGCGGACCGTGTGGTCGTCGAGCACTTCGCAGGTCTCGCAGTCTTCCCAGTCGGGCCGGGCCATGGTGCGCACGTCGGGATCGACGTTGATGCGCTCCCAGGTGTAGAGCACGTCGTCGGCCGTGAACAGCCTGCCGTCCTGCCAGCGCACGCCCCGACGCAGGTGGAAGGTGTAGAGAAGACCGTCATCGGACACCTCCCAACGCGTTGCCAGGGCCGGTTTCCACTCGTGCGTCCACAGGTCGCGCTTCGCGAGCTGCTCGACGACGAGCCGGAGCATACTGTCGCCGCCCGCGTCATAGCAGTTGATCGGATTAAGCGTTTCGGGCTCACCGCCGGCGGCGAAGTAGAGCCAGTCATCCGGGCGCCCGATCTTGGCGTGCTTCCCGATGAGGGTCGCGCCCACGGCGAGCGCCGCGACGACGGCAATCACTATGTAGACAACGCGCACGGTCGCTTACTGCCTCCCCGCATGGCCGTTTCCCACCATAGCATCCGCGCCGGAAACGCGGCAAGGACCCCAAGCGCGAAGGCCGCAAGTCCCTTGGAGTCAGAGGCGGCACGGGCTCAACTCCACGCGAATCGAGCGCCCGGACGGCTACTTGTTTATCTCCAGGCCGTGGGTCTGCACGGCGGGGATCGAGAGGTCAATCTGGTCGCGCGGCACTGCGCGCCACTGCGTAACGTCCGACCCCGGATGGAAAGGAATGTATCGGACATTGACGAGCCGCCGGTTGTAGGCGTGCATGTCGTACTGCGTAAGCAGGAACGTATACGGCTGTTCCTCGTGCATGATAGCATGAAACCGGTGGTAGAGGGGGATGCGCTTGTCCGGGTCGAGGGTCACGCGGAGCTTCTCGACAATGGCATCCACCTCGGCGTTGCGAAAGTTCGCGTAGTTGGAGCTCAGTTTGGCGTCGGCCTCGGATGAGTGCCACATCGGGTAGTAGTCTGCCTCGTACTCTACCCCATCTCCCGACGGCGTCGCGTCGTAGTTGCGCTCATACAGATCGATCGAGTAGACGGACCATTCGAGATGGCGCACGCGCATCCGGATGCCCACCTTGCGCAGTTCCTCCTTGAGAATCGTCCCGATCTCGGTCTCCGTGCCGGTGACCTTGAACTCGAAGTCGAACTTGACGCGCTCGCCGTCGATCATCTTGTCGCGGATACCGTCGCCGTCGTGGTCGATCCATCCTGCCTCGTCGAGCAACCGTCTGGCCTCCTCCGGATCGTACGGGATCGGCTCGATGGTCCGATCACAGGCCGGATTCCACGGGGGAGCCGGGCCCGTGACGACTTGGCCGACGCCGAACTCGATCGTGTCGCGGATCAGCTCCCGGTCGACCAGGTGGGTCATGGCACGCCGGACGCGCTTATCGCGGAACCAGACGCGGTCGTTGTTCCACGCGATGAAGCCGTACCAGCGACTCGGGCAGCGGACCTTGATGAACCGGCGTTTGAAATTCTCGGAGTCCGACAGCTTGGTCCAGCGGAGCGTGCCGAGCTGCACTACATCGGTGTCGCCCTTCTTGAAGATCTGATAGACCGCTTGGTCCTGCGAAACGAACACGTAGATGATCCGCTTGAAGAACGGCTTCTCGCCCCAGTAGTTGTCGGCTCGCTGGAGCACAATGCGCCGCGCCGTCTCCCAGACGGCGACGCGATACGGGCCGGTGCCGGTCGGCGTGCGGTTCTGCTTGCGATGGTTGTTGAAATCCTCGCCGGTCGCGTTGCCGAAGGCGTGGCGCGACACCGGGACGAACCGCGCGCACAGGATGAAGGCACGGAAATAAGGCTCGCTCCAGCGGAACCGGACGGTGTAGTCGTCGAGCACCTCGCACGCCTCGCAGTCGCCCCAGTCGCCCCCGGCCTGCGTGCGCACGTCGGGATCGACACACATACGCTCCCAGGTGTAGAGCACGTCGTCGGCCGTGAACGCGCTCCCGTCGTGCCAGGTGACGCCTTTGCGCAGATGGAACGTATAGCTGAGGCCGTCGTCGGAGATCTCCCAGTGCGTCGCCAACACTGGCTTCCACTCGAGCGTCCGGATGTCACGCTTCGCCAGCGGCTCCATGACGAGCCGACGATAGCCGCCCGAAGGGTAGGCCTTCACGGGGTTGAGCGTCTCGGGATCCTGGTCGGTGGCGAAGTAGAGCCAGTCGATGGGGCGGTCAAGCTGGGCGTGCTTCCCGACCAGGGTGGCGGTCACGGCGAGCGCCACGACGACGGCGATGATGATGTAGACGAAACGCACGGCGGTTCACTGCCTCCTCGCATGCCGCCATCCAGCATAGCACCGACGGCGCGGGACGGCAAGGGCGCAGGCGGGCAACTACGCAAGCCCCTTGGGGTCAAAGGCGTCGCGCAGGCCGTCGCCGAGCAGGTTGAACGCCATGATGGCGAAGAAAATGAAAAAGCCGGGGATGATGATCCACCAGTACTGGTCGAGGTTCGACGGATTCATGGCCGCCGTGAGCATGTTGCCCCAGCTCGCCTGCGGCTCGGCGATCCCGAGACCCAGGAGCGAGAGCGCCGACTCGCCGAGGATGTAGCCCGGGATCGAGAGCGTCGCGGCGACAATGGCGTACGAGAACGTGTTCGGCAAAATGTGGCGGATGATGATAAGGAAGCTGTTCTGCCCGAGAGCGCGCGCGGCGACCACGTATTCCTGCTCGCGCGCCGCGAGCGCCATCCCGCGCACGACGCGCGCCAGGCCCGGCCAGCCGAGGAACGCCATGATCACGACGATGCCGATGTAAATCTGCACCGTGCTGAGCGTCATCGGCATCGCCGCACGCAGCGTCAGCATGAAGTAGAACGCCGGAAACGCCATGAGCACCTCGACGAAGCGCATCAGGATCGTGTCGGTCCAGCCGGCGAAGTAGCCCGAGATGCCGCCGACGATCAGGCCAAGCGTGAACGAGATCATTACGCCGATCAGGCCGACCGTGAGCGAGACCCGCGCGCCGTGACAGATGCGCGAGAACAGGTCGCGCCCGAGCCAGTCGCTGCCGAAAACGTAGAGCTTCGCGCCCGGCCGCGCGCCGAACAGGTGCAGATCGCCGGGAATCAGGCCGAAGAGCTTGTACGGATCGCCGCGGACGAACCAGCGGACGTGGCAGCGGCGCGATCGGTCCTCCTCGATGACCCAGCGGCCGCCCTCGAGCCGGCTCGCGCGCGGATAGAAGAACGGCACGAGGTGGAACCGGCCGGCCTCGTCGATGAACCGCACCTTGGCCGGCGGCTGTGACGGCCGCGTGCGGTCGCTCAGTATGTGGTTGTATGGTGCGACGAACTCGGCGAAGAGCGCCATGGCGTAGAGCACTACGAGGACCCAGAAGCCGAACAGCGCCAGCTTGTGCCGGCGTAGCCGGCGCATGGCGATCCTGAACGGCGTGCGGACGATGACCTTCTTCTGGCCCTGCCGTTCGACCCGACGGGGCGTTGGGTCTGCCGCTGTTTCCTCGCGATACGTCATTGCACCTTGATCCGTGGATCGACGACGACCAGCAGCAGGTCGGCGATCAGGTTGCCGATGAGCAACAGCGTGGTACCCATCATCATGCTCGCCATGACCAAGAAGAGGTCCTGCGCCATGACCGCGTCGAGGATGAGCCGCCCGAGGCCTGGGTAGCCGAGCACGGCCTCGGTGAGCGCGACGCCGCTGAGCAGGCCCGAGAGCTGGTAGCCGAAGATGGTCACCATCGGGTTCACGGCGTTCCGAAGCATGTGCTTGTAGATGACCTTGCGCGCGCTGAGGCCCTTGGCGCGCGCGGTCGTGACGTATTGCGCGCGCTTGACCTCGAGCATGTTGCCGCGCATCAGGCGCATCATGCCGGCGATCCGCGCGATCGTCAGCACCGAGACCGGGATGATCATGTGCCAGAGCGTGTCGAGCGTTCTCGCCAGCCAGCTCATCTCGGCGTGGTTGAGGCTCTCCGACCCGCCCGAGGGGAGCCAGTGGATCTCCGTGGCAAGATAGGCGAGCAGGAACGCGACAAAAAACGTTGGGAGCGACATGCCGATGAACGCGAGCACGGAGGAGATCTTGTCGCCGAGCGAGTACTGCCGGATGGCCGCGTAGATGCCGATCGGCACCGAGATGAGCCAGACCATGACCATGGCTGCCAGCGAGAGCCGGAACGTGGCGAGCATCCGCGTGCGAATCACCTTGAAGACCGGCTCGTCGATGTACTGCGTGCTCACGCCGAAGTCCTGCCTCGCCAGAATGCCCCAGACCCAGTTGCCGTACTGGACCAGCAGCGGCTTGTCCTGGCCGTACTTGGCCGCGAGCTCGCGGATCGTCTCGTCGGGCACCTGCGGATTCATCCGCAACTGCGAGGTGAAGTCGCCCGGCGCGATCTGGATGACACAGAATGCGACGAACGAGGCGGCCCACAGCGTCAGAAACATCAGCGCGACGCGCTTGACGACGTACTGCCACGGCAGCGGCACGAGCGTCAGCACGAGCAGGACGGTCGAGAAGTACGGGTAGCCCGGACCACCGCCGAGCCAATGGCCCACGGCGCCGCCGATCTCGGTCTTGAATACAAGCAGAACGAGGCCATAGATGAGCTTCAGAGCGAGCAGCAGGCGGAAACACGCCATCCCGGCCAAGAACACCTCGTCGTGCGCAGCGGGGTTGAACGCACCGAGCAGGTGCGACGCGAGCCCCGTGGCGAGCCGACCGGCGGCGCGAATGAGACGGCGCAACGTCGTCATTGCAGGACCATCAGTTCCGCATCGAGGTTATGGAACACACCGCCGTAGGCGGTCGGCTTGAGGCCCGTGAACTTGTTGCGGACCGCGACGAGCGACTTCGAGGTCGTCAGATAGATGAACGGAAGCTGCTCGGAGACGATCTGCTGCCACTTGAAGTAGACCTGCCGGCGCTGCTCGAAATCGAAGATCTTGACGCCCTCGTCGAAGAGCTGCTCGATCTCGTACTCCCACGGGCGCAGCCCGGACTTCCAGGCCGCCACGCTTTCCTCCCACTCCGGCAGCTCGTCGTCAGACGGCTTGATCGGGCGCTGGTTCCACATGTGCGTCCGGCCCTCGGTGGCCCAAACATTCCGGCCGAAATGGGGTTCGACCCCGCCGGTGAGGCCGAGCACCATCGCCTCCCAGTCGCACGTGTTCTGGAGCTTGTTGACCAGGTTGTTGAACTCGAGCGGCTGGAACGTCACGTCGAGGCCGATTGCTCTGAGGTCTTCGCGGATGATCTGGCACATCCTGATGCGCACTTCGTTGCCGGTGTTCGTCGTCAGGACGAACCGGACCGGCGTGCCGCGCGGCATCTCGCGGACGCCGTCGCCGTCGTGGTCGGTGTAGCCGGCAGCGTCGAGAAGCTCGCGTGCCTTGTCGAGGTCGAACGGATACGTTCGCACGTTCGGGTTGTGGAACAAGACGTTGCTCGGCGGCACGGGCGACCACAGCGGCTCAGAGAACCCGAGCTGCACGAGCCGGATGATCGACTCCTTGTCGATCGCGTGCGCGACGGCCCGGCGGAACTCGACGTCGCGGAACCACCGCTGCTTCTGCGGCGGGATGCCGCGGCCGGCGCCGCGCGCCGTCGACTGGTTCAGCACGAGGTAGAGCGCCCCGGTCGAGCCGCCCATGTCGTGGATCGTGAAGTTCTTCTCCCGCGCAGCGTCCCGGAGCTTGGCGTAGTCCTCCATGCGCAGGCGGTAGACGTCGGTCTCGCCGCTCTTGAACTTGAGGACCGCAGCGTTCGTGTCGGGCAAGATGCGCACCTTGCGCGCCGCGATCGGGCCGGGCTCGGGGAACGCGTCGTTCTGCCAGTAGCCATCCCACCGCTCCTGGACCAGCAGCTCGCCGTTCTTGTACCGCGTGAGCCGGTACGGGCCGGTGCCGACGAGCGTCGTGACGTCGCAGCCGACGTTCCAGTGATTAGCGAATTGGCCGCTCCGGACGATGGGCTCGAGCAGGTGCTTCGGGACGATCTCGAAACCGCCGATGATCCGGTCGAACGGCGCGAACGGCTCGGGCGTGATGAACCGCACCGTGTAGTCGTCCACCTTCTCGCAACGCACCTTCTCGCCGGCGATCGTGAGGATGTCGCGCATGGCGACACCCGGGATGTCCTCGTTCATGATGATGTCGTTGAACGAGAAGACCACGTCGTCGGCCGTCATCGGTGTGCCGTCGTGGAACTTCACGCCGCGGCGCAAATGAAACGTCCACGTCAGCGTGTCGTCGGACACCTCCCAGCGCTCGGCGAGCAGCGGTTTGACTTCGAGCGTGACGCCGTCGCTCGTCGTGAGACCCTCGAACACGTAAGCGAAAGCGGTCGTCGATGAGGTCTCGTTCGCCGTAAACGGATTGAAGGTCTTCGGGTCGGACGTCGATGAATCGACGATCTCTTTCGTGTACGGCCCGTGCGCCGGGCCTTGGTCGAGCGTGTTGACCGTCAGCGGGCCGTAGATGATGCCGTTGATGACCTGGTAGCCCTCGGGCAACGTCACCCCCTTCTCGAAGTAACGGCCCGGGACGACGTCCGTGCTCGATGCGGAGGCGGCCTCGGCTTCGGGTTCTCGCTCGGCCGGGTCGCGCGTTGTGCTGCCTTCCCAGCATGAGCAGAAGGTCAGCACCGCACACGTCGTAACGAGAAGTGTGATGCGCACGCTCGTCATTGGTCCCGCCTCGCGTTAGCGTGCGTCCTTGAGCCGCGGGTCGAGCGCGTCGCGCAGGCCGTCGCCGAGCAGGTTGAAGCCGAGCACGGCGACGACGATGGCGAGCCCCGGAAACAGGCACAGCCACGGCAGCGTCGTGATCGTCGTGCGGCCCGCGTTGATCATGTTGCCCCAGCTCGGCACGTCGGGCGGCAGGCCGAGGCCGAGGAAGCTGAGCCACGACTCGGTCAGGATGTTGCTCGCGACCGCCACGCTCGCCGCCACCATGATCGGCGCGAGCGAGTTGGGCAGGATGTGGCGGGCGATAATCCGCACGTTGCCTGCACCGAGCGCGCGCGCCGCGTCGGCGTACTCGGTCGCCTTGACCTCGATCACCTTGCTGCGCACGAGGCGCGCGATGCCGGGCCAGCCGATCAGCCCGAGGATCAAGAACAGGATCAGGATCGAGCGCTGCTCGAAGACCGCCGCGATCGCGATCACAAGCAGCGGCGCCGGAAACGCGAAGACCATGTCGGTAAACCGCATGATCAGGTTGTCGACCCAGCCACCGTAGTAGCCGCTGAGCGCGCCGAGCGTCAGGCCGATCGCAAGCGAGATCGCAGTGGCCGCCACCCCGACGATGAGCGAGATCTGCGCGCCGTAGATGACGCGCGAGAGCACGTCGCGCCCCTGCGTGTCGGTGCCCATCAGGAAGGTGCGGCTCGGCGGCCTGTCGGCCCGTTCGAGGTCCTCGTCGCGGAGCGGATGAAACGGCGCGATGAGCGGCGCCAGGACGGCGACCACAATAAGGAGGCCGATCAGCACCGTGCCGACGAGCGCGAGCTTGCTGCGCCGGAAGCGCCGCCATGCTCTGGCGCCGACTGACTGGGAAGGCGTGCGCCCCTGTTGGTTCATGTCGTGTCGCCGACGGTCCAATGTGCTATAAGTGCGCGCCTGGATACGAAGCAGACGCCCGATTATAGACCGCGCCCCGACGAGGACAAAGGATTTCGTACTCGACGACCAATGAACGCGCCCCGGACAGATGTGTCGGCTGACGCTGCCGCGGTCCGCGCGCCGGCCATCGCGCCGGTCATCCACCAGCTCGCATCGGGATTCAAGGCCGGCGATGCGATCAGCAACGACGTGCTCGGCCTCCAGCGCATCCTGCGATCGTGGGGCTGCCGGTCCGAGGTTTTCACCGACCCGGCGTTCACCTCGCCCATCATGCGCGGCATCGCGCGCGACTACCGCGAGTTCGAGGCCGAGGACGACGCCGACGCCGTCATGCTGTTCCATTTCGCGATCGGGACGCGGCTCACCGAGTGGTTCGCCGACCTGCGCGCACACAAGGTGATCAAGTACCACAACATCACGCCCGCCCGCTTCTTCGCGGCGACCGACCCCCGGACGGCCGAGATGCTCGCGCAAGGACGCGACGAGCTCGCCGCGTTCGCGTCCGTGCCCGAGCTCGCGCTCGCCGCGAGCGCCTACAGCGAGCGCGAGCTGATCGAGGCCGGCTACCGGCGCACGGGGGTGCTGCCGATCGCCATCGACTTCGCCGCGCTCGACGAGCCGCCCGACCCCGCGATGCTCGATCGCCTCAGCAACAACGCTGCCAACGTGCTCTTCGTCGGGCGCGTGACGCCGAACAAGAAGTTCGAGGACATCATCCAGGCGTTCTACTTCTTCCAGAAGACGGCGCGGCTTGGGTCGCGGCTCGTGCTCGTCGGTGCGACGGACCCATTCGGCCGCTACTGGAACTACCTGCACGGCCTCGTGCGCGAGCTCGACGTGCGGGACGTGATCTTCACCCGCCACGTCACGCAGGCCGAGATGAACGCGTGCTACCGCGCGGCCGACGTCTTCCTGTGCATGAGTGAGCACGAGGGGTTCTGCATCCCGCTCGTGGAGGCGATGCACTTCGGCGTGCCGATCGTCGCCTACGCGCAGGAGGCCGTGGCCG
>CAZCQN010000018.1:14261-18312 GCA_964500825.1 uncultured Verrucomicrobiota bacterium | reverse complement strand
GAGGCGATGCACTTCGGCGTGCCGATCGTCGCCTACGCGCAGGAGGCCGTGGCCGAGACGCTCGGGGGCGCCGGCGTCCTGGTCCACGAGAAGCGACTCGAAGAGATCGCCGAGGTGATGTCGCTCCTGGTCAGCGAGAGCGCGTTCCGCGATCGCATCGTGGCCGGGCAGCGCGGGCGGCTCGAGGCGTTTCAGCGCCCGGCGATCGAAGAGCGTCTCCGCGCACACCTGTTTCCTGATGTCATCCCGGCGCCGGCGGACTCCCCACGCGGTGACATATGAGCCATCCGCTTCCAGATACGTCGGCCGGCACGAGCAGGCGAACGGGCCCGCACATACACCAGCTCACACACGGCTTCGGCCCCGGCGACGCGATCAGCAACGACGTGCTCGGCCTCCAGCGCATCCTGCGCTCGTGGGGCTGCCGGTCCGAGATCTACACGGACCCGGAGTTCACGTCGGCCCTCATGCGCGGCGTCGCGCGCGATTACCGCGAATTCGAGGCCGAGGACGACACCGACGCCGTCATGGTGTTCCATTTCGCGATCGGGACGCGGCTCAGTGAGTGGTTCGCCCGCCTCCGCGCGCACAAGATGGTCAAATACCACAACATCACGCCGGCCCACTTCTTCGCTGCGAGCGACCCACGGACGAGCGAGATGCTCGCACGAGGGCGCGAGGAGCTCGCCGCGTTCGCGTCCGTGCCCGAGCTTGCGCTGGCCGACAGCGCCTACAACGAGGGCGAGTTGACCGCCGCCGGCTACCGCCGCACGGGCGTGCTGCCGATCGCCATCGACTTCGCCGCGCTCGACGGGCCGCCCGAACCCGCGATGCTCGATCGCCTGAGCGATAACGCCACCAACGTGCTTTTCGTCGGGCGCGTGACGCCGAACAAGAAGTTCGAGGACATCATCCAGGCGTTCTACTTGTTCCAGAAGACGGCGCGACTCCGGTCGCGACTCGTGCTCGCCGGCGCGATGGACCCCCTCGACCGCTACTCGAACTACGTGCACGGCCTCGTGCGCGAGCTCGACGTGCGTGACGTGATCTTCACCCGCCACGTCACGCAGGCCGAACTGAACGCGTGCTATCGCGCGGCCGACGTGTTCCTCTGCATGAGCGAGCACGAGGGCTTCTGCGTCCCGCTCGTCGAGGCGATGCACTTCGGCGTGCCGATCGTCGCCTATGCGCAGGACGCCGTGGCCGAGACGCTCGGCGGCGCCGGCATCCTGGTGCGGCACAAGGAGTTCGAGGCGATCGCCGAGCTGCTCGACCTCGTCCTCACCGACGCCCAGCTTCGCGAGCGGGTCGTGGCCCGGCAGCGCGAGCGGCTGCGGGCCTTCCAGCGCCCGGCCATCGAGCAGCGCCTGCGCGAGCTGCTCGCCGAGTGGCTCTAGCAGGGCACTGAAATCGAGAACCCGGGGCTGACGGGGGTGTTGAAAAAGGCGTTCTATGGAAGCCCTTCGGGCTATCACTCTGTTTGTTCTGGCTCGGTGCCCCAGGGCGTTGCCGTGGGCTGTCCTATGAAGCCCCTTCGGGGCATGGGCGAAAAGCCGGACGCGGCACTCTTCCAACAGGCCCTTATGCCCCGGGCTAGGATCGATCGGGCCTTCGGCCCTGGGAGCCGGTTGTCTGGCCGGAGTTCCTCTTCAAGCAGGCTGGTAGCCCTCTGCGTACCGAACGAAAACCGGCAAATTTTTCCTCAAGTGGGCGGCCGCCGCGCCGATACCCCAAGTGGAAGGTTCATTCACTGAATGGCCAACGAGGCACGGCCGCGCCGCCGTGCGCAGCGAACCGGTCATTCAATGAATGAACCGGCGAATCACCCATCGACGAGATCGGAGCGATGGCCGACACGCCGCTCACAGAGCAACTCGCGGCCTCACTGCCGCCGGCGTACGCACATACGCCCGAAGAGGCACCGCCGGAGCAAGCGGGCGAAGAGCCGGAACTCGTCCTGATCGACCCGCAGGCCCTGCACCGGCTGCCCACAGCGTACGGTCTCCTGATGGGCGACCTCGCACGGACTGATACTGCCCGCTCGAACACGGTCGGACTCGAGGCGCCGTTTCCGGGCGGCACGGTCCAGATATCGGCCGACGCGATGGCGCGGAGCGCTGCCGCGGCCGACGCGAGCGATCGTGCCGCACGGCCGCCCGACGAGACGCACACGAGCGACAACGATTCCAACGACGCAGAGGCTGAGCCCTCTTCCAATGGCGACGACGTGACTCCTGACCTTGGCGAACGCGTGCTCTGACGCCACTCTTCCCTTCGCGGCGACCGGCGCCCCGGGTCCTCCCTCCCGGGGCGCTCTTTTTCGCACCCTGCCTGGGTAGTCCGTGGCAGAAGTCAATTGTCTCATAGAGGTATAGAGTGTGGAGACAACCGAGTCCCCGCAGGGGACGACATGATGTAGCCCGCCGAAACGGCAGGTTCGCCCGTTGCGCGGGCTCGTGCCGAGGTGAGCTACGCCAGAATCGCACTTTTCGCACCGGCTGCCAGGCAGCCTTTTGCTGAGCTCGACGACGTGGTATGGTCGCATCCGAGGAGAATGCCGGGATGCGGGTTGCCGTTCCATACGGGCACGACGAGCTGAGCGTCACGTTCCCGTCGGG
Organism: uncultured Verrucomicrobiota bacterium; assembly: GCA_964500825.1. Classification (GTDB taxonomy): domain Bacteria; phylum Auribacterota; class JABMQX01; order JAFGEW01; family JAFGEW01; genus CAYUZG01. The sequence goes on along the minus strand of CAZCQN010000018.1, from coordinate 15,694 downwards.
CTGCACGGTCGAGACGCTCGAGCCGCCCGCGAGACCCGCGCTCGATGAGGCCGCCGCCGCGCTCGTGCGCGCGCTCGACGAGCCGGCGGCCGGACCGCCGCTGCCCGAGCTACTGGGGGTTGGTCGGCGCGTTGCCATCGTCGTGGCCGATTGGACCCGCGCCTGCGCCTATCCGGACCTGCTCCCGCCACTGCTCGACGAGCTGAATCGATCCGGCATCCGTGACGACGCGACCGCCCTGCTGATCGCGTACGGGACGCACGCTCGGCAATCAGACGAAGCGACACAGGACCTCTATGGGGGTGAAGTATGCCGCCGTGTCGCCATCGTCCATCACGACTGCGATGCCGCCGATCTCGTCGAGGTCGGCACGACGCCGGCCGGCACGCGAGTCGCCCTGAACCGGCGGTACGTCGAGGCCGACGTTGCGATCACGGTCGGCCCGGCCGGCTTCCACTATTTCGCCGGCTTCGGCGGCGGGCCGAAGCTCGTCTTCCCCGGGCTCGCGAGCCGCGACGCGATCCTGGCGAACCACGCGCGCTCCGTCGAGCAGATGCTGGCCGAGCCGCGGCGGCTCAAGGGCGATCTCGACGAGAACGCATGCGCGCGCGACATCCGCGAGGCCGTCAAGCTCGCGCCGCCCGCGTTCTCGGTCCAGTGCCTCCTGAACGAGCGCGGCGCGCTGTCGGCGATCGCCGCCGGGCGGTGGGACGCCGCGCACGACGCCGCGTGCGACCGGCTGCGCGCGACGGCCATGATCGACGCGACCGCGCGCTACGACCTCATCGTCGCCTCATGCGGCGGGTGGCCGCGCGACATCAACCTGATCCAGGCGCACAAGTCGATCGACAACGCGTGCGAGCTGCTGCGCGACGGCGGCACGCTGCTCCTGGCCGCCCAATGCGACAAAGGCGTCGGGTCGCAGACGTTCCTCGCGTGGTTCGATCTCGACGAGCACGCGTTCGCCGGCAAGCTCAGGCGCGGCTATGAGCTGCACGGCGGCACCGCGTTCGCCATGCGCCGGAAGGCGCGGCGATGCCGCATTTATATGAAGAGCGAGTTGCCGGACGCCATCGTGCGGCAGATCGGCGTCACGCCGGCGCCCAACCTCCAGGCCGCCCTCGACGAGGCGCTCGCGATACACACCGGCGCGCGGATCGCCTGGCTCCCGCACGCCGCCGAGACGGTTGCGCGCACGCCGCCGCCCGCGTAGCCCGGCCGAAAAGCGGTTGACCTGACTGCGCCGCATGCTAGGATGCCGCGCCTTCCGTAGAAGGCGGCGCCTTGTGCCGAAGGCCGCATCGTTTTCCCATATAGAGCCGACGGCGACCCGTCACGGAGAACTCACAATGAAGCTGACACTTGGCGTGCCGAAAGGAAGCCTCCAGGAATCGACGTTCGAGCTGTTCCGGAAGGCCGGCTACAACATCAGC
>CAZCQN010000018.1:0-14161 GCA_964500825.1 uncultured Verrucomicrobiota bacterium | reverse complement strand
AAGCCTCCAGGAATCGACGTTCGAGCTGTTCCGGAAGGCCGGCTACAACATCAGCGTGTCGGCCCGGTCGTACTTCCCGGCCGTCGACGACCCGGAGCTCTCGGTGATCTTGCTGCGCGCGCAGGAGATCTCCGTCTACGTCGAGCAGGGCGTGCTCGACGCGGCCGTCACCGGCCAGGACTGGATCGAGGAGAACGACTCGGACGTGCACGAGGTCTCCGAGCTCGTCTACGCCAAGAGCGGCTTCACGCCCGTGCGCTGGGTGCTTGCCGTGCCGGAGGACTCGCCGATCCGGTCGGTCAAGGACCTCCAGGGCAAGCGGATCGCGACCGAAGCCGTGAATCTCACACGGAAATACCTCGCGCAGCACGGCGTCACGGCCGACGTCGAGTTCTCGTGGGGCGCCACCGAGGCCAAGGTGCCGGTGCTCGTCGACGCGATTGTGGAACTGACCGAGACCGGCTCCTCGCTCCGCGCGCACAACCTGCGGGTCGTCGAGACGCTCATGACCTCGACGACGCGGTTCATCGCGAACCGCACCGCGTGGGACGACGCGTGGAAACGCGAGAAGATCGAGAACATCGCCTTGCTGCTCGACGGCGCCCTGAACGCCGAGCAGAAGGTCGGCATCAAAATGAACCTCAAGCGCGAGAAGCTCGACGAGGTCTGCGGCCTCATCCCCGCGCTGCGCAACCCGACCATCTCGTCGCTCACTCAGGAAGGCTGGGTCGCGATCGAGGTCGTCATCGACGAGAAGGTCATCCGCGACCTCATCCCGAAGCTCAAGGCCGCCGGCGCCGAGGGCATCATCGAATACCCGCTCAACAAGCTCATCTTCTAGCCCAGAAAATGGGGACAGGCACCTATTTCTCTATGCTCAATGCAGAAATAGGTGCCTGTCCCCATTTTCTCCTTCTCAGAGGCGGCCGCAGAGCGTCTCGATTGCCGCGCCGATCTGGAACGTGCGGAAGCCGTGCGTGATCACGACGGTCGGCGATGTCTCGACGAGCTCGGCGTCGAGTGGGTTGCGCAGGAAGACGACGATCAGCCGGTCCTCGAACGCCTCGAACGCCTTCAGCAGCTCACGCTCACGCGCGTAGACCATCGCGTGGAAGCAGACGAGGACGATCACCTCGGCCCCTTTCGCCGCGTGAAAGATGTCGCGGACCTCGTCCGCTTCGCAGCCGAGCCGGTACTCGTGCAGGGTCGGTGTGATCCCGCTCGGCTCGAAGTACGCGACGATGAGCTTGCCGAGCTCGCGACCCTCATCTTCGATAAGGACGCCCTCGACCTCGTCGAGACGCGGGCAGACGACGGCCACTTGCTGACCGGCCGCGATCGGCAGCAGCCCGTGCCCGCCGCGCCGGATCTCGAGCGCGCGCTTCGCCAGCAGGAACTGGAGCATGCGCGCGCCGTGCTTGTCGGTCACCCGATGCGGTGCGGGCTCCGCACAGCGCTGGTGTAGCGCGTCGATGCGCGCATCGCTTTCGGCAACGGTCTGCTCGTCGAAGCGACCGGCGTCGTACGCGTCAACGAGCGCGCGGTGGGCGGCCAGCATGCGCTCGCGGTCGTGGCATACGAGCAGGATGTCGTGTCCGGCCTCGACGGCTCGGACGGCGGTCTCGGCGATCGGCCAGTGTTTCAACACGGCGCCCATGTCGAGGTCGTCGCTGATGAGCACGCCGTCGTGATGGAAGTCCGTCCGGACGAGCTCCGTGGCGATCGTGCGCGAGAACGTCGCCGGAATCGTCTCGTCGCGCTCCCAGGCGGGCACGATCACGTGCGACGTCATCATGCACGCGACACGTTCCTTCGCCGCCTGACGGAACGGCGTGAGGTGCGCTTCGGCGTTCGGCCGGTCGAGGTCGATGACGGGGAGCTCGTGATGGGCGTCGACGGTCGCCGCGCCCTTGCCGGGCACGTGCTTAGCGCACGCGGCGAGTCCCGCGGCCTGCATCCCACGGATCATCGACGCGCCGAGCTCGGCCACCCGCGCCGGATCGTCGCCGAACGAGCGGATCGTGATCCCCGGGTTGTAGGCCGGCGTGAGCACGTCGAGGACGGGCGCCAGGTTCACGTCGAAGCCGATCTCGCGCAGCTCCTCAGCCATCACGCGGCCGACGCCCTCGGCGTCCACGGGCTGCGCGGCCGCGCCGAGCGCCGAGTTGCCGGGGAAAATCGTCACGCCGCGCTTGAACCGCACGACGAGACCGCCCTCGTGATCGACCATCACCAGGATCGGCCAGTCGAGCGCGGCGCGCAGGTCGGAAATGAGGCGTTTCGTCTGCTCGACCGACTCGATGTTGCGCGCGTACAGGATCACGCCACCAGCGCGGATCGCGCGCAGGAACGCGACCGTCTCGTTGCTCGCCGTCGTGCCCTCGATCCCGACGACGAGCCGCCGCCCGGCAAACGCCTCAGCCTCACGCGCGCTCATGGCTCGCTCGCTTCCCCGGGAAGATCGCGCCAAACGCGAACGTCCAGAGCGTCCCGACGATGATCATCCAGTGCCAGGCCACGCTGGTGACGTTTTGAAGCAGCACGACGGCGCCCACGCTTGAGACCATGGCGACGATGTTGGTCGCGTTGCGACCCCGCTTCGTCAGCAGCCCGAGTAGGAACACGCCAAGCAGGGCGCCATACGTGTACGACACGCTCTTGAACGCGAGCTTCAGGACACCGCCAAGGTCCTTGCACATCCATGCGACAACGACGAGGGCAATCGCGAAAAGCACGACGAACGCCCGTGACACGGCCAGGTAGTGGCGGTCAGATGCGTCCGGCTTGATGTACACTTTGTAGAGGTCAACGACCGCGCTCGACGAGAGGGCATTGAGTGCCGAGTCGAGGCTCGACATCGCCGCCGCGAACACGGCAGCCAGCAACAGGCCTTTGATGCCGATCGGCAGGTACGTGATGATGAACGTGGGGAAAACGCGATCTGTGTCATCGATCCCGCTCGCGAACCCACTGCTCGCATTGAGGGCGTACAGCGCGAGGCCGATTAGTAGAAATGTGAACACGATCGGGAAGTCGATCAGCCCCGTGAGGATCAGGCCCCGCTTGGCGAGCGACGGTTTGCGGCACGTGAGCATCCGCTGCGTCATGTCCTGGTCGGTGCCGAAGGCCGCCATGCTCTGAAACAAGCCGCAGAGCACGGCCGCCCAGAACACCGTCTGGCTCGTGAAGCTAAACGAGAAGTCGAAAACGCGCGTCTTGTCGATCGCGGCGCCTTTGTCGGTCACCGCGTTCCGGGCGATCTCGATCATGCCCGACCAGCCGCCGTCGATCTTGCTCAAGAGCAGGCCGAAGGCGAGCCACGCGCCGCCGATGAAGATGACGAACTGCACGACGTCGGTCCACATCACGGCCCGGATCCCGCCGAAGAACGTGTAGGCCATGGCGACCGTGGCGACGAGTGCGAGCGACAAGGCGAAATCGACGCCGACGACCACGTTGACGACCTTCGCCATCACGCACAGGCGCACGCCGCTCGCGAGCAGGCGCGTGACGATGAAGAAGGCCGAGCCCGTGCCGCGTGTCGCCTCGCCGAAGCGGTGCTTGAGGAACTCGTAGACCGTCGTGACTTTGAACTTGTAGAACGCCGACAGAAACACGGTGGCGACGATGACGCGCGCGACGAGCGAACCGATCGCCATCTGCGCGTACCACATGGTGCCCGCGAACGAGTCGCCCGGCGCGCCGATGAAGGTCACAGCGCTTGCCTCGGTCGCCAGGAGCGAGAGCATCGCCGCCGTCCACGGCATCCGCCGGCCGCCCAGGAAGAAGTCCTCGGTCGTCTTGTTCTTGCGGCCGGCCCAGATGCCGATCCCGGCGATGATGGCGAAGTAGAAGGCGATGACGACCCAATCGACGGTGCCAAGCATCCAGGGATTCCTCCCGCGCAGCGTTCCGACGAGGACGGTACGGGGCGGCACGGGGAGTGTCAAGTGCCCGACCGTGCGCCGGTTGCGGTCGCCTCGCCGACCTGCTATGCTCGCGCCGAGGCCCTTGGAGAACACCCGGGTTCCCAGGGGAAGGAGGAGGTCGTGCCCCGCGAGGCGATCGTTTGCGAAGGCGATGGCGCGCGCATGTGTCTGCGGCGAGCCGCATTGCGCCTCGAATATGATCTGCGCACGGGCCGTTACTCGATTGCGTGTGGCGACGCCTGCTCGATCGACGGGGCCGAGGCGGCCTTCACAGCCGACGGCCGGACCGTCCAGACCACCTCCTGCCTGCCCCACCAATGGCGGGTCGCCGACTGCAACGATGGGCTCGGCCGTGGTAAGGAGCTCCTGATCACGCCGGCCCAGACGACCGACCATGTGGGCTGGTCGCTCACGTTCTGCGTCTACGATTCGATCGATGCGGTCGCCATCGGCGCGGCGGTTGAGAATGGCGGCGACGAAGAGATCGAGCTGCGCGAGATCCGGCCGCTCGCCACGACCGCTGAGGGCGGCCTCCGGCTCGGACGCGCGCGCGAGACCTCGCGCCTCCTGCCGAACGCGTGGGAACGAGCATCCGACGAGCTCGGCGTGCGCCGGATTGAGCCGGGTTTTGCGTGCGAGAGCCCGATCTCATTCGTTCTCGTCGATCCGCCGGCCGGTGTAGCGCTTGCGTGCGGCGCGCTTGGCCCGGCGAAGTCGTTCGCCAGCTTCCACGTCGAGCTCGCCGCCGACGAGCCGCCCACCTACCGCCTGCATGCGCGCCAGGCGACGCCGGTCGGGTGCACCCAGACCACCGGCGTCGCGATCCTGCCAGGGCACTCGTTCGCGCCCGAGCGCATCCTGCTCGTCTTCGCCCGCGACGGCCACGCCGCATTCGAGCAGTACGCCGAGTGCGCCGGCAAGTTGATCGCGAAACCCGCGAAGACGTCCGGCAAGAAGTCGGGGCGCCCCGCGAAGCGCTCGGAGCGAGCCGTCGCGTGCGGCTGGTCCTCGTGGCCCTACTACCACGGCAACATCACGGAGGCCGAGGTGCTCCGGAACGCCGAGTTCCTCGCGAGCGCGCTGAAGCCGTACGGGCTCGAGACGATCCTCGTCGACGCCGGCTGGCAGCAGCGCGGCCACGTCAGCGGCGGGCCGTGGAAAGCGGGCGAGCACTTCCCGCACGGGCTCGCGTGGCTCGCCGGGCAGATCCGCGAGCACGGCTTCCGGCCGGGCGTCTGGATCAGGCCGCTCGAGGTCGACGGGCTCCGGCTCGACCCGTCGAGCTCGTTCACGCACACGACGCTGCGCAACGAGGTGGGCCGCCTCGTGACGAAGGCCGGCCTCGGAGCGCTCACGATCGACTGCCTCCACGACGACGCCTTCCGGCGCGAGGACTCGTTCCTGCCCGACAACGAGACGATCACGGCGATCGAGGCGCTGCGCCGGACGGTCGCGGCGATCCGCGAGGGCGCCGGCGACGCGTGCCGCCTGCACGGGAGCAGCCTCACGCTCGGCGCGGGGCTCGGCCTCGTCGAGAGCAACCGCACGGGGCAGGACGTCACGCCCAAGAGCTGGCGCACCATCAAGGAGCACGGCATCAAGGGGATCGCCGCGCGCTACGCGCTGCACGGCACCTGGTGGAGCAACAATGCCGGCGCGGCCGTCGTCCGGCCGCCGCTCACGCTCGGCCAGGCGCGCGCGTGGGCATCGTTCTGCGCGCTCACCGGCGGGATGATCACGGCCGGCGACCGGATGTACGCGCTGCCGGCCGAGCGGCTCGACGTGCTCAGGCGCGTCATGCCCGGCTACGGCGTCTCGGCGCGGCCCGTTGACCTGTTCGAGCGCGAGCTGCCGCAAATATGGGACCTCCCCGTCGAGGCCGCCGGCACCCGCTGGCACGTTGTCGGCCTGTTCAACTGGGACACCACCCCGCGCGAGATCAAGACGACGCGCGACCGCGCGGTCGAACAGAACGTGAACCGGCTCCGCGCCAACGACGCCGCCGAGCACCGGCGCCGGCCACGCACCGAGCTCGATCAGATCGCGTTGAGCAACCGCCTGATCCGGGACGAGAACAAGCGGCTCCACGCCGTGATGCGCGCAAACGCGCTCGGCGGTCCGCAGTTCGAGCTGCTCGAGCCGCTCCGGCCGATGCGCGCCTCGGCCCGGTTCCGAAACGTCATGCTTCGGTTCGACCAGCTCGGCATCGAGCCGGCGCAGGGGTACCTCGTCTACGACTTCTGGGACGACCGCTTCCTGGGCCTGCACAGCGACCGGCTCAAGGTGCTCGTGCGGCTCGCCGATTGCGTCGTGCTCGCCGTCCATCCGGCCACCGGCGTGCCACAATTGATCAGCACCAACCGGCACGTCACCCAGGGCGGCGTCGATCTCGAGCGCGTCGAGTGGAAGGCAGCCTCGTGCGAGCTCGCCGGGCGGTCGCGCGTCGTCGAGAACGACGAGTACGTCGCCACCGTCTACGTGCCGCGCGACTTCGAGTTCATCGGCGCCGAGGCTGATATCGCCGACGTGCAGACCCGCCACCACACCCCGTCGACCGTCCGCCTGATCCTGCGCAGCCTCACGAGCAAGGCCGTGCGCTGGAAGCTCAAGTTCAACCGGGCCCGGCGCTCCTGACCGGCACGGATTTCTCACAGCCCATGCACGCGCGATCGTACCGAATGAGCCGCGTCGCGGCGATTGGCAGTAGCCTCGGGCGCAGACCCTCCGAAGCCTTGGCGAAGGAGGGCAAGCCCGTGGAATAGAGCGTTTCAAAAAGAGCAGAGCCCCGTGAGGGGCGATTGAGGACGCGTGCGCTCTGAGATCAATCGCCCCTGACGAGGCTCGCGGTGTTTCTCTATTTCGCTTCCCACGGGCTGGCGCCCGAGGCTATTACCAGACGCCCCTGACGGGGCTCCGGTCCTCTTGGGCACCTTCATTCCACGGGCTGGCGCCCGAGGCTACTACCAGACGCCCCTGGCGGGGCTTGGACTTGTGCGCTGGCACAAACTCGATCTAATTCGTGTGGTCGCTCGGGAGCATGAGTCCCAATAGCCATCTATGGCACCGTGTTCGGATGACCCCCGTGCGGTCTGCGCCGGAATGGCGTCGCGTCAAGGCCGCCCTATTGGATCGAGCGCCCTCGCGCGCTCGACGTGTGGGCAATGCGGGCTCGCCGGCGGCGTGTCGAGGCCGGCGTTGACTTCCGCGCGGGCGCTGTGTGACACTCGCCTCGGACCCGTCGAAGGGACGCGCCCATGAGTCACGATCGGTATGCGGACCCGCTGATCGAGCGATACGCGAGCGGCGAGATGGCCGCCATCTTCTCGGCCGACTTCAAGTTCCGCACGTGGCGCCGCTTGTGGCTCGCGCTCGCGAAGGCCGAACAGGCCCTCGGCCTGCCGATTACCGACGAGCAGATCGCCGAGCTCGAGGCCCACACCGATGAGATCAACTACGACGTGGCCGACGCTAAGGAACGCGAGCTCCGCCACGACGTGATGGCCCACCTCGCCGCCTACGGCGAGCAGTGCCCGAAGGCCAAGGGGATCATCCACCTCGGCGCGACGAGCGCGTTCGTCACCGACAACACCGACCTGATCCAGATGCGCGAGGCGCTGCGCTTCATCCAGGCGCGGCTGGCGCAGTGCATCCGCGTGCTCGCCGGGTTTGCCGACGAGCACAAGGCGCTCCCGACGCTTGGCTTCACCCACTTCCAGCCGGCGCAGCTTACGACGGTCGGCAAGCGCGCGTGCCTGTGGCTCCAGGACCTCGTGCTCGACTACCGCGAGGTGTGCCGCCGGCTCGACGAGCTGCCGTTCCGCGGGATCAAGGGCGCCACCGGCACCCAGGCGAGTTTTCTGGCGCTCTTCGACGGCGACCACGAGAAGGTGGCCACGCTCGACGCGATGATCGCCGAGGCAATGGGTTTTCCGAAGAGCCTCGTGATCGCCGGCCAGACCTACACGCGCAAGATCGACACGCAGGTCCTCGAGGCCCTGGCCGGCATCGGCCAGAGCGTCCACAAGTTCACCAACGACGTGCGCCTGCTGTGCCACCTGCGCGAGGTTGAGGAACCGTTTGCGAAGACCCAGGTCGGCTCGTCGGCGATGGCGTATAAACGCAACCCGATGCGGTCCGAGCGGGCCGCCTCGCTCGCACGCTACCTGATGAGCCTCGTCGTGAACGCGCACCAAACCGCCGCGACCCAGTGGTTCGAGCGCACGCTCGACGATTCGGCCAACCGGCGCATCACGATCCCGCACGCCTTCCTCGCCGCCGACGCCGTGCTCACGCTCACCCACAACATCGCCGGCGGCCTCGTCGTGCGGCCCGAAGTGATCCGGGCGCGGATCGAGGCCGAGCTCCCCTTCATCGCCACGGAAGCAGTCCTGATGGAGGCCGTCAAGCGCGGCGGCGACCGCCAGGCGCTGCACGCGCGGATCCGCAAGCACTCCCTGAAAGCGGCCGAACGGATCAAGGCCGGCAAGCCGTCCGACCTGCTGGAGCGGCTCGCTGACGACCGGAAGCACTTTGGGCTCGACCGCGCCGCGCTCGACGCCCTCATGCGCCCCGAGCTGCACACCGGCCGCGCATCCGCACAGGTGGACGAGTACCTGCACGAGACCGTGGCCCCCCTGCTGGCCGACGCGCCGAAGCTCGCGCCCGAGGCCGCCGTGACAGTGTAGCGCTCCCCTTCCGCGCCCCCTCGTTTTCTGCTAGACTGGGCTATCTATTACATCACTCGCAGGCGAGGCATTCCTGAGTGCACTTCGTCGTTCCGACCAGGCCGAACGAGCGCCTGCTCGTGCCCTCACTCGGCGAACTCGTGCCCGTGGCGATCGCCAACCGCGAGCGCCTCGACGCCGCACTCGTCTCGATTGGCCCCACGCCTCTCGTCGAGCTTCGCGCCCGCTTGCGGCGGCGTGTCCTGGCGCTCTGCAAGTGCGACGCGGACGACGAGCGGCCGCTGATCGCCACCGGCCACCAGCCGGGCCTGCCGCACCCCGGCATCCTCTACAAGCATGACGTCCTGAACCAGGTCGGCCGCGAGGCCGTGTGCGTCAACGTCGTCGTCGAGAGCGACACGGCCGAGACCCTGAGCGTCAAGGTCCCGGCGCGGCGCGGCAATACAATAGCCATCGCCAAAATCGCCATGGCGCGCACGCCGCGCCGCATGGTGCTCGCCCGCGCCCCCAAGCCGGACCGCCGCGCCTTCGAGGCGCAGCTCAGCGAGGTGCGGCGCACGGCAGCGCGGCTCGATTCCGACGACGTCCTCGACGCGCTCGACCGATTCGCCGCCATCCACCGCGAGGAGTACCCCCAGCACGAGTCGCTCGCGGCGATGCTCACCGCGTACCGCCGGCGCTACTTCCCGACGCCCCACGTGTACGAGGTGCCCCTGACGGTGCTGTGCGAGACCGACGAGTTCCGCGCGTTCGCCGCCGCGCTGATCCAAGATGCCGGCGGTTTCCTCGCCGCACACAACAACGCCCTCGACCAGCATCGCCGTGCGCGGCGAATCCGGACGCGGGTCAACCCGTTCCCAGACCTTCGCCGCGACGGCGCCCGGCTCGAGGTGCCGCTGTGGCATCTCGACGACGAGGGATTCCGATCGCCCGTCTACGTCCAGTCTGATGGGAACAAGACCACGCTGTTCGCCTATCGGACAGCCGTCGGCGAGTTTCGCACGCGCGGCGAGCTCGACGAGCTGCTCCCCACGATCCAGCTCCGGCCGAAGGCGCTCACGCTGACCATGTTCATCCGGCTGTGCGTCACCGACGTGTTCGTCCACGGCGTCAGCGGCGGCAACTACGACCAGGCGACCGACGCGATCATCCGCGACTACCTCGGCCTCGAACCGCCCACGTGCGGTGTCGCCTCGCTCACGGCGCGCTTGCCGCTCGATTTCGACGACACCCTCGACGAGCGCGTACGCGAGCTCGCCTACCGCGCGCGGCGCATGACGTGGAACCCCGACGAGTTCGTGCCCGAGTCCAACCCGCTCCGACTCGAAAAGCGACGCATCCTCGCCGCCGCCGGCGCCCGCCCGACGCGGCACGAGCACGAGCAGATCGACTCGGTCCGGCACCGGCTCCTCGGCACGATTGCCGACGATCGCCGCTCCAACGACGAGGCGCTCGCCCAGGCGCGTCAGGCGCTCAAAGATCAACAGCGCCTCAGCGCCAGGGACTTCCCATACTTCCTTTACCCACTGCCGGTGCTTCAAGCGGCGATGGCGGCAGAAACGCCGTGCGCGGGGTAGTCGACGGCCATGGGGCGTTCGACGCTGATCAGACAATCGGCAGCAACGCTGCTCATGTGCGTGCCGTTCGTCGCGCTCGCGCTTGTGATCTTGCTGTCGCTCACGGGCCGCCGAGACAGGTTCGATACGCGCCTCGTCGTCGTTGAGCCCGGTGACACGCTCTCCGAGATCGCCGCGCAGTTCGGCGTCACGCCCGACGCCGTGGCCTCGCTCAACGCGATCAACGACCCGTCGCGCATCCACCCGAACCAAGTGCTCCTCGTCCCGACCAGACCGGACGCCCGCGTGCCAGAGTCGCTCGCCGAGCGCATCGTCGCGCTGACCCAGACGCCGCGCGGCGTGAAGCACCGCCCCTGGCGCACCATCGTGATCCATCACAGCGCCACCACGTCCGACAACGCGCGCACGATCAACGACTTCCACACAAACGTGCGCGGCTGGCCGAACGGGCTCGGCTACCACTTCATCATCGGCAACGGCAGCCGCACGCCCGACGGCTGGATCGAGGCGGGCCCGCGCTGGGCCAAGCAGCAGGCCGGCGCGCACGCCAAGTCACCACAGAACCGCATGAACGAGATCGGCATCGGCATCTGTCTCGTCGGCAACTTCGAGAAGACCCGTCCCACCGAGGCGCAGATGGAGGCGCTTGCGGCGCTCGTGCGCCGCCTCCGACAACGCGAGCGGATCCCGCGCCGCAACGTGATCGGCCACCGCGACGTGATCGAAGGCTACACGGTATGCCCCGGCCGCCACTTCTCGATCGAACGCCTGCGCGAGATGCTCTAGGCCGCATTTCTCACACACAGCGCAAGAAAAATGGGGACAGTCACTTCCTCTTGCGGAGCTGTACAGATTCATTGCCGCCAAAGACGGGTGCCTGTCCCCGTTTTTCGCACCGCCCGAACCGACCAGCACGTGACCGCCGGTGCTCGTCGAGCTCGTCATGCGTCACCGAGCGGCTTGGCCTCGACCAAGAATCGCCCTTGACAACACGAGCGCCCATTCACTATGCTCAAGCAACGAGCGGGGTTGCTCTCCTGCCGCGGTGGGGAAAGCCATGACCGAGGTCGACACTGTCACCAACTACATCACGTCGCTCACGCGCGAACAGCTCGGCGAGCTCCGACGCTACCTCGAGGCGAAGGGCTACGAGTTTCGCCGCGCCAAGTACAGCCACTTCGCCGCCTCGGGCAACAACATAAGCCTCACCGCCTACACGAACGGCAAGCTCCTCGTGCAGGGCAAGGGGACGGCCGACTTCGTCCGCTACTACCTCGAGCCGCAGCTGCTCCAGGAGATCAAGTTCGGTTATGAGCATCTGCTCGACGAGGGCCTGTCCTTCGAGGAGCGCATCGGCGTGGACGAAAGCGGCAAGGGCGACTACTTCGGACCGCTCGTCGTCGCCGGCGTGCACGCGGACGCCTCGGGCGTCAAGATCCTGCACGAGCTCAAGGTCCGCGAGAGCAAGAAAGTCTCGGACCAGCGCGCCCTGAAGCTCGCGGCCGCGATCAACTCGAAGCTCAAGACAAAGGTCGTCATCGTCGGGCCCGAGAAGTACAACATGCTCTACGATGGGATGGGCAACCTGAACAAGATCCTCGCGTGGGGCCACGCCCGCGTCATCGAGAACATCCTGTCCGAAGTGCCGTGCCGCAAGGCGGTCCTCGACCAGTTCGGCAACAAGTCGCTCGTGCGCAACGCGCTCATGAAGAAGGGCCGCACGATCGAGCTCGAGCAGATGCACGGCGCTGAGCGAGATATCGTCGTGGCCGCCGCGTCCATCGTCGCGCGCGCCAAGTTCCTCACCCGGCTCAAGAAGCTGAGCGAGACGTTCGACATCGAGCTGCCCAAGGGCGCCTCGAAACAGGTGATCGAACAAGGCAAGCGGTTTATCGAGCAGCGCGGCATCCAACAGCTCACCAAAGTCGCCAAGCTCCACTTCAAGACGACGCAGCGAATCCTCGGTCTCGACGGCGGCGAGACGGAAAACGACTAGACCCTCTCCCGCGAGCGCGCTAGACTGCCGCCGGATTGCATCGACCCCCACGATGGGCGGCTCTATGATGTCCGCCTTCCTCGACCAGCCTGTTTCCCACGTCACAGGCGTCGGCCCGGCTCGGGCGCGGCTTCTCGCGCGCCTCGGAGTAACGACGATCCGCGACGCGTTCTGGCATTGCCCGCGCGCCTACAGGGACCGCCGGGCCATCACGCCGCTGGCCGACTGCCGCGAGGGCGACGAGATCACCGCGATCGGCACGGTCACCTCCGTCCGCCGCCGACGCTACACGTGGCGCCGCAGCCTCGTGACCGTCCGGATTCGCGACGACACGGGCGAGCTGTCGCTTGCCTGGTTCAACCAACCGTACCTGCGCGACCAGTTCAAGCGCGGCGACCGCCTCGTCGTCGCCGGCCCGCTGCGGCGGAACACGAAGGACGAGCTGCAAATCGTCCAGCCCGAGTGGGAGATCCTCGGCGACGATGACGAGGATGCCGTCCACCTGCGCCGCATCGTGCCCGTCTACCCACTCACCGAGGGGCTGCCGCAGAAGGTGCTCCGCCGGATCATGTACGGCCTCGTACACGACGCGCGAGACGCGCTTGACGATCCGCTCCCACCCCAACTGCGCGAGCGCCACGGCTTGCCGGCGTTTGCAGACGCCGTGCGCGACGTGCATTTCCCGACGAGCTCCGACGCGCTTGACGCGGCACGCCGCCGCCTCGCCTTCGAGGAGTTCTTCGTTCTTCAGCTCGGCATCGCGCTGCGCCATCGCACCGTCAGGACCCTTCCGCGGGCCCGACGCGCCCCGCGACGCGGCGCGCTCGCACAACGCTTCCGCGACCGCCTACCGTTCGAGCTGACCGCCGCGCAGCGACGCGTCATCGACGAGATCGCCCGCGACCTGCGGCAGCCGCACCCGATGAACCGGCTCCTGCAGGGCGACGTCGGCTCCGGCAAGACGGCCGTCGCCATCGACGCCGTCCTGCGCGCGTGCGACGCGGGCGAGCAAGCCGCCGTCATGGCCCCGACCGAGGTGCTCGCGCGTCAGCACGCCGCGAAGATCGCGCGGTATCTGCGCGAGTTCCCAGTCCACACCGCGCTCCTCGTCGGCGACCTGCCCGCCGCCGAGCGCCGCCGCATCGACGACGGGATGCAGTCCGGCGACTTCGACGTCGTCATCGGCACGCACGCGCTCTTCCAGAAACGGGTCGCATTCAAGCGCCTCGGCCTCGTCGTCATCGACGAGCAGCACAAGTTCGGCGTCATGCAGCGGCTTCGGCTCCTCAACAAGGCCGAGCATCCCGACGTGCTCGCCCTGAGCGCCACGCCGATCCCGCGCACGCTGACGCTCACGCTCTACGGCGACATGGACGTCTCGGTGCTCGACGAGATGCCGCCCGGACGCACCCCGGTCGAGACGCGCTCGCTGCGCAACAGCGCCATCGGGAAGGCATTCACCCTCATGCGCCGCGAGCTCGACGCCGGCCGGCAGGCCTATATCGTCTACCCCATCATCGAGGAGAACCCGGACCTCGAGCTTAAGGCCGCAAAGGCAATGTACACAAAGCTCCGTCGCGGCGCGCTCGCCGGCTACCGCGTCGGCCTCCTCTACGGGCCGATGCCCGCCGAGGCCAAGGACGCCGTCATGCAGCAGTTCGTGCGCGGCGACCTCGACGCGCTCGTCTCGACGACCGTGATCGAGGTCGGCGTCGACGTGCCGAATGCGACCGTCATGCTCGTCGAGAACGCGAGCCGTTTCGGCCTGGCCCAGCTCCACCAGCTTCGCGGACGGGTCGGTCGCGGCGCGCACGCCTCGTACTGCCTGCTCGTCGACACACCGCGCACCGACGCAGGGCGCGCGCGGCTGCGCATCGTCGAATCGACGACGGACGGGTTCCGGCTGGCCGAGGAGGACCTGCGGATGCGCGGCTGCGGCGAGTTCTTCGGCACGCGCCAGAGCGGCCTGCCGGA
>CAZCQN010000017.1:11148-31154 GCA_964500825.1 uncultured Verrucomicrobiota bacterium | reverse complement strand
CTCATGGTGCTGGCGCATCCGTACTGGTCGGGCAACACGGTCGAGCGCGTGGTCAACGCGGTCGATGGCATGTTCGCGCTCGAGGTGTTCAACGCGACCTGCCTGGGCATCGGCAAGGGCACCTCGCGCGTGCACTGGGACGACGCACTCGACTGGGGCGCACGCGTCTGCGGCATCGCCGTCGACGACGCGCACGGCACCGAGCACGACGTGTTCAAGGGGTGGGTGATGGTGCGCGCGCCGTCGCTGGACGCGGCCGCCGTGCTCGACGCGCTCCGGGCCGGCGCGTTCTACTCGACGACGGGCCCGCGCATCGAGGACGTCGTCGTCGTCGACGACGGGGGCATCCGGGTCCGGTGCTCGCCGGCGGTGAGCATCACGTTCGTGGCGCAGCGCTACCGCGGGCGGCGTGTTGCTTCCGAGAGAGGCAAGCGGCTGCTGGACGCACGGTACGAGTTGACGGGCGACGAGCACTACGTGCGGATCGAAGTGACGGACGCGCGCGGCGGCACGGCCTGGACGAACCCGATGTACTTCTACTGAGCCTTCTTCTGGCCGTTCCCGCCAAAAAAGCTGAGGATCTTCGCCAGCGTCGACCGGAGCTCCTTGCGCGGCACGATCATGTCGATCATCCCGTGCTCGAGCTGGAACTCCGAGAGCTGGAAGCCATCGGGCAGCGTCTGCTTGATCGTCTGCTCGATCACGCGCGGGCCGGTAAACCCGATCAGCGCGCCCGGCTCGGCGATGATGATGTCGCCGAGCGAGGCGAAGCTCGCGAGCACGCCGGCCATCGCCGGGTTGACGAGGATCACCACGTAGAGCAGCCCGGCATCGTGCAGCCGGGCGACCGCGCCGCTTGTCTTGGCCATCTGCATCAGGCTCAGGCACGACTCCTGCATCCGCGCGCCGCCCGAGGTGCACACGGTCACGACGGGGAGCCTCTCGGCGACGGCGCGCTCGAAGAGCCGGGTGAGTTTCTCGCCGACGACCGACCCCATGCTGCCGCCGAGGTAGCCGAAGTCCATCGCCCCGAAGCCGAGGCGCACCCCGTCGACCGTGCCCGTGCCGGTCACTACCGCCTCGTTGAGGCCCGACGTCTTCGTCGCCTTCTGCTGGCGTTCGGGGTAGGGGGCCTTGTCGACGAACGTGAGCGGGTCCTGCGGCGTGAGCGTGTCGTCCATCTCGACGAACGAGCCGTCGTCGAGCAGGAGCTTGATCCGCTCGCGCGCCGACATTTTGAAGTGGAACTTGCACTTCGGGCAGGTATTGAGCGTTTCCTCGAGCTGCTTGGCGTCGATGATCTGGTTACACGCGGCGCATTTCATCCAGCGCCCGTCGGGCACTTGGACCCGCTTCATCTTGACCGTCGAGTATCGTGGCTTGCCGAACAGTGGCATTGCTGTGCCCTCCTACCGCGCCGCGCCGCGCGCTATCTGTCGAGCATCTTGTGGAGCAGCTCGTTGACGAGCTTCGGGTTCGCCTTGCCCTTCGTTGCTCTCATCACCTGGCCGACGAGGAAGCCGAACGTCCTGTCGTTGCCGCCCCGGTAATCGGCGACCGGCTTCGGGTGCTGCCCGAGCACGGTGCCGATGATCTGCTGGAGCTCGCCCACGTCGTTGATCTGCGCGAGGCCTTTGTCGGCGACGATCGCCTCGGCCGGCCGCCCCGTGGCGACCATCTCCCCGATGACCATCTTGCCGATTGTACCGCTAATTGTCCCGTTGTCGATCAGCTTTATCATCGCGACGAGCGCTTCGGGCGTCACCTTGAGCGCGTCGAACCCCAGCTTACGGTCCTTCATCAGGCGGAACAGCTCGCCCATGATCCAGTTGCAGACGACCTTCGGCTTGCCGTAGAGCGCCGTGCACGCCTCGTAGAACTCGGCCGCCGCCTGCTGCATGGTGAGCACCCCGGCGTCGTACTCCGAAAGGCCGTAGTCGGTCATGCACCGGAGCTGGCGCGCGAGCGGCAGCTCGGGCAGCGACGCCCGGATTCGCTCGATCTGCTCGTCGGTGATGACGACCGGCACGAGGTCGGGCTCGGGGAAGTAGCGGTAATCGTGCACTTCTTCCTTGGTGCGCATGAGCGTCGTGCGCTGCTTGTCGTCGTTCCAGCGCCGCGTCTCGCGTTCGACCGTGCCGCCCGACTCGACGAGGTCGCGCTGGCGCTCGAACTCGTACTCGATGGCGCGCCGCACGCCCGTGATCGAGGCGACGTTCTTGATCTCGACGACGCCGCCGACCCGCTCGCCGCCCTTCGGGCGCACGTCGACGTTCGCCTCGCAGCGCATGCTGCCCTCTTCCATGTTGCAGTCGCTCACGCCGAGGTACTCGAGCAACGTCTTGAGCCGGGTGAGGTACTCGAACGCCTCGCCGGATGAGCGCATGTCGGGCTCGGAGACGATCTCGATCAGCGGCACGCCGGCGCGGTTGAAATCGACGCCGCTCGTCCCGTCGTCGAGGTGCACGAGCTTGCCGGCGTCCTCCTCGAGGTGGGCGCGCCGAATGCGGATCTCCTTGAGCGCGCCGTCGACCATGATCGGCAGCCGGCCGTTAGCGCTCAGCGGCTTGTCGTACTGCGAGATCTGGTAGTTCTTCGGCATGTCCGGGTAGAAGTAGTTCTTGCGGTCGAACTTGCTGAACCGCGAAACCTCGCAGCCGAGCGCCAACCCGACGCGCACGGAGAACTCGACCGCTTTCTCGTTCAGCACCGGCAGCGCGCCCGGCAGCCCGAGACAGACCGGACAGACGTGTGTGTTCGGTTCGCCGCCGAACTCGGCCCGGCAGCCGCAGAACGCCTTGCTCGCCGTCTTGAGCTCGACGTGCACTTCCATCCCGATGACGACCTCGTAGTCCATCACGCGCCTCCGCTCTCGACGGCGGCCGTGGGCGGCACGCGCCGGTGCCACTCGGTCGCCTGCTGGTACGCGTGTGCGGTTCGCAGCAGCGTCGCTTCGTCGAACGGCTTGCCGATAAGCTGCAACCCCACCGGCAGCCCCGTGCCGTCGAACCCGCACGGGATCGACAGCCCCGGCAGACCCGCAAGGTTCAGCGAGACCGTGTAGATGTCGGGCAGGTACATGGTGAGCGGGTCGTCGATCTTCTCGCCGATCCTGAACGCCGTCGTCGGCGAGACCGGCGCGACGATGCAATCGACCGACGCGAGCGCCGCGTCGAAATCCCGCTTGATCAGCGTGCGCACCTTGAGCGCCTTGAGGTAGTAGGCGTCGTAGTAGCCCGCGCTCAGCACGTAGGTGCCGAGCAGGATGCGGCGCTTCACCTCGGGGCCGAAGCCGGCCTCGCGGCTCGCAGTGTACATGCTGACGACCCCCTCGTCGGCGCCGCCGCGATGGCCGTAGCGCACGCCGTCGTAGCGCGCGAGGTTCGACGACGCCTCGGCCGTGCAGATGATGTAGTACGTCGCGATCGCGTAGTCGAGGTGGGGCAAGCGGACCTCGACCACCTCGGCGCCGAGCGCGTGCAACTGCTCGATGGCGGCCCGGACTGCCTGCTCGGTGTCCGGCTCGATGCCGGCGCCGAAGTACTCGACCGGCATCCCGACCGTGAGGCCCGACAGATCACCGTCGAGCGCCGCGAGGTAGTCGGGCACGGGCGTGTCGACGGACGTCGAGTCACGCGCGTCGTGCCCCGCGATGAGGCCGAGCAGCAGCGCCGTGTCGCGCGCGTCGCGCGTGAGCGTGCCGATCTGGTCGAGCGACGAGGCGAACGCGACGAGCCCGTAGCGCGACACGCGGCCGTACGTCGGCTTGATGCCCGTGACGCCGCACAGCGACGCGGGCATCCGGATCGACCCGCCGGTGTCGGACCCCAGCGCCGCGAATGCGATCCGCGCCGCCACGGCCGCCGCCGAGCCGCCGCTCGAGCCGCCCGGCACCCGGTCGGTGTCCCACGGGTTGCGCGTGGGGGCGACCGCGCTGTTCTCCGTCGACGAGCCCATGGCGAACTCGTCCATGTTCGTCTTGCCGATCAGCACGGCGTCCGCGCCGCGCAGCCGCTCGACGACGGTGGCGTCGTACGGCGACGTGAAGCCGGCCAGGATGCGCGACGCGCACGTCGTGACGCCGCCCCGGACGACGATGTTGTCCTTGACCGCGATCGGCACCCCGCCGAGCGGCCCGAGCTCGTCGCCCGCGTCGAGCTTGGCGTCGATCTCGGCCGCGCGCGCGAGCGCGCCGTCGGCATTGACGCCGATGTAAGCACGCACCGTTGGGTCGATGCGGTCGATCGCCTCGAGCGTTGCCCTGGTCAGCTCGGTCGAACTGACGCGCCGCGCTCGAACCGCCTCGGCGGCTTCGATCAGGCTTTGCCCTAGCACACTCATCGGGTCTCGCTTGGTTCGGTGAGGGGGTCCCGGTGCTATTCAACGACGCGCGGCACCTGGAACAGCGTGCCGGTCAGTTTCGGGGCGTTCCTCAGCACGTCCTTCGGGTCCAACGACGGCTGAAGCTCGTCGGGCCGCATCACGTTGTGCACGGGCAGAATGTGCGCCGTCGGCTCGACGGCGTCCGTGTCGAGCTCGTTGAGTTTCTCGACGTACCCGAGCACCTCGCCGAGCTGCGGCGTCAGCGCGCGCTTCTCGGCCTCGGTCAGCTCGAGCCGGGCGAGCATCGCCACGTGCTCGACTTCTTGAATACCGATTTCCTTCATCGGGCACCACGCAGTTGTGGGGTCAGTGGGCCGCCTGCGCACGCACGAGCGCATCGCTCAGATCGGCGAATTGCTGAAGCGTGAGTTGCTCGGCCCGGCTCCTGGGATCGAGCCCGCAGTCGCGAACCGCGCCTTCGAGACGCGCGGCAGCGGCCAGCTTGTTGTCGGGAAGCGCCACCCATTCTAGGCGGCGCAGCGCGTTTTTCAACATTTTTCTCCGGGCGCCGAACGCGGCGCGAATGAGCGCGAACATCAACTCCGGGTTCTGCGGCGAAACCGCCGGCGCGGCCCGCCGAATCAGCTCGACGAACACCGACTCGACTGCCGGGACCGGCTCGAACGCGGTCCGAGGCACGGCCAGCACGCGGCGCGCTTCCGCGTGGTACTCGACCAGGTAGGTGATCGCGCCGCGATCGCGCGAGCCCGGCGCCACCAACAGCCGCTGCGCCACCTCCCGCTGAAGGGTGAAGTAGGCGGCCCGGAACGCGAGGCCCGACTCGAGCACGCGCGTGATGATCGGCGTCGTGATCGAGTAGGGGAGGTTGCCGACCAGAACGACGTCCTGGTTGCCGGCTTCTGCGGCGAGCTCGCCGAGGTTGGCCTTGAGGACGTCCTCGCACCGGATCTCGAGGCCCGGCGCGCCGGCCAGTTGCTCCGCGAGCACGGCCGCGAGGCCGCCGTCGACCTCGAACGCGATCACCCGGCCGGCTGCCTCGACGAGCCGCTCGGTCAGCGCGCCCGTGCCCGCGCCGATCTCGATGACCACGTCGCTCGGCCGCAGGTCAATCGCCTCGACGAGCCGGTCGCGTACGCGCTCGCTCACGAGGAAGTGCTGGCCGAGCCGCTTTCGAAGCCGTAGGCCGTCGCGGCGCAGGCGTGCCTTGAGCGCCGGGCGGGTCAGCACGAGCGCCTCCGCCGGCGCCGCGCCAGGCGCGCGGCGAGCCGAATGGCCGCCTCCATGCTGCCGGGGTGCGCGGCGAATCGCGGCGCGATGTCGTACGCCGTGCCGTGGGCGGGCGAGGTGCGGATCAACGGCAGGCCGAGCGTGACGTTGACGGCGCTGTCGAACGCGAGGAGCTTGACCGGGATGAGCCCCTGGTCGTGGTACATGGCTGCGACCGCGTCAAACTCGCCGTGGCGGTGCCGGGCGAACAGCGTGTCGGCCGGCAGCGGCCCCACCACGTCGAGGCCGCGCGCCCGCACGCGCCGAACGGCCGGCGCGATCTGCTTCGCGTCCTGCGTTCCCAGCAGGCCGCCCTCGCCCGCGTGCGGGTTGAGGCCGCAGACGCCAATGCGCGGCGCCGCGATGCCGAAGAGGCGTTCGAGCGCATCGTGCAGCAGCTCGATCGTCGTGCGCACGCGCGCCGTGGTGATCATCTTGACTGCGCGCTCGAGCGGCTCGTGAATCGTCGCGAGCACGACGCGCAGGCCACCGCCGACGAACATCATCGCCACGTGCGGCACGTCGGCCTCGGCCGCGAGGAACTCCGTGTGCCCCGCGTACGGGAAGCCGGCGCGCCGCAGGCCGGTCTTGTTGATCGGCGCGGTCACCACGCCGTCGAGCTCGCCGGCTAACGCGTCGCGCACGGCCGCGCTCACACACGCCATGGCCGCCCGGGCCAGCGCGGCATCCACCCGCCCTGTGCCGGCGCGGCGTCGTCGAAGGCGCGTCGGGTCGATGCACCCGATCGCGTCGTCGAGCCGCGCGGCCTCGTGCGCGTTGGCGATCGCCTCGATCTTCAGACCCACGTGCGCGCGCCGGGCCGCCGACCGAAACACCTCGCGTGAGCCGTACAGGACTACGCGCGCGGGGCGCGTGGGGCCTGCCGACCGCGGAACCCGTCGGCCCGCCAGTGCGCGAACGATCACCTCCGGGCCGATGCCGGCGGCGTCGCCCATGGTGATGCCGAGGCGGGGTGGTCGGGATGGCATGCGCACCTCCCACCGGCGTGCGGCCGGTCCGGCGGCTCGCGCTAATTGAGCCCGAGGCCCGAGATGACGGCGGTCGTCTTCTTCAGGCGCTCGGCGTGCTTGTAGGTTTCTTCTTCGATTTTGAACCGGCGCAGCCGCCGCTCGATCTTCTCGTACGCTTGGCTCAGCGGGGTTCGCACCGCCTCGCGTCGGCCGGTGATCATCACGATCCACAGAAAGCCCTTCTCGTCCTCGATCACCTCGCTCACCTGGCCGACCTCGATCTGGTCAAAGAGCGCTGCGTTGACCCGGTCGGAGTTGATGACGGTGCGCGAGATCCAGCCCCGATCGCCGCCGGCGCGTGCCGTGCTTTCGATCTCCGAGGACTCCCTGGCCACCTCGGCGAACTCGGTGCCGGCCTTCAGCTTCTCGAGCGCGTCAGCCGTCTTGTGCCGCCGCTGTTCGTCGTGGCCGAACAGGACGATCTCGTGGCACCGGACCTGCGCGGGCGTCAAGAACTCGGCGTCGTCCTTGAACTCCTCGTAATAGGCGGCCACTTCGCCGGGCGACACGTAGACGCGCGGCACGATCTTCGTCAGGCGGTAGGCGCTGAACAGGTAGTCGTCGTGGACTTCCCGGAACAGCTCCTGGTAGGTCATGTCGTGCTTGTCGAGGAACTCCTCGAGCGTCACCCCTTCGCCGACGAGCAAGCGCCGGATCTGCGAGCCGACACGCGCCTCGTCGACGACGAACCCCTCGTCGCGCGCCGCTTTGAGGATGAGCGCCTTAACGATCATGTCGGTGGCGATCTTGCCGAAGAACTGCCGGCGACACTCGACCTGCTCCGCCTCGGTCAGCGACGGGTTGCTCTGCAGGTACTGCTTGGCCATGGGCTCGGCCTTGCGCGCGATCTCACTGACCGTGATCACCCGCGTGTCGACGACGGCGTACACGGCGTCAACGATCATCGGGTCGCCGACCGGCCTCATGACCGTTTCCGCATCGCTGGCGGCCGGTTCTTCGGGCGCTTCCTCGTTTGTTGCCTCTGCTTCGGTCGGCCCTGTCTCAACAGGCTCGGTCGCCGCCGCTCCGGGCTCGTCTGCTTCCGCCGCCGTGGCGGAGCCGGCAGCCGCTGCGAGCATGGCCGCAAACGCGACGACGAGCAGGACGAATCGAGGTCGGATAGTGCTCACGTGCTCCCTCCCGCTACGGGTTCGCTGGCGCAGGCGCGTTCGGCAGTTGGACCTCATCAAGACGCTTCGTATTCACCGCGATGCGATGGTGAGTCTTCTTGTCGGTGACCCACGTGCGGAAGTAGTCGTCCTGCTTCCGCACGTGGAGGTTGCGCCGCCACGGCTCCAGATCGACCACGGCCGAACGCCGCGTCACCTGGACGACGACAAACCGGCCATCCATCTCGAATACGTCCGTGAGCCCGCCGTTCTCCACGCCCTCGACCGCCGCGCGCAACGCGTCCGCCATGTTGTCGAGCGTCGTGTCGGAGAATGAGCCGAGGTGCTGGTTCTTCTCGGTCGAGTAGGCGGCGTGCACGTCGGCGAACGCCGTGCCGGCAGCGAGTTTCGCGCGCGCCGCTTCGACCTGGGCGCGGTCTGCGTTGATGATCCCGTACAGCTCGATGAACTCGGACGGCAAGTCGCCGCCGGATGCCTGCGCGGCGAGTGCGCGAAGCTCCTCGTCGCTGATCGTCACCTCGATCTCGGCCAGCACCTGCTCGCGCATCGCGGCGATGAGGATCCGCTGCTCGGCGTCGCGCAGCAGCGCGTCGAGCCGGTCCGACTCGCTGATCCCGGTCGTTGTGGCGAACTCCCGGGCCTCCTCGAGCCGTTGGACGACCGCCGGATCTTCGTCGAGGCCCACGGCGCGCGCCTCCTCGGCGATCACCATGCGGTTGATGATGAAATCGAGCAGCTTGCCGCGATGCTCAGCGTAATAGGCCCGATGCTCGGCAGGCACCGTTTCGTACTCGGCCAGCAAGGCGCTCGCATGGATCTCGCGGCCGTCCACGGTCACGATCACCGGGTCCGGCTCGGCCGGCTTCTTGTTGCAGCCGCAACTGGTGCCTCCCACGAGCAGAAGGGCGCCGAGGCAGGCAAGGAGAATTGCTCGCACGGTTCGCATGGCGGGTCTTGGCTCCTCCAACGCTCCTGCGGATGGTCAACTCAGTAATCTAGGTTATCCGAGGAGCCTTTGCAACACGGATTTGACCTCGTCGATCACCCCACGACCATCGCCGCCGCCGGCGTGCTCGAGCCGTGGGAAGCGGTTGTTGACCATGAGCTTGCGGCCGCGCCGCTCGACGATCAGCTTGTCGCCGCTCACCTCGACCCGGTCAAGCTCGTAGCCCTGCGCGAACACGCGGAGCGATACCGCCTCGAGCAGCGCGCGCGCCTCGTCGGGCGGCGCGCCGTAGCGGTCGCGCATCTCGCCGGAAAGCTCGTCGAGCTCTTCCTGGCTCACCAGCTCGCCCAGCCGCTTGTACAGGTCGATGCGCTGTGCCGTGTCGGGCACGTACCAGGCCGGGATCGCCGCGTCGAGTCCGAGCCGCATCGTCACCTGGCCGGGCAGCGGGACGTCCTGGCCTTTGAGCCGCGCGACCGTCCGCTTGAGCAGCGAGCAGTACAGGTGGAAGCCGACGGCGTTGATGTGGCCGTGCTGCTCGACGCCCAGGATGTTGCCCGCGCCGCGAATCTCCAGGTCTCGCATGGCGATCTGGAACCCGGCGCCGAAGCCCTGCGCCTCGAGCACGGCGCGTAACCGTTTCTTGGCCGTCTCGAGGATCTCGCGGCTCTTCGGCACGAGCAGGTACGCGTACGCCTGGTGCTTCCAGCGCCCGACGCGACCGCGGAGCTGGTAAAGGTCGGCGAGGCCGAAGCGGTCGGCCCGGTCGATGATCATCGTGTTCGCGTTCGGGATGTCGATGCCGGATTCGATGATCGTCGTCGAGACGAGCACGTCGACGCGCCCGGCGATGAACGCCTCCATGATCGCCTCGAGCTCGCCCTCGTGCATCTCGCCGTGCGCCGTCATGATCGCCGCCTTCGGCACGAGCTTCTCGAGCACCTCCTTGACGCGCTCGATCGTCGCGATCCGGTTGTGCAGGAAGAAGACCTGGCCGCCGCGGCTCAGCTCGCGCAGGATGGCCGTGCGGATCAGCTCCGGGTTGTACTCGGCCAGGATCGTCTTGACGGGCAAGCGGTCCTGCGGCGGCGTGTTGATCGTGCTCATGTCGCGCGCGCCGACGAGCGACATGTACAGCGTGCGCGGAATGGGCGTCGCCGTCATCGTGATCACGTCGACGAGCTTGCGGAGGTGCTTAAGCCGTTCCTTGTGCTTGACGCCGAAGCGCTGCTCCTCGTCGATCACGACGAGGCCGAGGTTCTTGAACTCGATGTCTTTCGACAGCAGCCGGTGCGTGCCGATGACGATGTCGACGTCGCCGCGCTTGAGCGCCTCGACGGTCCTGAGCTGCTCGGACCGCTTGCGGAACCGGCTCAGCATCTCGATCCGGACCGGGTAGTCGGCCATCCGGTCGCGGAACGTGTGATCGTGCTGCTGGGCGAGCACGGTCGTCGGCACCAGCACGGCGACCTGCTTCTCGTCCATGACCGCCTTGAATGCGGCCCGGATCGCCACCTCGGTCTTGCCGTAGCCGACGTCGCCGCAGATGAGGCGGTCGGTCGGCTGCGGGCGTTCGAGGTCGGCCTTCAAGTCGGTGATCGCCCGGACCTGGTCGTCGGTTTCCTCGTAGATGAACGCGTCCTCGAACTCGCGCTGCCACTCGGTGTCGGGCGGGAAGGCGCGGCCCTGCTTGCTCGCGCGTGCCGCGTAGAGGTCGAGCAGATCGGTCGCGTAGTCCTCGATCGCGCGCTGCGTGCGGCGCTTCACCTTCGTCCAGCGCGCGCCGCCGAGCATGTCGAGCCGCGGCACATGGCCGTCGGCGCCGATGAACTTCGTGACGAGGTTCGCCTGGGCGATCGGCACGTAGAGCTTCGCCTTCTCGGCGTACTCGATGGCGAGGAACTCCTTGTGCGGATCCTGCCCGGGCAGCGTCACGACGCCGAAGTAGCGGCCGATGCCGTGGTCGACGTGCACGACGTGGTCGCCCGCCTCGAGCTCGGTGAAGTCGCGGATCGGCGTCGTGCCCTTGAACCGCCTCGGCCCGCGCCGAATCTTGTAGCGATGGAAGATGTCCTTGTCCGGCACGGCGATCGCGCTCACGTCGGGCACCGCGAAGCCCGAGTTGAGCGAGCCGATGACGAACCGCATCGCGTCGGTCTGGGCGATGCCGCGCTCGTCGAGCAGCGCCTTGAGCCGGTCGAGCTCGCCCGTGTTGTTGCAGACGAGGAAGAGCTCGGCGTCGCCCTCGAGCCAGGCCGGGATGCTCTCAAAAACCTCGAGCTGCGTCGTCTGCTCGACGGCCACCACCCGCGTCCCCTTGAGGCTCGGCAGCGTCTGGAACGGCGACTCGATCTCGGTCAGCTCCTCCTCGGCTGCCGTCATGATCGGCAGCTCGGGCAGCACGAGGCGCAGCCGGCTCTCGACGAGGTCGCGGAAGGCCTCCAGGTCCATCAGCATCGGCGAGTCGTCCGGCGCCTCGCCGAAGATCTCGTCGTAAGCCGAGCCGAGCGCGCCCGGGTCATCGAGGACGATGAGCGCGCCGTCCGGCAAATAGTCGGTGATGCTCACGAGCCGGTCGGCGTGTTTTTCGAGGAACCCGTACTCGTCGGCGGGCGGGATGCGGACCGAGCGCACCGGCTGCGTCGAGCGCTGGCTGCCGGGGTCGAACTGGCGGATCGACTCGATCTCGTCGCCGAAGAACTCGACCCGGACCGGCAGCTCCGCGTGGATGGGCCACACGTCGAGGATGCCGCCGCGGACGCTGAAGTGCCCCTTCTCCTGCACCATGCCGAACGACTCGTAGCCGAGCCCGACGAGCCGCCTCAGCAGCGCGTCCATCTCGGCCTCCTCGTGCACAACGAGCCGGGCGATCGACTCGCCCAGCACCTCGGCAGGCAGGACCTTGAGCAGGACCGACTGAACGCTGCCCAGGATGATGGGTGGGCCGACATGCTCGGGAGGTTCAATGAGCGACAGCAGCGCCCGGACGCGGTCGCCGACGATCTCCGGGTGCGGCTTGAGTTCCTCGTGAGGCAGCATCTCCCAGGTGGGCAGGAGCATGGTGCGCGCGGGCGCGAAGTTGACCAGGTCGTCGTAGAGCGCCTCCGCCTCGCGCACCCCGCGGCTCACCGAGAGCAGGGGCGTACCTAACTTCTTGGAGGCGAGGTAGATAAGGAAGGCCTTCGGCGTGTCCCAGACGCCGCTCGCAGACACACTCCGGCCCGCCGCCAGCACCTCGACGAGGCGCTGAACGCCGGGCGAATCCTCGAGCGTTCCTACAAGACGCCTCATTCAGCTCCGAAACTCACCACGAAGTATGCCAGCAGGAAGGTGCGCGCGCAAGAGGAGTTGTGACGAATGAGCAGAAGAGATCAACCACGGGGGACACGGGGGACACGGGGAGGAAGAACTCCTGCTTCCCCCGTGTCCCCCGTGCTCCCCGTGGTTATGTGCTTAGAGGCCCCGCGAGTCCATCAGCTCGTTCCACCAGGACTTGTAGAGGAAGGCGTGGTCGGGGAAGGTGAGCATCTGCTCGAAGCGGGCGGGGCTGACGGTCAGCGAGATGATCTCGGGCGGGACGTAGCGGCGCATCGCCAGGTCGGTGCAGCCGATGACGGCCGGGTCCAAGTCGTCGTCTTCGACGACCGACCGCCAGATCATGCCGCAGCCCGACGAGAACGGCGCCTTGACCACGTCACGCCCTGACCAGAACCCCGCGAGCGTCATCGTGCCCGCGAGCCGATCCGGATCGACCAGGAACGTGACCGTCTGCACGCTGTCCCACTGGTCGAGCCTGAGCGGGCCGATCAGGACCGTGTCGCCCGAGATCTCCGGCGGCACGGCGTTGTCCAGGAACTCCTGCGCAAGCTCCGAGCTGGCCTTCAAGCCCTCTCCCATCGGAGCGCCCTCGCCGTCGGTGAGGAAGTGGGCCATGTAGTCGGGGTAGTCCTTCTCGAGGCCGAACGCCCGGTGCCCGCCGGGGCAGCCGCCGCCTCCTTTCTTGAAAACGACCGTTTGCCCGTCGAGCCACTGCGTGTAGTAGGCGAAGCAGCACGTGCGTTCCTTCGCCTCGACGACGGGCGCGAACGCCTCGCCCGGCGCCGCGTCGTACACGGCGATCAGCGGCGTGTCGAGCCGAAGTTTCTTGGTCATTCGGTCGATAGCGTCGTGTGTCGGCATGGCGCCACCTCCTTTGTCTTGATCTGATTCTACCACACCCGCGGGCGCTGTTGCGTTGGGCCGCCCCGTCCCGTAAGATCGCTGCATCAGAGGTGAACCATGAAGCTTATGAGCAGAAGCATTACGAAGAGGTTGGCGCCGTCCATCTTGGTGCTCGCCGTCGTGTTGGCGGCGTCGCCGGCCCTGGCGAAGGGCCCGTGGTGGCGCTTCCTCAGGACGCCGCGGCCGAAGAACATCATCGTGATGATCTCCGACGGCTGCGGCTACTACCACGTCGATGCCGCCAGCCTGTACCAGTACGGCGCCACCGGGACGCAGCCCTACGAGAAGTGGCCCGTGCGGCTCGCCATGAGCACCTACATGATGGGCCAGACGTACGAGCCGGACCGCGCGTGGACCTACTTCAAGTACGTCATGCGGGAGTACACCGACTCGGCCGCCGCCGCGACGGCGATGTCCACCGGCGTCAAGACCTACTCGGGCGCGATCGGCGTTGACACCGACGGGTGGCCGCTTACACACATTGCCCAGCGCGCCGAGGAGCTCGGCAAGGCCACGGGCGTCATCACGAGCGTGCAGCTCAGCCACGCCACGCCGGCCGGTTACGTCGCGCACAACGTAGCGCGCGGCAACTACGCCGAGATCGCTCAGGAGATGATTCACGACAGCGCCACCGACGTCGTCATGGGCTGCGGGCATCCGGGCTTCGACAACGAAGGCCAAGCGCTGGCGACCGATCCGTCCACCTGGCAGTACAAGTACGTCGGCGGCCAGGCCACCTGGATCGAGCTCATTGCGGGCACCGCCGCCGGCGACGCCGACGGCGACGGGATCAACGATCCGTGGTCGCTGATCACGTCCCGGGCTGCATTCCAGGGCCTGATGAGCGGCCCGGCGCCCGACCGCGTGCTCGGCGTGGCCGAAATCGCCCTGACGCTTCAGTACAACCGGGGCCCGGTCCCTGATGAGACGAATCCGTACGACGCCCCGCTCATCGCGACCGTGCCGACCCTGCCGGAGATGACGAAGGCGGCCCTGAACGTCCTCGACAACGACCCCGACGGCTTCTTCCTGATGATCGAGGGCGGCGCCGTCGATTGGGCCGGCCACGGCAACAGCTCGAACCGCGTGATCGAGGAGGAGATCGATTTCAACCGGGCCGTCGAGGCCGTTTGCCAGTGGGTTGAAGCGAACGGCGGATGGCACGACACGCTCGTGATCGTCACCGCCGACCACGAATGCGGCTACCTGACCGGTCCGGGCTCAGGCGCCGGCCCTGGCCCGGGCTGTGCGACCTGGACGCCGCTCGTCAACAACGGCGCCGGCAACCTGCCGGGCATGCAGTGGAACAGCGGCGACCACACGAACGCGCTCATCCCGCTTTACGCGCGCGGCCGCGGCTGCACGCACCTCTACCGGCACGGGCCGAAGCACGATCCCGTTCGCGGCCTCTACATCGATAATACCGACCTCGCCAGGAGCATCTTCAAACTCTGGGATTAGGCAGCGAGAAAAGGCCATCGCCGCACAACGGGCCCTGGGGATTCCCCGGGCCCGTTGTCTTTGCCCAGGTTCTCGGCGCTGCGCGGTGCGGGGGAAGCCGCAGTTGCGGCGTTTCGTGCTTGACTCGGCAGGTCGGATTATGGTATAAAAGGGATGCTTGGGTGTAAGGAGCCGGGGGTTCTATCGTAACTGCCTTACTGGTCGCTAGTTACCCAGACTCCCTATTCCTTGCCGCAGGCCAGGTAAGCTTACAGCCCGAAGTCGCGTCTTGGTGTATCCAGGCGGGCCAAGGGACTGCTATTGACCTGAACAGCGCGCTGAAACACGAGAAGGGGGATCAGTTATGAGGAAAGCCTTACTGGCCTTAGTGCCGCTGCTTGCGGTGCTCGTGCTGTCGCCCGTCGCCACGGCGGAGGATATCATCCCGCCGCCGTGGGAGCTGCCCGTTCCTGACGACCGGGGCACGTGGCAGGATTGGGAGTTCTTCACAGAGGAGACAGTCGACGTCGCGCCGGACTTCTGCGAGAACCCGTACGGCCTCCCGCTGCTCACGATGGAGGAAGGCCTTTGGGAAGGCTGGGGCGAGCAGGAAGCGCCCAGCTGGGATGGCACGTTGACCTCGTGGCATGTCGGGGGAGACCAACCCGGCAAGCAGGCCATCCAGATCCACAACAAGGACTCTGATGGAATCCGCAAAGAGGTCTGGGTCCAGGTGACGTCGACGTCGCCGCCGATATCGGTTGGCGGCCAGCCGGGACATGGAGCGACGACGACCCCTGGTGCACCCGTCCTGCTTGGGACGGACCCCACCGGTGCCACGTGGTCCGTGAATCCCTACCTCGTGACGTTTCCCGGCAACCCGCCGATGGAGTACATCGAGATCTGGTTCGAGCCGTGCACCTGGATCGAGGAGATCATCATCCACACTCGGTGCGTGCCGATTCCTGAGCCGGGCACGATGGCCGTCCTCGGGCTCGCGGGACTCCTGTTCCTGCGCAAGCGGAAGAAGTAAGAAGCCGCAAGCACGCGGCCAAGAACTAGGCAGGCGGTGAAGAAGCGCGGCCGGCTTCTTCGCCGCCTTGTCTTATCGTCCTGCCCTCGTCCAGACCTTCTTGCGGCCCCAGCATACCCGTTGACGCCCGCCCGAACCCTGTGTAACCATATGGCGCGCTTCCTGCTTCCGCAGGTGCGCATTCCGTGACAGACAGCCAGCTACCCGACACCGGGCCTTCGACCGCCCAGCATCGGGCCGCCTTTCCGACCAAAGACGTCGGCACGAGGAGACCATGAAAGTTCTTGTCCTCAACTGCGGCAGCTCGTCGGTCAAGTTTCAGCTCCTTGACATGGACACCGAGACCGCGATCGCCAAGGGCATCGTCGAGAAGATCGGCACTTCGAGCGCCATCCTTCGCTACACGCCCCACACGGGCCGCGGCGTCAAGGAAGTGCTCGAAGTGCTCGACCACGAGACCGCCATCGAGCTCACGATCAAGACGCTGACCCACAGCCGCTACGGCGTGATCGGGTCGGCCGACGAGATCGGCGCCATCGGCCATCGCGTCGTCCACGGCGGCGAGCGGTTCGCCGACAGCGTGCTGATCACCGGCGAAGTCATCGACGAGATCCGCGAGTGCATCCAGTTCGCGCCGCTCCACAACCCGCATAACCTGCGGGGCATCGAGGCGTGCGCGGCCCTCATGCCCGGCAAGGACCAGGTCGCCGTCTTCGACACCGCCTTCCACCAGAACATCCCGCCGCACGCCTACACGTACGCGCTGCCGATGGCGCTGTATCGCAAGCTCGGCATCCGGCGCTACGGCTTCCACGGCACCTCGCACAGGCACGTGGCGGGCAAGGCGGCCGAGGTCCTGGGCAAGCCGCTCGCCGAGTGCCGGCTCATCACGTGCCACCTCGGCAACGGCGCCTCGGTCGCGGCCGTCAAAGGCGGCGTGAGCGTCGACACCTCGATGGGCTTCACGCCGCTCGAAGGCCTCGTGATGGGCACCCGATGCGGCGACATCGATCCCGCGCTCGTGCCGTACCTGATGGAGCGCGAGGGGCTCTCGACCAAGGAAGTCGACACGCTCATGAACAAGTACAGCGGCCTGCTCGGCGTGAGCGAGACGACAAACGACATGCGCGAGATCATCGCCGGCGCCAACGAGGGCAACGAGCAGCACCAGCTCGCGTTCGACATCTTCTGCTACCGGGTCCGCAAGTACATCGGCGCCTACACCGCCGTGCTCGGTGGGCTCGATGCGGTCGTCTTCACCGGCGGCATCGGTGAGAACGCGGCCCCCGTCCGGCTCAAGGCGTGCGAGGGGCTCGACGCGCTCGGCATCGCGGTCGACGAGAAGCGCAACGCAGCCAACGAGACGACGATCAGCACCGGGCCCGTCAAGGTCCTCGTGATCCCGACCAACGAGGAGCTCGCCATCGGCCGCGCCACGGTCCGCGTGCTTGGCCACATGCTCAAGGTGAAAGCCGAGCGGATCGAGGAGGAGACGATCAACGCGAAGCTCGCCGCGCTCAGCGAGCAGGACAAGGCCCAGGTCGCCATCCTGTGGTCGGACAACAAGGACGCCGGCTTCGACTACCTCGTCCGGCAGCTCCAGCGCGACTACTCGATCTCGCTCACCCCCCGGGCGCTCGAAGTGCTGCTCGAGCGAATGGGCTTGGTCGAGGCCGAGCACACGCCGCCCGCAGAGCAGGCGGCCACGAAGGCGGCCACGAAGACGGCGCCGACCGACGCGGCCGGACCTGCCAGCAACGAGACAACCTCAACGACGGCGAGGAAGAAATGAAGACGCTCGACAAGAGCACGACCGGCTGGGTCGTCGCCCGCGTCTGGCTCGACGCGCTCGAGGAGACCGCGCGCGACTTTCACGGCATCCGGCCCCGCGCGTTCATCGAGCGCGCCTACCAGCACGCGACCGAGACGCTGCTGCGCATCCTCGAGGAGGAGTACGGCCTCCGGCCGCGCAAGGCGGCCACGATCAAGGACGCGGTCCAGAGCTACATCGAGCTGTGCGTCAAGGTCGGCTTCTTCGACGATGCGAGCCAGTTCAGGGTCGACGAGCTCGACCCGTACCGCGTCGAGGTCGAGGTGGCCGCGTGCCCCTACGGCGCGAGCTGCCGCGACCTGTCGGGCCAGACGATGCCGCTGCAGAACCTGACCTGCGCGCGGATCGGCTGCTTCAAGGCCGCCGTCGAGATCCTCACCGGCATCCAGTGCAACTACGAGATGACGGCCACCTCGCCCGGGAGGAGCTGCAAGGGCATCATCGAGGTGGCATAAGAAAGGCGCGCCGTGGCCGACACGCTGGAACAGCTTGCCGACGAGCTCAGGAGCGACATCGACTGGGAAGTGCGCCGCGATGCCGCTCGCCAGCTCGGCGTGTTTACCGACGCCCGCGCCGTTGAGGCACTCGTGCACGCGCTCGACGACCCCGACGACGAAGTGCAGCAGTATGCCGTCAAGGGGCTCGCGCGCATCGGTGACCCCTCGGCGGCCCAGGCGCTGCTGCGGCCTCGCGTCTACCGGTCCGAGAACGCCGTGACGCGCTGGTTCGCCGTGGCGGCCTTGGGCAAGCTCGGCGAGCCCGCCGTGATCGAGGCGCTTGCCGACGCGCTCGACGACGAAGAGTGGATCGTCCGCAACGAGGCGGCCGAGGCGCTCAAGCGCCTGATCGGGCAGATGGCCCGGGAGGAGACAACCGCGACGGCCCGCCGCCTGCTGCGCCTGCTGATCGTCGACAATGCCGAGGTGCGCGAGCTCGTGATCGCCACGCTGTGCCGCCTGCGGTCGGTGGCGACGATCCCGCTCGTCGAGGCGCTCGAGCTGCCGAGCCCGGCGCTCCGGGCCGGCATCTGCGAGGTGCTCGGCCGGATCGCTAATCCGGGCGTCGCGCCCGCCGTCGTTGAGGTCATCGACGACGAGTCGCCGCTGGTGCGCGAGCAGGCGATCCGCTGCCTCGGCCGGCTCGGCGAGGCCGGCACCGTCGACGTGATCATCGAACGGCTGGGCGACCGCGACAGCCGCGTGGTGGCCGCGGCGATTGAGGCGCTCACCGGGTTCGGCCCGAGCGCGACGGCGTACCTGCTCAACCGGCTCAGGCTCAGCCGCAGCCGCCAGATGCGCACCAACATCATCACCGTCCTGGGCAGGGCACGCGACCCGGCGGCGATGCTTCCGCTGATCAACTGCCTTGCTGATTCGTACTTCCGCGTGCGGCGCGCCGCGGCCGACGCGCTCGTCGAGCACGGCAACGCCGTGATCGGCCCTGTCGCCGAGCTGCTCTCGCTGCCGAAGGTGCCGGTCGATCCCGTGCTGCGCTGCGCGCTCGAGGACGGCAACAAACGGATGCGCCTCCGGGCGATCCGCAGCCTGGGCGAGCTGAAGAACCCGAAAACCGTCGAGCCGCTCCGCAAGCTCGCCGCCGATCCGGACGAGGCGGTCGCCCACACGGCCGAGGAGGCGCTCCTCAAGGTCGAGGGCGCCACCTGGGCGCGCTACTACGCCGCGCACGTGCTCGGCCGCGTGCGCACCCCGCGGGGCATCCAGCCGCTGCTGGCGGTTCTCGGCGATCCGAGCCCCATCGTGCGCTACGGCGTTGTGCGCGCGCTCGGCCGAATCTCGGGCAAGAAGGTCGGCGGCCCCCTGTCGCTCGTGCTCGTGTCCGACAGCGACGAGGGCGTGCGAGCCGAGGCCGCCAAGGCGCTCGCCCAGGTCGAGCTCGACGACGCGGTCTACGTCAGCATGCTGCTCAGCGGGCTCAAGGACCCGTCGCCGCTCGTGCGTGTGCCCGTGGCACGTCTGCTTGGGCGGCTCGAGGATCCGCGCGTGGTCAGGCCGCTTGTCAACGCGCTCCATGATCGTCACTGGAAGGTGCAGCGCAACGCCGAGAACGCGCTTGTTTCGATGGGCGCCGCTGCGGTCCCGAGCCTGATCGAGCAGCTTGCCGAGGCCAAGGAGACAACGCTGTTGCTGCTCATCGGCATTCTGGGCGAGATCGGCGATCCGCGCGCCGTCGAGCCGCTCCAGAAGCTCCGCGCCAGCAGAGAGGTGCCACCCGAAGTCCGCGCGACGGCCTCGCTTGCCCTCGGAACGATTGCTGCAGCCGAAAGCAAGGCGGACTGAACGCCGAACTGCTTGAGCGGCGTTGAGCCCGACCCCACACGCTGAGTGCTCGACGACACGGCGCCAGCGATAGCGGCAAACACGACGGACAAGATCCAGAACGCTGCCCCACCGCGCACCCGAACCCTCGCAGAGGGTGACATTAGGTCGCCGCGGTCGTGAGACCGTGGACATCGGGCACGAGGAGAAATGCGCGAGCCCCCGCAGGGGGCGACATCTGATGACCAGGCAATGCAGATGCCGCCCCCTGCGGGGGCTTTGCTCTTTCTTCCCTTCGCGCTCCACGGGCTGACGCCCGTGGCTACAACATGTCGCCCGCTGCGCGGGCTTCGCGCACGCCCGCTGCGCGGGCTTCGCGCACGGGCACTGCGCGGGCTTCGCGCACGGGCGCTGCGCGGGCTTCGCGCACGGGCGCTGCGCGGGCTTCGCGCACGGGCACTGCGCGGGCTTCGCGCACGGGCGCTGCG
>CAZCQN010000017.1:0-11048 GCA_964500825.1 uncultured Verrucomicrobiota bacterium | reverse complement strand
GCTGCGCGGGCTTCGCGCACGGGCACTGCGCGGGCTTCGCGCACGGGCGCTGCGCAGCAACGCGCGCGATGGCTGATGAGCGGGCCGCCTACCTCGTCGCCGCGGCCGCCTGGAGTGCGGTGATCGCGACGGCGTTCACGATGTCGGCGGCGTCGCAGCCGCGGCTCAGGTCGTTGGCCGGCTTGCCGGACCCCTGCAGCAGCGGGCCGATCGCGTCGGCGCCGGCGAGGCGCTCGGTCAGCTTGTAGGCGATGTTACCCGCGTTCAGGTCGGGGAAAACGAGCACGTTGGCGTCGCCTTGGATGGGGCTGTCCGACGCCTTGCGCTTCGCCACGCCGGGCACGAGGGCCGCGTCGGCCTGGAGCTCGCCGTCGAAGACGAAATCGACGTTGCGCTTCTTGAGGATCTCGACGGCGTCGGTGACCTTCTCGATCGTCTCGTCCTTCGCGCTCCCCTTGGTCGAGAAGCTCAGCAGCGCCACCTTCGGCTCGGCGCCGATGAGCGCGCGGCACGAGCCGGCCGCCGCCATGGCGATGTCGGCGAGCTGCTCGGCATCCGGGTTCGGCACGACGCCGCAGTCCGAGTAGATCAGCGCGCCGTTGGCGCCGAAGCTCGAGTCGGGCACGACCATCAGGAAGCAGCTCGAGAGCGTCTCGATCCCAGGTGCGGTCTTGAGGATATGGAGCGTGGCGCGCAGCATCTTGGGCGTCGGCGCGATGCTGCCCCCGACGAAGCCGTCGGCGATGCCCTTGCGCACGCACATGGCGGCGAAAAACACGTGGTCGGCCATCGTCTCGCGCGCCTCGTCGAGCGTGATCCCTTTGTGCTTGCGCAGCTCGTGGTACTCGCCGACGAAATCGTCGGCGTGCTTCGGGTCGTCGGGTCGGATGAAGGTGGCGTGCTCGAGGTGCGCCAGGTTGGTCGCCTTACCCAGGATCTCGTGGCGGTCGCCGATCAGGACGACCTTGGCGATCCCGTCCGACAGAATGCTGTCGGCCGCCTCGAGCACGCGGTCGTCGTACGTTTCCGGCAAGACGATCGTCTTGCCGAGCCGCTTGGCCTTCGCACGGATCTCGTCGAGAATGCTCATCGTTCTCCCTCGTTCGGGTGCGGCAGACGTGTCCCCTCATCGGAGACATCGTAGCGGCGGTCGGGCATGGGGTCAATGGCGGAGACGGCATGTCGGTTGCGGCGACGCAGCCGGGACGCCGGTCCCGGCTGCGCCACCAGGGTGAAAGAACGGCAGGCTAGTGCGCTTGCACTGCAGGTTCGTCGCGAGACGCATCCTGCTCATTGGCCGCCGGCTGATCGACCGCTGGTTCGTCGTCCGACGGCTCTTCGTCCGACGGCTTGTCGTCCGACGGCTTGTCGTCCGACGGCTGATCGGCCGCTGGCTCATCGGCCGCTGGCCCGTTGCTCGAAGGCTGATCGGCGGTCGGTGCGTCGGCCGGCCGGTCTCGGCGGGGTTCGTACGGCCCGCGCCGGAGCCGGTCGCCCCAGTCGCCCTCGAGCCATCGTTCGCGGCGGTGCAGCTTGATTTGGGCTTCGCGCAGCGACACCCTGGCCTGAACCAGGCGTTCCATCGCGAGCTTCAGCCCCATCTCAGCCACCTTCACCTTGAGCTCGGCGACCTCGATCTCGAGCCGCGAGTTCTCCTTGACGAGGCCCTCGAACTCCGGCCGCAGGTCGGCACGCGCGTCGGCGCCGGACGCCTCACGCGCTTGGTCCCAGATCTCGCGCAAGCGGCTCGTGTTCTCGTCGAGCACGCGGCGCGACTCGGCGATCTGTTCCTGCGCCGCGCGCAGCTCCTTCTCGTAGGCCTGCTCGATGTCCTTGAGCTCGTGTCCGGGGGGATGGAAGGGCTGGCGGCCACCTGTTCCTTCGGGCGGGGGACCTTCCCTGCCGGGCATCACCATGGCAAGAGCCCCCGCGCCAAGACTCACCAACAGCGCCACAGCTCCGACGATCATGATCCGTTTCATCGCTCGTCCACCTCGCTCTTCGTCAACCGGCCGGGCCGCTTGGCCTCAGCCGAAGATGTACGACTCGTCGCTCTCGCCGTTCCCGTCAAAGGACGGCGCTTCCTCGATCACCTCGTCGACCTTGTCCATCTCTTCCCAGAAGTGCTGCTCGACGGTGAGCAGGTCCGGATCGGGCAGCGTCTCGGCCACCGGGTAGTACTGGGCGAACTCCTCCCAATCCCATTCCGGCTCGTCAATGCCAGCTACTACCATCCGCGGCTTCGTCTGCGCGCCGGGGCGCAGCGTAACGACGGCGATCAGCACCGCAATTGCCACCACCGCTCCGGCCGACGCGGCCACAGCAAGACGCCGCGGCCGTAGCAACGCGACAAGGCGATCGAGCCACAGCGCCAGCCGGCCATACGCGCGAGGCTGCTCGGCCTCGATGGTGGCCTCGAGCCGCGTCGAGAACGCGGCCCACTCGAAATCGCTCGGCTGCTCGACGGTGCTTGTGTGCGCCGCGGCCAGGATCGCTTCAGTCCGGCGCACCTCGGCGTGCAGCGCGTCGCCGTCGGCGCAGAGCTCGACGAGCTCGCCGCGCTCGGCGTCCGTCAGCTCGCCCGTGCTCATCCGCTGTATCAGTTGATCGAATCGCTTCCTATTCATCGGTCTCACATTCCCATCTCTGCCCAATACCCCGCGAGGGACTTACGCACCTTGCGCACCGCCTGGAACAGCGTCGCCTTGACCGCCCCGAGGGTGGTCTGCTGGATCGCGGCGATCTGCTTGAGCGGCAGGTCCTCGAAGTGCCGCAGCACGAACACCTGCTGCTGCTTCGTCGGCAGCGCCATCACCGCGTCGCGGATCCGGCCTTGGATCTCGCGCGAC
The DNA here is from genome assembly GCA_964500825.1 of uncultured Verrucomicrobiota bacterium. Taxonomy (GTDB): domain Bacteria; phylum Auribacterota; class JABMQX01; order JAFGEW01; family JAFGEW01; genus CAYUZG01. The sequence continues at coordinate 8,199 of CAZCQN010000017.1, read as the reverse complement.
GACGCGAGCCGTTCCGGGTTCGTTACGCCGCTCGCCTCGGGCTCGGGCAGCGGATGCTCGTCGCTCGCCGCGTCCCTCGACACCGTCTTGTGCCGCGTCTTCTTGCGTTTCATGTCGATCGCCCGGTTGATGATCACCCGGTACAGCCACGTGAAGACCGACGCCCGCGCCGACCAGTTCGGCAGCGCCCGGTACAGCTTCAGAAAGGCGTCCTGGCAGACGTCGAGCGCGTCCTCGCGGTTCTGCGTCCACTGGTATGCCAAAGAATAGGCCTTCGCGCGCACGTCGCCGACCAGCGCGTCGAACGCGCCCGTCTCGCCGGCCTGAAAGGCCCGAATCAACTTGAGCTCTTCGTCGCGCGTCAAGGCCCCCAATTCCTACACTCGCTTGAACGCCTCACACCCCCAGAAGTTTACCGCGAGGCGAACAGGGTCAGTCACCTCTTTCCCCCGTGCCTCCCGTGTCCCCCGTGGTTGTATCTTCCCGTTTCCGGGAAAACCGCGGGGGACACGGGGGGCACGGAGCGGAGAGCTATCTTTCTTTGAGGGCGCGGAGCTTGTCGACGAGCTTGTCGTACTGGTAGGCGGCTTTGACGATCTCTTTGGCCAGGGCGAGGCCGGTCTCGGACTCCTCCTTGCCGACCTGGGGGAAGGTGCTCAGGTGGGCGTCGGCCCGGTCGTCGCCGAAGATCTTGAGGATGTTGATCTCCTTGAGCAGCTTGTCGGGCAGGACGATCTCGCGCGCGAGGTCCTTGAGGCGCTCGACGAGCCGCTCGCCGGCGGCGCCTCGGTCGGCGCAGATCAGCTCGAGCGCGCGGCGCGTCATCATCGCCGCGGCCGTGTAGCAGCCGTTGGCGTGGCACTCGAGCGCCTCGTCGAGCGGCGTCATCACGTGCTGGGGCACGCCGTCCTTCTCGAAGTCGACCCGTTGGGCGGGGAACGTGGTGACGCCCTCTTTGCCCTTCGTGATGAAGAAAAGGTGGGCGTCGCAGTTGGGGTTCGGGCACCGGCGCTGGCCGTAGACGTGGCCGCGGTAGAGCAGGTCCTTCATCTCCCCAAAGGACTCGAAGACCGACTCGTGGCCGCAGGAAGGGCAGCGCGCCGCCACGCGCGGCCCATCGACGGGCATCCCGTCGACGCCGCTCACGAGAGGCTCCTCAGCCGCTTTCTTCTTTTTCCTCCTGACCATGTGCCTCCTCGATGCTGCACAGGGAAGTAGCACGTCGGCGGGCCGTGGTCAAGCCGGCTCGGAGCGTCCAAATCGGCGGATAAAGGTTGGCTGTGCTTGCCAGCAGCCGCGGAGCGGCGACAGGCGGTAGCCTGGGCCGTTAGGCCCAGGGACTCTACGGCGCAACACATGGCGATGAGCGCCATCGGCGCGGCAGGGGTCGTATGAGCGGGCTGCTGTCCTGTCCTCGACGAGCATCTGTCGCCCCTACGGGGCTTCCTCCATTGAGGGCGATTCCTCACCTGGGCCTCACGGCCCAGGCTACCGGCTTCCGCGCCTACGGCGCTGCCGGCGGTCGCCCCGTTCCCTGAGGACGCATGCCAGTATCACCTTGTGAGCGAACGACCTCTCGACGAGCGAGACTCCCTATCCGGCGGTTTTTGGGCCGTTGGTCTTACTGTCCCGTGCCGAGCCTCTCTCGGAGCAGCTCCCAGAGGGCGTCGAGGGATTGGGGCATGACCTTGGTGTTGGCGGTGGCGGGCATGAAGTTCGTGTCGCCCGTCCAGCGCGGCACGATGTGGAAGTGGAGGTGATCGAGGATGCCGGCCCCCGCGGCCCGGCCGAGGTTGAGGCCGATGTTGAACCCGTGCGGGTCGAGGGTCTCCTGGAGCAGCGCGATGCAGTCGCGCACGAGCTGCATCAGGGCGACGAGCTCGTCGTCGCTCAGGTCGCTGAGCCCGGCGACGTGGCGCTTCGGCGCGACAAGCAGGTGGCCGTTATTGTACGGGTAGCGGTTGAGGATGGCGACGCAGTCGGGCCGGCGCACGACGACGTGGCGTTCGCGGTCGCGGTCGGTCTCGGGCGGGATGCAGAAGATGCACTCGTCGTCGCCGTCGTCGTGGATGGCCTTGACGTAGTCGAGGCGCCACGGCGCCCAGATCCGCTTGAGTTGTTCGTCACCCTGATCGGTCATTGCCTGGTCTCCCCGGCAGATTGCCGGGACGGGCCGGCCGAGGCGGCACCGAGACCGCCCTTGCGCAACCCTTCCGGGGTCGGATCTTTTTCCTCACACATCTTGGTCTCCGGGTTTGACCCGGAGCTACTCACGGCGCTCCTCTTCGGGACCCCCCTCCGGGGCATCCTGCGGGTGCTCGCTTGGTGTCGAGCGTGCGGGCGGGGTGAGGGCCTGACGTCGGAGCTTCGCCTCAGTTCGTTGGATTTTGGCCTCGATGCGCTCGATGTCTATCCTGTACGGGTCGCGCGTGAGCTTGACCTGCTCGATGCCGTCCTCGAACACCGTTTCATACCGTCGCATCGTGCTGAAGATCTCGACGCCATTCCGGTACTGCCCGAGGGCCGCCTGCAGCTCCCCGGCGAGAACGAGGTAGTCGGCGTAGCCTTCGCGATACGTGCCGTTCTCGGGATGAAGCCCGATGGCGACCTCGTACCAGTCCCGGGCCTTCTTCTTGTAGTAGTCGACCGGTTCGTAGTCGGTCTGGTCGACAAGGTTGAATAGGTCCTGCCGGTTGAGCCGATCGTACATCTCCCGATGCATCTCGCCCATGTTGAAGGCGGTCATTGCGGAGAGCGGGTTGAGCCGGGTCGCCTCCAGGCCGTGCGGCATTCCGCGTGCGAGTTCCCTGAGGGCCTCGTGGTTGAGCAGCCTGTTCTGTCCCACGTACACGTAGTAGTTCAGCAGGGCGGCGTGGAACTCGAAGTTCGACCCGTCCAGCCTGATCGCCCGCTGGTAGGCGGCGACGATCCGCTCCTGGTCCTCCTGCGTCATGCTGCGGGCCGCGCGCGCCGCCCGCATGAGCTCTTTGATCGCCTCGGGATCGAGCGTCTCCTTATGGCCCATGCGGCGCAGCGTCCGATCGACGTCCTGCATCATCGGCCAGTCGAGCATGGAGAGCGCTCTGACAATCGGCTCGCGCTGCTCCGGGGTGATCTGTTCGAGGGCCAACACGTGCTCGATCACCCGCTCCTTGAGCCCGATCGGCCTCGGGACGGTCATGTCGACCTCGCGCCCGCGGTGGTGGGCGATTCGGGCCGCATGCTTGCGGCCGTTGACGAGCAGGATCGCGGCCGCGGCAAGCACCAGGGCGGCGATCGCGACCACCTTCACGGCCGTGGCCAGTCGGCGCGTGCCCGTGTGCTTGAAGACGACAAGCTCGCCCATGCGCCGGAGCTGATACTGACGGACGGCGACCAGGGCGGCGGCGAGCACGAGCATGATGATCAGGTTGGCCGGGACGCGCATGTTGAAGTCGACAAATGAGTGCGCGGCAATCGCCACCGCGCTCGCCATCACGCCGGTGGCGAGCGCCAGGTCGGCGCTCTTCTTCGCGCGGCGCAGGGCGCGCACGCCCCGGTAGGCGAACGATCCCGCCGCCCACAGCATGAGACCGAGGCCGACGAGGCCGTAGTCCGACAGGGTGTGCAGGTAGTCGTTGTGGGTGTAGCGTACGTCGAAGACGAGATCCCGCGGCTGCGCGCGTGTGAACGCCCACCGGTACGTGCCCGGTCCGGTGCCGACAAGCGGGTGGCGCCGCACCACGTCGAGGGTGTGCTTCCACGCCAGGGCGCGGCCGCCGTAGCTCAGGTCGTCGCGATCGAACACGATCGAGAACCGGTGGCGCACGCCGGGGTCGTTCACGATGATGGCCACCACGGTGGCGATGATCACCACGAGCGGCACGAGCCAGGCGAGCAGCTTGATTCGCCTGTTCAGCGTCGCCGCGGCGAGCAGGAAGACGATACCGAGCGAGAGGCTGATCCACCCGCCGCGCGACATTGAGAAGATCATCGCCGTCACCATGGCGAAGCCCGCGGCGCCGGCGATCATCTTGTGGACGAGGCGCGCCTTGCCGATCATGATGTAGGCGAGCACGAGCGGGATGGTCATCTCGAGCAGCCCGGCGAAGTGGTTCGGGCACACATACGTCGCCCCGAGCCGGCCGTGGTACTGCTGTGGCCGCTCGAGCGTGAGCACCAGGTCGCGCGTCTCGAGCCGGAGCATGAGCACCAACCCCACGATCGAGAGCACGAGCGCCGTGCCGACGATCGCGCCGACGACCAGGTGCTGCTGCCGCCGCGTGCGCAACACGTTGACCGCCACGTAGAAGATCGCCGCATATGCCGCGAGCCAGCCGACTTCGCGGATCGCCACCGCCGGCGCCGCGCAGGTGAGTGCCCTCAGGAGCGCGTAGACCAGGAACAGCACGAGCGGGATGTCGATCGGGGTTCTGGCCAGCACGAGGCGCTCGGTGAGCACCATCTTGACGCCCCAGGCGAGCACCATGAGCACGGCGGCGGCCGCGATCGTGTAGTTGAAGTAGTACAGGACCGTGCCGAGCGGTGTCTTCGAGAACGGCGCCAGGTCCTGGTCGGCGCCGCCGAACGCGATCGCCGTCAGCACAAGCACGCCGACCAGGAGTGCCAGGATGATCGTATCGCACACCCGCTCGATCTGTTCCGTCTCCCGGCTGCGCCTGAGCGGCTCGGGGCGAATCGGCTCGGCCTGCTCGGGTGGCTCCTGCCGGAGGCCTTGAGCGGTGTCCGTCATGGGCGGCGACTCGTCAGCCGGGTGTCACGGGATATGAGGGCAGCTCGCGAGTCCAGTGTAGCAAAACGCGGGCCGACGATGGGGAACAACCTGCCTGCGGCAGGCAAGCCTCCTCGCCATGGGCCACACGAAAAACAGGGACAGGCACCTGTTTTTCCATCTGCGGCCATGCTCAATGCGTCCCGCGTCCGCAGAAAAACAGGTGCCTGTCCCTATTTTTCTATTCTCACTGTTTCTAGTAGCCGCGAGGCACGAAGACTGTGTCGTTGGGCAAGACGACGAAGCTGTCGGGCTTGCGTCCGGTCATGATGCGGCGGCAGTTGATTACGTAGACCTTGACGGTGCCGTCGGGCTGCGGCCGCAGCACGCGGACGTCGCCCCGGTCGGCGTACTCGCTGAACCCGCCCGCCTCAACGATCGCCTGGTACAGGGTGATCTGACGGATGTATTGGCGCTTGCCGCGAGATCGTATCTGGCCGTCGATGAAGTAGTACAGCGTCAGGACGGTGACGCTGACCTGCGAGTCGGTGAAATGCCCCGCCTCCATGTAGGCGGTGTCGATGTCGTGTTCGAGCTCGCTCTTGGTCTTGCCGGCCGCCTTGATCTTGCCAACGTAGAGGAGGCTGACGAACCCTTCCTGGTCAACGTGCGCCCCTTCCTTGCTGACCTGGGGGTTCCTTCCGCCGTCGATCTCGAGCACGTCGCCAGGGGCGATGCGGTACGTCTCGACCGGGTCCTCGGTCACCGTCGGTGGGAGTGGGTCCGACTTCACCCCGCCGCAGCCGGCACCGAGCGTGATCACGAGCCCGACAAGGGCAACAACTGGAACCCGCCTACGCATTGCTCCTCACCCTCCAATCCGGCTAGAAGACGCTTTTGGGCACGCGGATGATGTCGTTGGGCAGGATGACGACGTCGTCGGGCGCGCCCCGCATCATCTTGCGCACGTTGATCACGTAGACCTTTGCCTCGCCATCCGCCGTCTGGCGGATCAGGCTCACACGCGACGGGGCGGCGAACTCGGTGAATCCGCCGGCGTCCACGATCGCCCGGTAGATGGTGATCTGACGGACGTACTGCTTCTTGCCGGGTTCGCGGATCTGGCCGTCGACGTAGTAGTACAGGGTGAGCACGGTGACGGTCACCTGCGGGTCCTCGTATTGACCGGACTCACGATACGACCCGTTGATCGCTTCCTCGAGCTCGCTTTTCGTCTTGCCGTCTGCCTTCACCTTGCCGATGTAGAGGAGGTTGATGTCGCCGTTCTCGTCGACGCGGGCCGCATCCTTGCCCAGGTTCTCTTCGGCGCCCCCGTCGATGGCGAGCACGTCGCCGGGGACGATCCGGTACAGGTCGACCGGGTTGCCTTCGACCGCGGGCGGATGGCCGGACTGGACATTGACGCCGCCGGTCGTGGCGCACCCGGCTATGCACAGCGTCAGCGCGGCGGCAAGCAGTCCAACACGCATAACAGTCATCACGGGCACCCTCCTTGCGTCTCCTTCACGTGGCCAGACGCCGATCACGTGGTCTGATCTCGGTCCTCGGACGTCCCGCGTTCTTGCTCGGAGGCCGTCTCGATCTCCTGGTCGGCGGGGGTCTCGTCGTCCGCTGCGGCGCCTTCCTCGTCGGCTTTCTCGCCGGAGGCCTGGAAGTAGTGGTAGACCTGCGAGTAGTAGTAGTAGTCCTCTTTGACGATGTTCAGGTTGTTGATGACGCCGCCGAGGATCTTGCCGCCGACGTTCTCGAGGATCTTCTTGGCGCGGGTCGCCACGGTCTTGGGGTACTTGCGGTACTCGACCACGAGCACGATCCGGTCCACGAGCCCGGCGAGCACCGAGGCGTCGCTCACGCCGATTACGGGCGGCGAATCGAACAGGACGATGTCGTACTTGTCGTGGAGGTGGTCGATGCACTCGCGCATGTTGCGCGAATTGAGCAGGCCCATCGCGTTCGGCGGCAGCTTGCCGCTCGGCAGCACGTACAGGCCCGGCACCTGGGTAGGCACGGCGAGCCGATCGGGATCGATGTTGCGCAGCAGCGCGTCGGTGAGCCCCTCGTGGTTCGAGATACCGAGCAGCTTGTGCACCCGCGGGCGCCGGAAGTCGCTGTCGATCACCAGGACGCGGTTGCCCTCGCGTGCGGCGACGATGCCTAGGTTGACCAAAGTGGTGGTTTTGCCCTCGCCGACGCCACCGCTTGTGATGAGCACGGTGCGCAGCTTCGAGTCCTGCCGGGCAAAATCGATGTTGGTCCAGAGCATCCGGTACGCCTCGTAGGCGGGCGACTTGTGCGTCACCTCGGTCAGCAGCTTGACCCGCTGCGGGATCACGCCCAGGATCGGCATGTTGAGGTTGCGCTCGAGGTCGTCGATCGTCTTGATGCTTGTGTCGAGGTACTCGATGAAGTAAGCCAGCCCGGTGCCGACCGTGAGGCCGACGAGCACGCCGATCAGCACGTTCATGAGCCGCCGTGGTCTCGACGGGCCCGAGGGCGGCACGGCCAACTCGGTGACAATGACGCGCGATGAGGGGATGCTGCGCCTCACGTCCTCCATGATCTTCTTGGCCAGGAGCTGATCGATGATGTTCCTCCGGCTGTAGATCTGCTGCAGTCGGCGTTCGTACTCGGTTCGGTCCCGCTCTTTCTCGAACACGTCCTTCTCGATCTGCGAGATCTTCGTGTCGAGCTCCCGCTTCTCGCTGCCGAGCGACTTGAGCTCGATGTGCAACGAGTGCAGCACGCCCTCGATCTCGTTGTCGATGCTGTTCTTGAGGCTGTTGATCACCACCTTCAGCCGCTTGATCTCCTCGTTCTGCTCGCCGAGCTTGCTGCGCCCCTGGCTGAGCTGAATCTCCTGTTGTTTCTGCAATTGGCGGACGTCGTAGAGCGACTGGCTGCCCTGGAGCATGGCCGTCATCAAGTCGCGCCGCTTCTCGTCGAGCGGGTCAAGCTGCACGAGCAGCGCCGCGATTTCGGCGTCGACCTCGGCTTCCCGCTGCTGGAGCGCCTTGAGCGTCTCCGGGTCGTTCTTCGCGGCGATGATGTCAGGGTCGAGCTGTTGTGCCTCGGCCTTGAGCTCCTCGATCTTGGCGCGCATCGGCTTGAGCACGCCGTCGAGCCTGGCGTCCATCTGCGTTCTGAGCTCGTCGATCGAGGCCCTTAGCTCGATCACTTCCTTGTCCTCGGGGCCGAAGAGGGCGAGCTTCTGCTCGAGCTGCTGCTTGCGCTCGTCGAGCTGTTTGGTGTACTCATCCAGCGCCTGGTCGCCGAGCAGCATCGAGATCTTCAGCTCGCGATCGACCGCCTCGATGTGCTCAAGCCGCTCTCTTCGGCCCGTGATCTGCACCTCGAGATCGAGCCTGTTGGCTCGGAACCGGTTGAGGTCGGCCGTCTCGACCAGGCCGCCGGGGATCAGGACGAGGTCCTTTTCCTTCTTGAACTCGTCGAGCTCCTCCTGGAGCTGG
>CAZCQN010000016.1:0-31250 GCA_964500825.1 uncultured Verrucomicrobiota bacterium | reverse complement strand
CCGCGGCCGCCAGCACGGGCGGTGGTGAGGGCGGCGGCGGCACTGGCGGTGGCGAGACCGGCGGCGGTGGGACCGGCGGCGGTGGGACCGGCGGCGGCAGCGACCTGAGGGAGTCGCCCCTGCTCGGCGGCACCGGGAGCGCCGAATCGAGGCGTTCGAGCCTGCGGCGGCCAGGCGAGCAATCGCCGGCGGCCGAGCGGCGCGACGCGCTCCGCTCGCCTTACGGCGACGAAGCGGGCGGCGACGGCGCCGCGTCCGGCGGCGCCAGCGAACGCGCCGAGGGCGGCGGCCGCGAACGTGAGCAAGAGCGCACGTCGGGCATCTCGATGCTTGTGTCGTACAAGATGCGGAGCATCAAGGTGTCGGGCCGCCAGGAGATCACACTGAAGAAGTACACGCTCGACACGCAGCCGTTCGTCTTCACGGCGAACATCAATGGCATGCGCCGCTACATGAACGACCCGGGCGTCTTCAAGGCCGTCAACCTCGACGACCCGGTCTTCAAGCAGCGCGAGGTGCTCGTCTCGCTCGACGGCCAGGACGCGGCCGACTTCGACAAGTTCATCAACTACGTCACCGTCCAACTGCGCAAGGAGCACCAGAACGGCCAGACCACCTACCAGGAGATCAAGATCGACAAGACCAACTTCCAGGAGAACGCCAACTACTTCCGCATGGTCTACGGCTGGAAGGGCGATACCGATCGCACCAAGTGGATCAGCTTCAAGTACAAGGTCGTCTGGAGCTTCTTCGGCGGCGCCGTCTACGAACAGCCGTGGACGACGACCGACGACTTCATGATCAGCGTCAGCCCGCCGACCAAGTACCGCACGATCCGCTTCGAGGCCGACCCCGAGATGCTGCGCGACGAGAACGTGCGCCACGTCGATGCGACGATCCGCTACACGCTCTTCGGCACGCCGTGGTCCAAGCGCGTCATCTTGCGGTCGCGCGACGAGGCGCCGGAGAAGGAGGTCGAGTACGTCCACCTCGACGGCGACTACGACTACGAGTACGAGCTCTCGTGGCGGCTGCGCGGCAACAAGAAGGTCGAGACCGGCCCGCTCGCCGGCGACGACACGATCATCTACTGCGACGAGCTGCCTGAGAAACCGACCAACTAAGCGTTAGGCGAGACAGTCCACATGTCTCTGCAACAACAGGGCGGGGCATGGCCCGATCGCCATGCCCCGCCCGTTCAGCCCCTGCAGACCGCAAGCAGGCGGCCGAGGAAGCCGCGTCCCTGGCTCGTCGTGCTCATCGTCGCCGCCGTGGTGGCCGCGGCCAGTGTGCACAGAGAACGTACGGACAACTGGGAACGGCATCACGAGAAGGCGGAAAGGCTGTACGAGGCGGGCCGCTACCAGAAAGCCGGCGACGAGGCCGAGAAGGCCCTCGCGAAAGCCGAACGCCGCTTGGGGCCGAAAGACCCACACGTCGGGTCGTGCCTCTGCACGCTGGGCCGCATCCGCCTGGCGCAGGCAAGGTACGGTGAAGCCGAGCACTGCCTCAAGCGCAGTCTGCGAATCTACGAGTCGGCGCTCCCAGCCGATCCACGCTTCATCGCAATCGTCGCTGGGGACCTGGCGGAGCTCTACTTCCGGTCGGAGAGGTTCGACGAGGCCAAGCCTTTCGCCGAGCGAGCCCTTGAGATCGCAAGGGGCCATTTCGAGCCCATGGACCCCGAACTGGCTAAAGCATGCCGGGGCATGGGCAACCTGCATCGGGTCCATGGACAATACGACGAGGCCGAGCAGCTTCTTCGAGAGGCCTTGGCAGTCGATACGCGCGCCAAGGGCGAGCACGACATCGCGGTGGGCATCGACCTCAATGATCTCGGCGTGCTGCTGACGGCGCAGGGCCGGTATGATGAATCTGAGACTGCCCTGGAGCAAGCCCTCGAGATCAGCCGAAACACCAGGGGCGCTCGCGATCCGGAGGTGGCGACCAACCTCAGTAATCTCGCCGACATGTACGCCGCCCAGGGGCGCCTCGACGAGGCCGAGAGCGCCTACGAACAGGCGCTCTCCATCATCGAGGAAGCGTACGGCCCCGAGCACCTGTCAGCCACGTACCAGCTGGCTGGGCTCGCCCGTGTGCGGGGCGCCCAGGGGCAGTTCGCCGAGGCCGAGGAGCTGCGCGCACGCATCCTGGCAATCGACCAAACAGTACTTGGGTCCCACCACCCCAGAGTAGTGGCTGATCTTCTCGATCTCGGCTGGTTCTGCGAGTCCCAAGGAAAGGCTGAGGAAGCTGAAAAGCACTACCGGCGCGCACTCGAGATCGCCGAGCACGAACGAGGCGAGAACATCCTCGGCGCCGCCACGGCCCGCTTGGCCCTTGGGGCTCTGTACGCCAAGCTGGCTCGACTCGACGAGGCCGAGCCACTTCTTGCGCAATCCCTCGCGACGAGAATCGAGGCGCTCGGGGGCGACAACATCGAGACCGCCGGTGCGCGCTACTGGCTCGGTTACGTCTACAAGGAAACCGAGCAATACGAGAAGGCCCGCGAGCAATTCGAACAGGCCCTGCCGGTCTTCGAGCGCTTTTACGGGCCGGACAATCGCGACACAGCCTACGTCTGCGGGTACCTGGGTGGGACGTACCTCAACCTTGACCGGATCGAGGAGGCGGAGGCCTCCTACGCGAGAGCCCTGGAGGTCCTCGAACCGGCCGTCGGCGATGATCCCATCATCATCATGCGCTGCTACAACGGCTTGTCAGACATCGCATGCAAGCGCGGCGACATCGAGACCGCGTACGCCCGGGCGCGGCGACGGATCGAGATCGCCGAACAGTACTTGCCCGAAGACCACGCCTGGCGTGTGAGCGCGTCGATACCGTTGGCGAACGTGTACGCGACCGACGGCAAGCTCGCCGAAGCCGAGGCCGTTTACGACAAGATCATCGAGGAATATGAAGCGCTCTTGGGACCGGACCTACCCAAGATGGCGTTGGTGTTCGACTCGATGAAGGAGGCGTGCGAGGACGCGGGGCTGGCCCACAAAGCCGAGGAGTACGCTGAGCGCGCCGCCGCGATCCGGGCCAAGGCCGATGAGGCATCGGGCGACGAGACGCCGGGCGACGAGACCGAGCCGGGCCCTGAGGACAGCGAGGCCGCGTCAGAGGACTAGGATGTCCTCGCGCTGGACGGTCCGGCCGCCGAACTCGACGTCGAGCATCGGCCAGTCGGGCGAGAGCGTGAGCCATTCGATCCCGGCGTCGGTCACCAGGATCGTGTCCTCGGACTTCGTGCCCGTGATCGACGGGTTCCACGCAAACGCTTGATTCGCCAGGACCGCTTGCGTTCCGCCCGGCCTCGCCACGATGTCGCGTGGCGCGTAGCCGATCGAGCCGCCCTGGTGATGCAAACGCCACTCGTCGGGGAAACCGGCCTCGGCGTACGCCTTCTGCCCGGCGGCGAAGATGTCGCCGAGCGTCGCGCCGACCGTCGTGCTGAGATTCAACGCGGCATCAACGCGGACGACGGCGTTGTGCTTGCGCCGCAGCTCGGCCGGCACCGGCCCGAAGTGCACGTGCCGCGTGCATGCGACGATGAGCCCCTGGCGCCGCGCGCAAACGATCATCATCACCGTGCGCTCGACCTTCTTGTCCGTGTTGATCGGGTGGCGGTACTGCTCGATCCGCTCATCGGCGGCGACGAGCATCACCACCGGCATGATGCCCCGCGCGACCATCGCCCCAGAAAACCGGCCGGCGATCTCGTTCTCGCTCAGTCCCGGCGTGAGCCCCTTGGCCACGCCGCGCATGCACTCCTCGACATGCGCGCCGAGCGAGCGGTACTTGTCGATCTCCTCGGGTGTGAGCGCGTAGCGCAGCGCGGCGATCCGGCGCGCCTCGAGCGTCGAGCCGGCGATGCCCGTATCGGACGCCACGACGAGCTTCCGTGTTAGCCGCTCGATCTCGCCCGCGACGCCGTCGAGGTCGGACCACTCGACCGTGCGCAGCTCGTAGCCGGGCGCGGCGATCTCCTCGGCCATGATGCGGTCGGCCTCGTTGGCCGGCGTGACGACGTACTTCGCGTCACCCGCGATCACGACCGAGGCGACGCCGGTCTCGGTCGCAACGTTGATGTGATTGTCGCCGCCGCCCGTGATCCACGCGAAGTTCGCGTGCGTCGTCAGGACGAGTGCGTCGTACCCCGCCTCGTTGAGAAACGCCCGAACCCGCGCTTCCTTCGCGGCCACTTCCTGCTCAACGCCCATTGCTGTTCTCCGCCTCCTTGTCCCACTCGCCCACGAACAGATGCTTCCTGAGCCGCGTCAGCGGCGACTGGCAGTAGCCTCGGGCGCTCGTCCTGCGAAGCGTCAGCGAAGCAGGACAAGCCCGTGGTACGCTACGCGCCCGAACACGACCCCGAGCCCCTTCAGGGGCGATTGAAGAACCCGGCGGTTACCTCAGTCGCCCCTGAAGGGGCTCTGCTCGTCTTCGCTCCAGATTCCACGGGCTCGCGCCCGAGGCTACTCCCAGACGCCCCTACGGGGCTTGGACGGCTACACACACCATTGGCACTCGACGAGAATCGTTCTGCCCCTGCAACCTCAGCGCTGGACGGCGATGCGTGCGAAACGGCGCTTGCCAACCTGCAACACGGCACCATCGACGGGCGCCCACTGGAGGTCAACGCTCCCGATCTGCTCGCTGTCGAGCCGCACGCCGCCGCCCTCGATCAAGCGCCGTGCCTCGCCGTTCGTCTTCGCCATGCCCGCGGCGACGATCAACCGCACGATCCAGATCCGCCCCTCGTCGAGGTTTCTTGGCCCGATCACCACCTCCGGAATGTCGTCGGGCAGCTCCTTCTGTTTGAACACCCGCTCGAACTCGGCGCCGGCGGCTCGGGCCGCGTCGCCGCCGTGGAAGCGCGCGACGATCCGGCGCGCGAGCTCGAACTTGAGGTCGCGCGGATTGGCCGACTTGGTCTCGAGCGTGCGCTGCACGTCGGCGAGCTCCTCGAGCGAGCAATCGGTCAGGAACTCGTAGTAGTTGGCAATGATCTCGTCGGGGATCGACATCACCTTGCCGAACTTCTCGTTTGCCGGGTCATCGATGGCGATCGTGTTGCCGAGGCTCTTGCTCATCTTGTTTGCGCCGTCGGTGCCGATCAGGATCGGGTTGAGTACGGCGACCTGCGGTTCCTGCCCGACGAGGCGCTGGAGGTCGCGGCCGCACAGGATGTTGAACTTCTGCTCGGTCGCGCCCAGCTCGACGTCGGCGCGGACGGCCACCGAGTCGTACGCCTGGAGCACGGGGTACATCAGCTCGTGGAGCGACAGCGGCAGGCCTTGCTCGTAGCGGCGGCGGAAGGTGTCGTGCGCCATCATCTGCGCGAACGTGAACTTGGCCATGACTTCGATCATGTTCTGGAGCGTCATCTCGCCGAACCACTCGGTCTGGTAATGCACCTCGAGGTGCGACTCGTCGAGCTTGAGGACCGCGCCGAGCTGCTCGACGTAGCGCTCGGCATTGGCGCGCACCTGGTCACCCGTGAGCGCCGCGCGCGACTCGTCGAGCCCGGTCGGGTCGCCGATCTGCGCCGTGTAGTCGCCGATGATGAGCACGCCGACGTGGCCCATGTCCTGGAACGTGCGCATCTTCTGCAGGGGCACCAGATGGCCCAGATGCACGTCGGGCGCTGTCGGGTCGATGCCGTACTTGATGCGCAGCGGCCTGTCTGTCTTGGCCGAGGTGCGGAGCTTGCGCTCCATCTCGTCGAGCGGGATCACCTCGTCGGCGCCGCGCTTGATCATCTCGAGTTGCCGCGCGATATTGGCCATAGTTGCATCCACACGTCGTCATGCGTGATCGAAACCGGGGCGCATTATACGCAGGGCGCGGGCAGGGCCGAAGCGATTTTCGCCGGGGAGCGGTCGAGAAGGCTACTCGTCGAGGAACCGGCCGCTGGAAAACATATCGCGCAGCTCGACGATCCGGTCCATGAGCCGCTCACGCACCCCGAGCAGCTCGCGCCGGAACCGTGTCGCCGCAGCGCGAGGAAGGGCATCGGAGCGCTCAGCCTCGTCGAGCGCGGACATCGTGAGAAGCGTGTGGCTCATAGCGCGCTTGTGGTTGGCGATGTTGCCGCCGAGCGCGTCACGCGAAAAACCCATGCTGCGCCCGCCGGCGATCTTCGCGGCGATCATGGCCACCTGCGTCAGCAGCTCCGGCGCCTCGGTGGCACCGTCGGTCGCCACGCGAAGATGCCGATGAAGCCGAACGGCCACGGCATGGGCGCGGCGCCACAGCGGATCGGCCTCGTACGAGGACGGCGCCGGCTCGCTCGCGTCGTCGAGCTGCTCGTCGGAACGCCACTCACCGGTCGGGGAGGCATCGGATTCGGCATCAGCCACGTCGGGATCGAACGCGACCGGCAGTTCCCAGCCCATCTCGCGGGCGATCAGCTCCTCGGCGTCGGGCAAGCCGCGGTACTGCTGCTCGAGCTCGATGTACCGCTCGGTCTCGCGGTCCTGTTCCTGGAGGAACGCCTCCCACTCGTACTCGTCCCACGCTCGGTCGTCCGACCAGGCCTCGAACGCGCCGTCGTCCACCATCACGCTGTCCCCCTTGAGACCCAGATATGCTACAAGGTCAGTCCGTCGCGATCAAGCCTTTCTCTTGCGGCCCGCCCGCTAGCCAAGCACGTCGTCGGGACCGGGCGGCCGGTCAGAACAGCCGTTCCTGCGGCGCCTGCGTCGTCGAGATCCCCTTGAGCTCGGGGAACGCGTCGTGCATCGCGAGCGGCGTCGGCACGCAGTCGCCGCCGATGAGGAACCCGAGCTGGAGCGCGTTCGCCACCGCCTGGCCTTGGTAGTGGTTGTTGGTGATCACGTAGGTTTCTTTCGCTTGCGCGGCGACGGCCCGGATGCGCTCGACCCACGGCGCAAGCTCGTCCATCGAGTAGTAGTAGTTGTAGCGCTCGTGCGACGGCGCGTCCTCCTTGAACCAGCTCTCGAGGTTCTGCCCGTGGAGGCGCACGTAGCCGACGGGGCTTGTCGCGAGCTGCGTCGGCCGGAGCTGGCCGCGGAACACCGGCTGGTCGATGTTGCAGAACCCGACGCCGCGCTCGGCGAGCAGCTCGTAGACGAGCTCGCTGTCCCACGTCGCGTTGCGCACCTCGAGCACGAGCGGGTAGTCGGTGAACCGCTCGATGAGCCGCTTGAGGTAAAGCGAGTTGTCCGGGAAGTACTTGAACGACCACGGGAACTGCATCAGGATGCAGCCGAGCTTGCCTGCCTCGGCGATCGGCTCGATGCCCGCGCGGAACGCCTCCTCGTCCTCGGCCGTGATGCCGCGCCGCTCGTGGGTGAACTTCTGGTAGAGCTTCAGCGTGAACTTGAATCGAGGATTCGCCGCCGTGCGGCGCACCCAGCTCGCCGCCGCGCGCGCCGCCGGCGGGCGGTAGAACGTGCTGTTGATCTCGATCACGTCGAAGTACTGGGCGAGATAGGCGAGCGGATCGAAGCCCTTCGGCTTCTTGGCCGGGTAGACGATCCCCTCCCAGTCGTCGTAGGACCATCCGGCCGGCCCGATGCGGACGTTGACCGCCTCGTCGGCCATCGCTCCATCCTCCCCGACGCGTGCACCAGCGCAGAGGTCGACCGACAGTGTACGGCGCCGTGCGCCCAAAGGCAACCGCGCCGTTCGAGACCCAACCCCTGTTTCTCACAGAGGACCGGCACATGGTCGCCCAGCGTGGCGCTGCTAACGATCTCTCGACCAGTTGTGAGGCTGCCGTGCGCGGCCTTATCGAAGCACGCTGTCGCACACAGCTCGCGCGCTCCCGCCTGCCGGGCCCGTATCCGACTGGGCTCGAGCTCGGACCGGTGCGCGGATCCAAGCCCCGCCAGGGGCGTTTGGCAGTAGCCTCGGGCGCAAGCCCGTGGGAAGCGCCATGAAGAAAAGGGCCGAGCCCCGTCAGGGGCGATTGAGGACACAAGCGGCCCGAGATCAATCGCCCCTGAAGGGGCTCAGTTGTTACGTTTGCCGCTTACCTACCACGGGCTGGCGCCCGAGGCTACTGCCAAACGCCCCTCGAGGGGCTCGGACTTATCGGCCGAGCTGAGCTCGAATCCTCATCCGACCGCATCCGCCAGCCCGGCTCAGCGCCAAAGCCACAGGCAATAGTGAACCGGCGGCGGTTAGAACTCGGAGAGGACCTTGTAGTAGTACTCGACGAGGGCCTGGTACTCGGGCGGGCAGGTTTCGTCCTTGGGCAGCAGGATCCTGCGCGCCTCGACGAGCGCGTCGATCTCGCGCACGACCTCGCCGAGCGCCTGGTGAATTTGCTCCTCGGCGTGCGCGATCCGCTCGCGGTCGTCCATGGGCGGCTTGTCGCCCTGCGGCTCCTCGCCCTGCAGCGCGTTGGCCGCTGCCTTGGCGTGCTCGGCCGCCGTGGCCGTCCGGGCCGTGTCCCCGAGCTTGTCGGCTTCCTCGTCGAGCGCCTCGACGAGCTGCGCGGTTTCCTCGTCGCTCGGCTCGCCCTCGCGCAGCTTCTCGACCTCTTTGGCGAGCTCGCCCAGGTTCTCCGCCGACTCCCACAGCCGCTCAAGGTCGGACGTTGTCAGGATCGTGTAGGCGCGCTCCAGGTCGCCGCGTACGCGTTGGAACGCGTCGATTGCACGGGCCTGCTTCTCGCCCGCCTCGTCGGGACGTCCTTCCTCGATGTCCTCACGGCTCGCCTCAAGGTCCGACTGAAGCTCATCAGAGCCGAGTGTCGCGCGGGCGTTCTCGATCCGCTTGCCCGCGTCGCTCTCGGCGGTTCGCGACTGCTCGACGAGCTCGGCCACCTCTTTTTCGAGTTCGGCCGCGTCGTCGGCCACCCATTTCTGCTTGAGCGCGGTCTTGGCACGCTCCGCGTCTGCGTGCTCGTCGTCCGACTCCGCGTCGGCGCCCGTTTCGGCCGTCTCGTCGCGCACGCGTTCCTGGTCGCGCACGAGGCGGTCGGCGTCGCGAACCGCCTGCGCCACATCGTCGAGCAGGACGTTCCCATAGAGCTTCTCGAGCTCATCGAGCCCCTTGGCAAGCCGCTCGGCGGCAAGCTGGCCCGTGGCCGACGCCGCCGCGGGCGACCCCGCGTCGAGGCTGCGCTGGGCGGCGTCCATCTCGCGTCGCGCCTCGCGGAAGTGCCTCGTGTCGGGCTGGTACTCCTCGCCTCTCGCCAGGTCCTCGAGCGCGTCCACGAGTTCCTGCGCGAGCCGGCTCGCATCCGCCTGCTTGTCGGCGAGCTCCTGGGATTTCGCCTTTCTCTCGGATGAGCCGAGGCCCGGATCCGCCGCGGTCGCCTCGGCCTCGCGGTTGATGCCGCGCTGCTGCGTCAGCGCCTCCTTCGCTTTCGCGATCGAGGAGAGCAGCTTCTCCTTGTCGGTCTGCGACATCGCGCGCAGCGCGTCGCTCGCGAGGTTCGACGCCTCGCGCAGGCCTTCGCGCGCTTCCCCCTGGCTCGCCGCTGCGGCCGAGCCGTCGCCCGACGCCATCTTCCCGGCGGCGTGTTCCATGGCGTCCTGGATCTCGCCTGACGAGAGCTTCTCCGACGCCTCGCCGACCTTCTCGCCGGCGGCAGGATCCTCCTGTTTGACGCGCGGCGCCAGGGCTTCGGCGTCCTCGGCGAGGTCGTCGACTTCTTCCTTGAGTTGGTCTTGCCGTTCGCTGGTTCGCTCGAGCTCGTCGCGATCGCCCTCCGCGTCGGTCGCGCGTCGCTCGAGATCGCCCTGCTCGCGCGCGGCGGCGTCGAGGTCGCGTGCCAGCCGCTCGAGCGACCTTGCAAGGTTCCGCTCCTTGGCGCGCTGGAGCTCATCGATGGCCTTGTCGAGGAGCTCCTCGGCCTCGCGACCCTTCTCGAGCGCGTCTTGAGCCTCGGCCTCATCGAGGTGTTCGGCCGCCTCCTGCATCTTCTCGGCTGCCTTCTCGGCGTTCGTCGAGGCCTTCTTGCTCAGGCTCGGGTCCTCCCGGGCCATCTCGTCGAGATTGCCCGCCTCGGCCTTCGTCTCCTCGCCGAGCTGCTTCTGGCGCGACGCGGCGGCCTGGCCTTCGGCTGTGCCTTCCTGCTGTACGCTGGCCTGGTCGGACGCAGGTTCGGTGCTCGACTCCTCGCCTTGCGCCTGGTCGGCCATCTCCTTGTTGAGCTCTTGCTGGCGCTTCTTGAGCTCGTCGAGCTTGCTCTCCTGCTGCTTCAGCTTCTCCTCGCGTTCCTGCTGCCGCTGCTCGGCACGCTCGGCGGCCTTCTTGCGCGCGAGCTCGAGCGCCTGGCGGATCTGCTCCTGCTCCTCAGATTTCTGGCGGGCCTCGGGCGAGACCAAGTGCTCCAGATCGCTGAGCGCCTTGTAAAGCGCGGCGAGCGCCTGCTGCTCGGGCGCCGTGGCGGCGCGCGGCTCGATCGCCTCGAGCAAGTCGACCGCGTTCCGCATAGAGCTCGCCGCGTTCTCGATGCTCTTGACCTTATAGACCTCGTGCTCAAGCCCGCGTTCGAGAAGCTCCTGCTCGAACGTGACGGCGAAGTCGTCGGCCAGCTCCGCGTTCTCGAGCTGGAGCGAAGCGATCTCCAGCACGCGCTCTGCGACGTCGGGCTCGACGGGCTCGGTCATCTCGTTCAGCACGCTGAACGTCCGCTGGATGATCTCCTTCTGCATCCGTATCAGCTCGACGAGGATCCTGAGCTCGAGCGTCGTCGGCATCTCCTCGCCGCCCTCGCCGAGCCGGTACTTCTCCTCGTACGGCACGATCTCGATGAAGTAGACGTTCGAGAACCCCTGCTTCGGGCCGCTTACCGTGTCGTTGTCGATCGCGTAGACGTAGTAGCTGACGATGTCGTGCGCCTCCAGCGGGAACTGCTCGAGCATGATGAGCGCTTCGCCGCGCGTGCGCAGCGCGCGCGTGTCGAACGTCTTGACGATCTCGCGCTGCTCGCCTTCCATCTTGATGTTGAGCGCGAGGCCGACCTCGACGATGCCGAAGTCGTCGGCCGCCTCGAACTCGACGGGGATCTCGGCCGTCTTGGTCACTTTCATGTCCTTGCCCGGATGCACAATGCGCACGTCGGGCACAGTGTCCTTGAGCGTGACGATCGAGTAGGTCCGCCGCTGCCGATTGCGGTGGCCGAGCGTGTCCTTGATCTGCACCTCGTACTCGCCGCTCTGCTCGACAACGAACGTGCCGGTCGCGTTTCGCTTGTCGTCGTTCAGCGTCAGCGCAAGCTCCGTGCCGTCGTCGCGAACCAGCCGCGCGCTGCCCAGCACGGTGTTCGTGTTCGCCGTCAGGGTCACGTCCGTACCCCGCAGCGCGACGATATCGCCCGTGCGGATCGTCTGCTTCGGCAGCTCCGTATAGGACGGGAACACGAGCTCGGCCGTGAGCGTCTCGATCTTCGGGTCGGGATAGACGAGGACGGTGTGTTTCGGCGACGCCGCGTCGCCCGCCTCGACGTAGTACGAGAACGTGCGCGACAGCCGGTTGAACGTGTGGCTCGTCGAGGCGCGCCGCGGCTTGGCGCGCTCGACGGTCATCGGCTCGCTCACCCACTCGCCGCCGGTCTGCTCGAAGTGGATGGTCGCCTCGTCGGGGATGCGGCCGCGCACGTCGGCCGTGACCGTCAGGTCGCTCAGCTCCTCGCGCTCGGCGTCACCCGGCTGCACGTCGAGCCGCGTATACGTCGTCTCGCGCCACGGCACGAGCACGCGCTGCATGGCCGTCGCCGTGTTCGGCACGAATCGCAAGAGCAGGACAAGACCGACCAGCACGAGACCCAACGCCAACGCCGGCCAGCGCAGCCGCGCCCAGCGCACGCTGCGCGTGAGCTCCAAGTCGGTGATGCGCCCGCGCGTGTGCTCGGCGAGCGCTGCCCGCATCGCTTCGCTCGTGTGGTGGTCGCGGCTGTACGGATCGATCGTGTACTCGACCGTCGTCGCGAGCGTCGCGTCGAGCCCCGGGAACGTCTCCTCAACGTCCCACGTGAGCTTGAGCAGGCCGAGCCGGCGCAGGATGGGCACCACGACGAGCACGCCGATCAACACGAGCGCCCCGAGGATGAGCAGGCCGAAGAACGCGGCCCGCAGCCATGCGAACAGCGAGACGTGCAGGTCGATCGACGAGAAGATGATGAGCCCCACGCAGAGCGCGCCCAGGACCGTCGACGCCCCGAACATGATGTAGAAACGCCGCTTGCTGAGCCTGACTGCCCACAGCCGCTGCTCGACGTACCGGACGTCGTCGTTCATCTGTCAGCTCCCGAACGTACCGCGTGCATCGCGAGTATACATCACGTGTGCCTGCTCGTCAAGAACCCGCTCACTGCCCGTTTCGACACGATCGCGCTGCCCCCGGTTCCCGTCGTCATGCGTGGGTGCGGCTTGCCAGCCATGTCTCGGCCAACAGGAACACGAGGAGCGCCACGAACACGTACCGCCAGATCTCGTTCCGGTCCCGGGGATCCTCGCCGCTAAGCCCGGCCTTGGCCAGCTGCTGCGCCTCGGGCGAAACGAGCTCCCTGAACTCGGCGACGCTCACACAGCGCAGGTCGGACTCGACGGGGTCGACGTTCACGGCGATGGACTGATCGGGCGCTTCCTCGAACCGCAGCCGGTACAGGCCGGGCACGTCCGTTTCGCGCAGCACGGTCGGGTCGGCCGGCTCGATCGCGCGCCCGTCCGGACCGAGCACCGTCGTGATGCCCGGCGGCAGCGGGACCGGCTCGCCGACGAGGAGCGCCGGCTCGATGCGCGACAGCGCCTCGGCGCCGCACAGGTAGCCGACCGTGCGGTGGACGAACGGCAGGTACACTTTGCGCTTGGGCATGTCGTTCCAGTCGGCGTCGGCGCTCGTTGGCACGAGCAACACGTGTCCGCGGCCGAAGCGTTTCTCGACGAGCGCCGGTCGCCCGTCGCTGAAGAACGCCAGCGCCGTCGCGGTCTCTTCGTCGATCGCGCCGAGCCGGTGGATGCGCTGGAAGCGCGGCACGCTCAGGTCGCCCTCGGCCGGATCGACGAACGACTCGAAGATGTAATGGTCCTCGACGAAGTTGGTGATCTGCCGGAACTCCGACACGTCGAGCAGCGAGCCGGTCGGCGGCTCAAGCCGCGCCGGCAGCAGACCCTCGCCGTCCTTGTACAGGTCGCGGTTGTACTGGATAAGCGAGACCCGGTCGCCCGTGAACACGAGCAACCCGCCGCCCGCGCGAACGTACGCCTCGAGCGCCGCCACCGCCGCGACATCCACGTAGTCGACGTTGGCCAGCACGACGGCGTCATAGCCCGCGAGCCGCTGCGACGCGAGCTCGCCCGGTTCGATCACGCGCGGGGCGAAGATCGTCGTCCCCGGCTCCCCGCCGAATCGGTACGGGTTGAGCGCCGTCTCGAGGTAATGCGTCTCGCGGAAGTACGGGATCTCCGACGGCGTGCCGTTGACGCACAACACCCGAAGCGGCCGCCGCACGTCGAGCGCAACAAACGCCTCGTTATCGATCGCGAGCGCGTCATCGACGTCGATCGAGACCGAGGCGCCATGAACGCCCGGCTCGTCGATCACGTGCTCGAACTCGACCGCCGCAGCGCCCGACGCCCCAACGTGGACCTGCTGCGTGCCCACCGCCTTGCCCGCCACGGTGAGCGTTGCTTCGGCCGACCGCCGCTGCATCGAGAAGTTGCGCACGGCCGCTTGGACTATGAACGGCTCCCCGCTCAGCAACTCATCGCCCACGGCCTCGAGCCTGACGACCGCTGCGTTCGCAACCGGCTGCGTCAGGTCGGGGACCTCGAGCACAACGCCGGGCTGCAGCTCGAGCTCGCGCAGCTCGCCCAGGCCGCTTGCCTGCAGGTCGCTCACGAGGAAGATCGCCTTCTGCCTCGCGCTCGAAGAGCGCGCGTCGGTCGAGTCGAACAGCTCCTGGGCGTATGCGAGCGCCGCGGAGACGTTCGTCGCGTGCGCGCCCGGCTCGATCCGGCCGAACGCGGCGCGCAGCGCGCCGAAGTCGGCCGTCATTGCGTGCACGAGCTCGGCCGACTCGTCGAAGGCGACCACCGCGGCGCGATCATCGGTCCCGAGCTCGCCGAGCAGGTCGGCGGCATAACTCAACCCGCGCTCGAACTTCGTCCCGCCCACCTCGCTCCGCGCCGCCATGCTGAACGAGCGGTCGACGAGGAAGACGACCTCCTTGGCGCCCGGGCCGATGCCGGCGAGCGCCTGCCGCCGGAAGAACGGGCGCGCGAACGCGAAGATGATCAGCCCGACGATCGCCATGCGCAGCATGAGCAGCAGCCATTGCTTGATACGGTTGCGGCGCGCGTTCTCGCGGGTGGCGATCTTGAGGAAGCGCAGCGTGCTGAACAGCAGCCGCTTGCGCCGCTTCTTGAGCAGCAGGTGGATAATGATCGGCAGCGACACGGCCGCGAGGCCGTACAGGAAGAGCGGATTGAAGTATCCGACGCCGATCATCACGTGTGTTTCAACATCTTATTCGAAGGGATCAATGGTGTAGTCGTCCGCCGAGATTTCGTCTTCTTTCACGACCACGGACTGCACGTGTCCGTCGAAGAACAGCACGTTGAACGACGGATAGCCGCCCGCCGTGTGCCAGCACCGGCCCCACTTCGGCCAGTCGGGGTTCAGCGTCACGAACCAGCCCGCATCACCGGCCAGGCAGAGGCGGCCCGGGTCGGTCGTCACCTCACCGAGGAGGACACCCGACAGCTTGTCGTCGTTGTAGATGTACGACGTCCCGAACAAGTCGTAGACGGACACGCCGTCTTGATAGTGGTTGAAGCCGTCGTCGCTCGGGCAGCGGAACACGAGGTACGCGGCGTCGTCGCTGCCGCGCTCGACGTATGGGTTCAGGACGCGCATCGACGCCGGCAACGTGCCCCCGTAGCCGGCATCGCTGCCCGTGGCCCCGCCGAACGTGCTGCCGAGCACGGGGTTGGCCTCATCGCTCGGGAACGCGTCCCATTCATTGAGGTACAGCGTCCACCCAATGCCGATCTGGCGCAAATTCGACAGACACTGCGAACGCCTCGCCATCTCGCGCGCGCGGCCAAGCGCCGGCAACACGAAACCGACCAGGATCGCGATGATGGCGATCACGACAAGCAGCTCGACGAGCGTGAAGCCCGCTCGCCCGCCTGGGTCGTTCGCTCCGGGAGACACCATGTACCCTCCTCCGTTGCTACTGCGCCTTGCGTCGTTTGATCAGGTATCCCATCAGGGCGACGGCGAGCGACTGGTCCGTGCGAATCGGCACGAAGTCGATGAGGCTGTTCGCGCACTCCTTGCGCAACCACCGCTGGTGCGCGCCGAACACCTCGACGTAGCGGTCCTGAACCGACTCGGGCAGCGTCAGGAGCCGCTCGCCCGTCTCGAGGTCCTCGAACTCGATCTGCCCCGTAAACGGCAGCTCGACCTCGTCGGGCGTAAGCACCTGGAAGACGATCACCTCGTGGCCGCTGTGGCGGAAGTGCTTCAGCACGTCCATGATCGCCTCGGGCTCGTCGAACAGGTCGGAGATCACAACGATCAGGCCGCGCTTGCGAATCCGCTCGGCGAGCGCATCGAGCCCGCTGGCGAACCCCGTCTGCTCGCCCACCTCGACCTGGTCGAGCACCTTGAGCACGTGCAGCAGGTGGTCGAAGCGCGCGCGCGGCGGCAGGTAGTGGCGGATCTCGGTGTCGAACGTGGCGACGCCGACGGCGTCCTTTTGCAGCACCATCAGGTGCGCCAACGCCGCCCCGAGGAAGACGCCGTACTTGTACTTGCTCACCCCGTCGCGCGCGGCGTAGCCCATCGAGGCCGACGTGTCGAGCAGGATGTGGGCGCGTAGGTTCGTCTCCTCGATGAACAGCTTGAGGAACAGCTCGTCCGTGCGCGCCCAGAGCTTCCAGTCGATGTGGCGCGGATCGTCGCCCTGGATGTAGGGCCGGTACGAGCTGAACTCGACGCTGAACCCATGGAACGGGCTCTTGTGCAGCCCGACGAGGAAGCCCTCGACGACGAACCGCGCGAGCAGCTCGAGGTTCGACAGCTTCGCCAGCACCGTCGGGTCGAGATATTGCAGCGCGTCGCGCACAGCGCCTCCCCGCCGCCGCTAGCGCGACACCCCGCTCGGGACCGAGTCGAGCAGCCGCTCGACGACGTGCACGGGCTCGACGTCCTCGCTGCGGGCGTGGAAGTTGGTGATGAGCCGATGCTGGAGCACCGGCTCGGCTACGGCGCGGATGTCGTCGAACGACACGGCAAGGCTGCCGCGCAGGATCGCATGCGCTTTCGCGCCGAGCGTCAGGTACTGCGACGCCCGCGGGCTGGCACCCCAACTGAGGTACTCCTTGACGAACTCGGGCGCCTCGGGCCGCTCGGGACGCGTCGCCGACACGAGCCGCACAGCGTACTCGACCACCTCGTCGGCGATCGGCACCTGGCGCACGAGGTTTTGCAGGCGGATGACTTCCGCGCCCGTGAGCACCTGCCGCAGCTCGGCCGAATACGTCGAGGTGGTGGTCTTGACCACCGTGATCTCCTCGTCGACCGACGGGTAGTGCACGCGCACGTGGAACATGAACCGGTCGAGCTGCGCCTCGGGCAGCGGGTAGACGCCCTCGAGCTCGATCGGGTTCTGTGTCGCGATCACGAAGAACGGCAGCTCGAGCCGATACGTGTTCGTGCCGACGGTCACCTCGTACTCCTCCATCACCTGGAGCATGGCCGCCTGCGTCTTCGGCGGGGTGCGGTTGATCTCGTCGGCCAGGATGATATTGGCGAAGATCGGGCCCCGGATGAACTTCGCCACGCGGTGGCCGCTGGTGACGTCCTCCTCGATCACGTCCGTGCCCGTGATGTCCGACGGCATCAGGTCCGGCGTGAACTGGATCCGGCTGAACTTCAGGTCGAGCACCTCGGCCATCGTCTTGACCATCATCGTCTTGGCGATGCCCGGCACGCCCACCATGAGCGCGTGCCCACGGCACAGGATCGCCACGAGCAACTGGTCGAGCACGTGGCGCTGCCCGATGATCACCTTGCCGACCTCGGCCATCAGCTCGGTCCGCGCCGCGGCGAGCCGTTCGACCGCTTCCTGAATCGTCTTGCCCGTTTCCGCCATCAGTCTCTCCGTGTCAGGTGAACGTGCCGCATCCGTCGCTCGTCGCCCGCCGGGTGGCGCCGGCGGCCGACGGCTACCGCCGTGACCGGGCGGCGCGCCGCCGCGGCCGCCTCGCCTTCGTGTCGCGCAGCACGAGGCCCGTCATCCGGCGTCGCAAGGCCGATAGC
Organism: uncultured Verrucomicrobiota bacterium; assembly: GCA_964500825.1. Lineage (GTDB taxonomy): Bacteria > Auribacterota > JABMQX01 > JAFGEW01 > JAFGEW01 > CAYUZG01. The sequence continues at coordinate 13,991 of CAZCQN010000016.1, read as the reverse complement.
CGGCGCACGTAGTCGAGGGTCCGATCGGGATCCTGCGCCATGAACACGACGGCGACCAACAACTGCACCTGGACGGTGTTGGTCAGCGCCGCGCCTTCCATCAGACAGTCGTTCAGTCTCATTGCTTGCTGCCCCTTCTCTCCTCCGTAAGGCCGTACTAGTCCGAACCAGGGGGCGACTCCTCGATCAGCACGATGATGCGCCGCTGCCCGCGCGCCACCTGCCGGATCAACGCCCGGAAGGCCGGGAACTGCTCCGGCCCGATCTCCGGCGTGCGCAGCTCGAAGCGGTTGCGGCACACAATCGCTCCCTCGCTATTGACACTGTATGACTCCGCGTAGGTTCCCACGTCCGAGTTCAGCTCGAGCGGCTCGGGCAGGTTCCGCACCTGGTAGCCCGTGGGCACCGCCAGCGTGATCGTGCCCTCGCGCCGCATCGTCTGGCCCAGCCGCAGCGGCTGCTGCCGCGCCGGCATGGCGCTCAGGTTGAGCAGCCCGACCTGCTGCAGCGGCGCGCTCAGGACCATCAGGTCGTCGGCGATCGCCGCGTAGCCCGGCGCGGTGTAGGTGCGCGTGTAGACGACCGCGTCGGCAAGCTCGTCGAGGCCGGCGATCGAGTACGCCTCGAGCGTTGCCCCGGCGCTGAAATTGTTCAGCGCCTCCTCGAGCGATCGCTGCTGGGCCGCCGCATCGCTGTAGCGGTACTGGCGGCGGAACGTCGTCGCGAACGCGCCCGTGTACTCGATGCGCTCTTCGACGCGCAAGGTGCCGTCGCGGCCGATCGCCCCGGTGCCCGTGTTGCCCAAGCAATTCTCGTCGGCCGGCTGCACGGGGATCTGCATGAACTCGCCCGCGTCCTTGCCCATCACGAACACGGTCCGGCCCTGGTCGGTGACGGGGATGTCGCCGAACGCGGTCTCGCCGCCCGTGCTGTCGAGCCAGTAGCGCGTGCCGTCGATCGTGACCGTGGCGATGGCGTGGTTGAACTGGTCGAGCGTCGGCATGGTCGTCTCGACCGGCGCCATCTCGTCGGTCGGCACGAGCACGATGCTGCCCTCGATGCCGGCCACGTCGAGCATCGTCAACAGCAGCGTCGCCTTGTCCTTGCAGTCGCCGTAGCGGTTCTCGGAGATGCTGGCCGCGCTGTGCGGCTGGTAGCCGTGCGGGCCGAGCTCGAGACCCACGTAGCGGATCTTCGAGGCGACGTAGTCGTAGATGGCCCGCGCCTTCTCGAGCTCCGTGCCGCACCCGTCGATCACGTCCGCCACCGTCTGCGTGATCGCCTCGTCGGGCTGGCGGGCGTTGTCCACGAGCCGGCGATACCAGTCCCACACCGTCTCCCACGACGGAATCGACGTGAAGATCAGGCGCGTGCCGAGCGCCGCTTCGGACGGCGCGTGCGGTTCCGGCGTCAGCGGCGGGATCCGGCGCATCGTGAACTCGAGCCGCCGGCTGTACTTCTCCTCGGTCTCGGCGACGTCCACCTCGAACGCCGGATCGGCGGGCACGAGCTTCGTGGTGACCCGCTTCGTGAGCGGCACGCTCAGCCGGACCCGCACGAAATCCTGCGGCACGTCCATCTCGACGGGGAACGTCTTCCAGAACTCCCGGCTCAGGTGCAGGTTGCGACCCGTCTTGACGAACGTGTAGTCGAGAATGCAGCCGTCCTCGACCGACGGCATGCTGAAGCGCTTGTAGCGCGACTCGGTGTAGAAAAGCGACGTCGTCGACTTGACGTCCCGAATCGCCTCCGGGTCGAGCGCGACCACCTCGCCCGTCGGCCGGATCGTCTTGGCCTCCTCGATCTTGAGCGTCTCGGACAGCGTGTTGTAGAAGACGATGACCTCCGAGAAGCGGTGCCCGCCCTTGTTGAGGATCTTGATCCGGCGCCGCTCGCGGATCCGGTACGTCAGGTCCGTGTTGACCGAGTAGTCGATCTCCTTAAGCAGCACGATGGCCGGCGGCTTGAGCTCCGCCCAGGCCGAGCCGGCCTCGGCGACTCCGCCCTCGTCCTCCGCGGTCGGCAGCGCCGCCCCCGTCACCGTCGGGCCGAAGTACGTCGCCAGCGCGAGCCGGCCGTCGGCCGTCTCCTGCGCGATCTCACGCGTCCCTTCGCCGTCGCCGTTGTCGTCGAGCATCGCGTGCTCGGTCAGGATCAGGCCGGCCGCCGTGAACTCGTCCGCCACTTTTGCGCGCGCGCGCATGTAGAGCTCGCCGACGGACAGGTGCTCGCCTGCGTTCGCGCTCGTCTCGAGCACCTCGGCGAACACGCGGCCGAACCGCGTCTTGTTCACCTCGCGATCCGCCTTCGTCGCCGTGACCACGATCCTGTCAGGCCCCCGCAGCGGCTCCATGAAGAAGCCGCTCACGGGCGTGGCGACGACGACGACGAGCCGGCCGGGGAAGCTCGCGAACAGCTCGCCGAACTCCTTGTCCGACACGTCGCGCCCCGGCAGGTGCAACAAGGCCCGGTCGCCCATCAGCTCGGCGTGCCCCAACACCAAGACCACGAGCTGATCGTCCGGCTGCGCGGCGGCGCGTAACCGGGCGACCGTTGCCCGGACCGTCTCGCGCGTCGGCACGCCGTCGGCGCCGTTGCCGACGCGGGCCTCGTCGTCAAACAGGAGCGTGATGCGCTCGCGCGGATAGCCGTACGGGCCGGTGAGCGTCGAGACGAGGCGCTGGGAGGTCTCCCAGAACTCGGCGTGATGCTTCTGGTCGCCGGCAACGCCGCTGACGATCAGCGCGCGGTAGGTGCCGACCGGGGCCGCAGCGTCGGGCTGTGCCGAGTCGGCGGCCTCAGCGTCGGCCGGAACGGCCGCCGCGGCAAGTATGACCAAGCCCGCAAGGGCACGACACGCTTTCATCAATGGCGCTGCACGCTCCGTGGCTGCCAAGACAGCCTGCCGGCGTCAGGCTGCAGGCCGGCTGGGGCGGACACAAAGGCCGGTTCCCCGTCGCGTTGTGCTCCGAGGTCGCCAACCATGTAACACGCGAACGCACGGCAGGCAAGTCGAAACGTGGGCCGGAACTGCCCGAAAGAAGAGAAAGAATCGGGACAGGCACCTGTTTTTCCACGGACGCGGGACACATTGAGCACGCCCGTGATGAGAAAAACAGGAAAAATAGGTGCCTGTCCCTATTTTTTCAGCCCGCCGTCGCTTCCGCCTCGCCGGAGGCAGCCCGAGACGCCCCCGGCTCGATGTCGGCCACCGCCACGCCGTTGCGGAACACACGCACCTCGCCCGTCGACTCGCTCACGGCGATGGCGATCGAGCCGGGCGCGGTCGCCGTGATCGCGGCCGCGGCATGATGGCGCGCCCCGAGCCCCAGGGGCAACTCGGCGGGCACGGCGCGCGGCTCCAGGTACGTGCCGGCCGACTGCACAACGCCCTTCGAGTTGATGATGAACGCGCCGTCGATGGTCGAGAACTCCTTGATCGTGGCCCGCACCGACGGATCGAGGATCTGCCGCTCCCTCTCCGTGTACCCCTTGAACGGATTGAGCACCATCTGGCGCACGTGCCCCTTGAGCTCGCGGCCGTCGCCGATCACGAAGATCGTCCCCACCGGCTTGCCCTCGCGCCCCTCGTTGGCGAGCTCGAGCGCCAGCTCAAGCACGGTATCGAAGACCCCAGGCTTCATCTCCTTGGCGAAGTCGCACATCCCCGCGGTCGTCATCACCTCGGTCTCGGTGCCCACCTGCATCACGACGATCGTGTCGAGCATCCCCCCCGCCGGAAGCCCCGAGACGCACACGATCCGGTCGCCCAACCGGAGCAGGTTGCGCGAGGCGGCCATCACCATCGCCACCTTGATCTTGCCCACCCGGCCGACCGGGATGTTGGGCACCTTGAGCAGCTTGCATGCGCGCGCGTCGGGCGGCACGAGATGCTCGACGTCGCTCGCGACGATGTAGATGTCGAACGGCCGCTTCGACGCGTCGAGCACCCGCATCTGCGGCAGCAGATCGGCCGAGACGAACACGGCCTGCGCGCCCAGCTTATCGGCCATCTCGAGCGCGTGGTCGATCACCATGTTCGACAACAGACCGTCGTCGAGCACCGGGGGCCGCTGCGCACGCGGCCGTGGTGTGCTTCTGGTAGACCCGTTGCCAGCGCCGGCCTTGTCGGTGGACTTCGATCGACGCCGCTTCGGGCGGGACTCGTCCCTCGTGCCGGCCCCGGCCTGAGAACGCCCGGAGCGCGACGGGCCACCGTGCTGCCTGTTCGAAGCGGTCATGACTGCCCGAGCACCTCCATCTTCAGTATAGCACAACAGCCCGGCCCACGCTTCGTTCTCGCCCGAGACCATCAGTGGCGGGCCTCTGCCGTTTTCCCTTGACTTTCATCCAGCAATTCAACAAAAAGCGTACCAAACGCCGCGCGCGCCGCCCGGTCGTGCGACACATCGGCACACAATGCCCTCGACTTGGTGTGCCAGACTGTCTCGTATCGGGGCCTTACGTGCAGGTTGCCCACCCAGGGTTTCGCGTCTAACATGCGGCGCGCCAGCATCTTGCGGAGCAGCCGAGTCGTTGGCACCGCACTTGCACAATCAGCGTACCGGAGACGCATATCCCAACGTGAGAAGCCTGGAATCGATTGGATACCCGCCAAAGGAGGAGCGAACGATTGAAAACGAAAGTCAAGCCACTCGGCGGCCGCCTGCTCGTCAAGCGGCTGGAGCAGACTGAGAGCACCAAGGGAGGCATCATCATCCCCGACAGCGCCAAGGAGAAGCCCAAGGAAGGCAAGGTCGTGGCGCTCGGCACCGGCAAGCTCGACAAGGACGGCAAGAAGGTCGCCTTCAACGTCAAGGTGGGCGACCGGGTGCTCTTCACGTCGTACGCCGGCAACGAAATCACCGTCGACGATGAGGAGTACCTCATCATGAGCGAGGAGGACATCCTCGGCGTCGTCGGCTGACGCCAGGAACAGAACGGACCCACCAACCACGAGGGAGGAATCAAGCCACGATGGCAGCGAAGCAGTTCGCATTTAGCGAGGAGGCCCGGCGCGCCGTCCTCTCCGGGATCGAGCAACTGAGCAGGGCGGTCAAGGCCACCCTCGGCCCGAAGGGGCGCAACGTGGTCCTCGACAAGAAGTTCGGCTCCCCCACCATCACTAAGGACGGCGTGACCGTGGCCAAGGAGATCGAGCTCAAAGACCCCTACCAGAACATGGGCGCGCAGCTCGTGCGCGAGGTCGCCTCGAAGACCTCCGACGTCGCCGGCGACGGCACCACGACGGCCACGATCCTGGCCGAGGCCATCTACCGCGAGGGCCTCAAGAACGTGGTGGCCGGCGCGAGCCCGATGGCGCTCAAGCGCGGCATCGACAGGGCGGTCGAGGCGATCATCAAAGAGCTCGACTCGATGAGCAAGAAGGTCAAGGACCGCTCGGAGATCTCGGCCGTCGCCGCCATTAGCGCCAACTCCGACACCGAGATCGGCAACATCATCGCCGACGCCATGGACAAGGTCGGCAAGGACGGCACCATTACCGTCGACGAGGCGAAGGGGATCGACACCGTCCTCGACGTTGTCGAGGGGATGCAGTTCGACAAGGGCTACCTTTCGCCCTACTTTGTGACCAACCCCGACACGATGGAGGCCGAGCTCGAGGACTGCCTCATCCTGCTGCACGAGAAGAAGATCTCGAACCTCAAGGACCTGCTGCCGCTGCTCCAGGACGTGTCGCAAACGGGCAAGCCGTTCCTGATCATCGCCGAGGACGTCGAGGGCGAGGCGCTCGCCACGCTGGTCGTGAACAAGATCCGCGGCGTGCTCAAGGCCGTGGCCGTCAAGGCGCCCGGCTTCGGCGACCGGCGCAAGGCGATGCTTCAGGACATCGCCGTGCTCACCGGCGGCCAGTTCATCACTGAGGACCTCGGTGTCAAGCTCGAGGGTGTCAAGCTCGAGGACCTCGGCCGCGCCAAGCGCGTCGTGATCGACAAGGAGACCACCACCATCATCGAGGGCGCCGGCAAGAAGACCGACATCCAGGGCCGCGTCGAGCAGATCAAAAACGAGATCGAAGCCACCACGAGCGACTACGACCGCGAGAAGCTCCAGGAACGGCTCGCCAAGCTCGCCGGCGGCGTCGCCGTCGTCAAGGTCGGGGCCGCCACCGAGACCGAGATGAAGGAAAAGAAGGCGCGCGTCGAGGACGCGCTGCACGCGACCCGCGCCGCCGTCGAGGAAGGCATCATCGCCGGCGGGGGCGTCGCCCTGCTGCGGTGCTCGGATAAGCTCGCCGATCTCAAGCTCAAGGGCGACGAGCGGATCGGCGCCGAGATCGTCAAGCGCGCCCTGGTCGAGCCGATCCGGCAGCTTGCCGTGAACGCCGGCGAGGACGGCTCGATCGTGACCGAAAAGGTCCGCGCAGGCAGCCGTGACTTCGGCTATAATGTCGCGACGGACACCTACGAGGACTTGGTCAAGGCCGGCGTGATCGACCCGAAGAAGGTCACCCGCATCGCCCTGCAGAACGCCGCCTCGATCGCCGGGCTGCTCCTGACGACCGAGGCGCTCGTGACCGAGATCCCCGAGAAAGAGAAGCCGATGCCGGCGATGCCCCCGGGCGGCGGCTACGGCGGAGACATGTACTAAGGCATCCGCCCGGCGCCGGAACCTGGCGCCAGCCGGGAACGTCATAATGCGGTAACCTTGCGGCCGCGCGCCGGCCACGGCGCGCGGCCGCGGGGCACGCCAGCAACGGAGGCAGCGAACCACAGGTTATGAGCGACAAACTCGGATCCGTTGTCAGTGCCGACGTCGGCCTCAACCCGTTCCAGCTCGTGCTCATCGGGGCCGACCGCGCCCGCCAACTCATGCGCGGCTCGCGGCCCATGCTCGAGACGCGAGCCTACCACCCAACTTCCGTCGTGCTCGAGGAGTTCGCCGCAGGGCTGCTCAAAGCCGAGGTGAAGGACGCTGGTCTGGCCTCAGCGTGGAAGGACAGCGAGAGCGAAGAGGAAGGCGAGTGAGGTAGTCGGCCATGCCGACCTACGAATACGAGTGCCGGCAGTGCGGCCACGCGTTTGAGGCGTTCCAGAACATGACCGACAAGCCCCTGCGCAAGTGCCCCGAGTGCGGCGGCCGGGTCCGCCGCCTCATCGGTGCCGGCGCGGGCGTCATCTTCAAGGGCTCCGGCTTCTACGCTACCGACTACCGGAGCACCAGCTACGCAGATGGCGCCAAGGCCGACAAACCCAAGGCGGACTCGAAGACCAAGTCCAAACCGGGCCAAGGCTACCCGGCCAAGGCCGGCCAAGGCCGGCGGGGCCGGTGAGGCCGGCGGGGCCGGTGAGGCCGGCAGGGCCGGTGAGGCCGGCAGGGCCGGTGAGGCCGGCAGGGCCGGTGAGGCCGGCCGCGCCGGTAAGACCGGCGGGGCCGGGAAGTGCCGCGGCGGCTCGCGCGGCGCCTCGTGATCCGGGCGCCGAGCCCACCCGCCGCAAGACGGCTGTTCCGAAAGAACAGCTTATGCGACGCATCAGCGTCGCACGGAGGCCCGAGATGAGACGCTTTCTTGTCCCATGCGCCACGGTCATCGGCGCATGCCTCGCCATGAGCGCACTCGCATCCGCGCCCGTCACCGACGAGCTCAGGCGCACGGCCATCGTCAAGGCCGTCGAGAAAGCGGGCCCAGCCGTCGTCAACGTCAGCACGGAACGGATCATCGTCGTCAGGCGCGACCCGTTCAGAGACCTGTTCGGCCACCTCGGCCCCGACGCCAGCCCCCGCCTGCGCCGCTACAAGACCTACAGCCTCGGCTCCGGCGTCATCATCGACCCCGACGGATATATCGTCACCAACGAGCACGTGGTCCGGCGCGCCTCGGGCATTTTCGTCTCGTTCGCCGACCACGAGACGATCTACAAGGCACGGCTCATCGCCTCGCATCCCGAGCACGACGTCGCGCTCGTCAAGATCGACCCCGAGCGGCCGCTGCCCTCGGTCGAGTTCGCCGACAGCGACAAGCTCCTGATCGGCGAGGTCGCCATCGCCATCGGCAACTCGTACGGACTCGAGAACACCGTCACCGCCGGCGTCGTGAGCGCCACGCGCCGCTCGATCACGTCACGCGGCCAAGTCCTGTTCGAGGATTTCATCCAGACCGACGCCGCGATCAATCCCGGCAACAGCGGCGGCGCGCTCGTTGACATCCACGGCCGCCTCATCGGCATCAACACCGCCATGCGCTACGGCGCCGAGAACATCGGCTTCGCCATCCCGGTCAACAAGGTCAAGCAGTCGCTCGCCATGCTGCTTGACCCGCGCCAGCTCAAGCAGATGTGGGTCGGCGTCGAGCTCGATCACGACCAGCACGGCCACTGCGTCGTTGCCTCGGTCGACGAGGGCAGCCCAGCCGAGCAGGCGGGCGTCAGGCCCGGCGACGTGATCGTGGCCATCGACGACGAGCCGATCGAGGGCACCTACGACTACGGCCTGTCCGTGCTCAAGCACAGCCCCGGCGACACGATCACGCTCACCCTCGACCGGGACGGCGTTCAGAAGAAGCTCGCGCTCACGCTCGCCGCCGTCCCGAAGCCATCGGCCTCCAACCTCGCCCGAGACCTGTTCGGCCTCGAAGTTCGCAACTTCACTGACGACGATGCGGCCTCGCTCGGCGTGGCGCTTGACGGCGGGGTGGTCATCACAAGCGTCGAGCCACAGAGCCCCGCTGCCAGGAAACGGCTCCGCACGGGCGACATCGTCGTCCGCGTCGAGCGCTTCAGCGTGCCCGACACCGACCACCTCGGCCAGCTCCTCAACCAGGTCGAGCGCGGCAGCAAGATCCTCTTCTGGGTCGTCCGCGACGACTACCTGATCGGCAACTACCTCACCGCCAGGTGAGGCGCTTACCGCAAGGTCAGAGCAGGCCGATCACGCCAAAGGAACAAGGCCGGGACGGAGCGCCATCACGGGCGCCGCTCCCGGCCTCGTGTCTTGCAGCAGATACTCCCTACGCCCAGCCGAACGCCTTGGCGAGCGTCCAGAAACCAAGGATGGCAATGACCGCGGCCACGGCCGGCTTGAACGCGCGCTCGGGCATCCGCTTGACGGTCAGCGCCGCGAACGGCACCGACAGCAAAGCGCCAACCATCAGGTACGGCGCGAGATGCCACGGCAGGCTGCCTCTCGCAATGACATAGGCAATGATCCCGACCAGACACGTCAGCCCCTCGGCCAGCGAGGTGATGCCGATCGCATTCTTGACGCCGATGCCCGAGAGCATCTGGCCGCCCATCACCAGCGGGCCGTACCCGCCGCCGCTGAGCCCCTTGTTGAACGAGGCAATGGCACCCACCGCCGTGATCTTGCCCCACGAGAACTTCGGCGGCCGCCGTAGCGTGGCAAGGATGATGACGCCCATGGCAAGGATGACGATGCCGATCGCCAGCTTCAGCTTGTCCTTGGGCAGCACCTGCGTCGCCACGATGACGGCAATCACCGTGCCCACCATCGAGCACGCCGCTAACACCATCGCGACCTTGGTGTCCTTCGAACGGCGCTCGAAGCGCACGTTGCGGAGGCTGTGATGGGCGAACGCGCCCGTGACGCCGGTGACGAACTCCGACATGAGCACCGCCGGCACGACGACCAACGGCTCAAAGCCGAGCAAGAGCAGGACAGGGGTGAGGATCGTGCCGTAGCCCATGCCCAGACCGGAATCGCAGTACTCGCAGACGAACGCGAGCGGCACGAGCAGAAGCAGTTTCGGGTCCACGCGTCCGCATCCTCGCTGTATCGTCAGTGCCGGTATTGAGCAGCCTTACACGAGCTCGGCCAGGGTCGTCGCCTCCAGCCGCTGCGAGACGTAGTCGCGAATCTCGGCAAGCACGCCGATCACCTTCTCCTCCTTCTCCAACGGGGTGTGGGAGAAGAAGAAATGGCTGACCGATTCGGTCGGCGCGAGCGCCCCGTCCATCAGGCGGATGATCTGGGCCAATGTGACCTTGCCAGCCAGCTTGGCGAGGCGATACCCGCCCTCGGCGCCGCGCTTCGTCTTGACGTAGCCGCTGCGCTTCAGGATGAAAAGGAGCTGCTCGAGGTACTTCCTGGGGATGTCGTACGCCGCGCAGATCTCCTCCATCTTGACGAACCCGTCGGGCCCGCGCCGGGCCAGGTAGATCATGGCCAGGATCGAGTACTCGCTCTTGGTTGTCAGCCGCACCGGCTTTCCTTACTAGCTCCACGTTCCCTACCGACAAAGTCGGCAATGTCGCCGGTTGTGTCAAGCACAAATCGCGCCCGGTCAGCAAAAAAGTGGCCTCGTCCCGAGGGGAAGAACGAGGCCAGGGAAGGAGGGCTTTCGCCACTCATGAGGAAGCAAGGGGGATCTTTGGTCTATTCAACAGCACTCGTCCAGGTCTGAGCCGCCGGTCCCGGGATGCGACTCCCGCTCCGGGCAGTGTGACCGGCTCGCCTGTCGTGCTGTGTTTTGCTCGATGTCGCCCTTTCTCTCTTCGTCCTGCCTTTTCATACGCCACCGGCCCGGAAATTGTTCCCAGAAACTGCCACTCGAAGGTCGCGCGGAACGCCGCTGCGCGCTTGCGTGAGCGTAACGGCCTCCAGCGCAAGGATAACCAGCAGGCAGGCGGCGGGCGGCGCCCACAGGTGGCACCCCACCCGAACGCCCGGGAGAGGCTCTCAAGGTGGCCGAACGCATCATCATCATCGGCGGCGGCCCGACCGGCTGCGGCGCGGCGCGCCGGCTGACCCAGCTCGGCCACGGGAACTGGCACCTCTACGAGAGAGCGCCCGCGTTCGGCGGGCTCGCCGGCTCGATCACCGACGACGTCGGCTTCACGTGGGACATCGGCGGCCACGTCATCTTCAGCCACTTCGCCGAGTTCGACGCCTTCGTCGACGAGATGCTCGCCGACGAGCGGCTCGAGCACGAGCGCGAGAGCTGGATCCGTACAAAAAGCACGTGGGTGCCCTACCCGTTCCAGAACAACATCCGGTACCTGCCCCCGGACGCCCTCCTCGAGTGCCTCATGGGCCTCGTGGAGGTGCATGACGAGGCACCCTCCACTGCCAACTTCGCCGAGTTCATCCGGAGCACGTTCGGCCGCGGGATCGCCGCCCATTTCATGGAGCCATACAACTTCAAGGTGTGGGCCACCGACCCGGAAAGCATGAGCGCCGACTGGATCGCCGAGCGTGTGAGCGTCGTCGATCTCGAGCGCGTGCTGCGCAACGTCATCACCGGGCGCGACGACGCCGCCTGGGGCCCCAACAACACGTTCCGTTTCCCGCTCCACGGCGGCACGGGCGAGATCTACCGCCGCTTTGGCGCGACCATCCCAGAGCACGCGACCCTCAACGCCGAGGTGATCGAGATCGACACGACGAAGCGGATCGTCAGATTGGCCGACAGCACGACCGACGCGTTCGACACCTTGATCTCGACCATGCCGCTCGACCAGCTTGCGAAGCGCCTCACGCCGAAGCGCACCGATCTAGTCGAGGCCGCCTCGCGGCTGCGTTGGAACAGCGCGCTCGTCGTCGGCCTCGGCATCGAGCGGCCGATCGACAACGGGCGCTGCTGGATGTACTTCCCCGAGGACAACTGCCCGTTCTACCGAACGACGAACTTCTCGGTCTACTCGCCCAACAACGTGCCCGGCGGCGACGTGGCGCGCACCCACTCGCTCATGTGCGAGACCGCGTTCGCGGACGGACCGAGCGACATCAAGCCCCGACCCAAAGACGTTGTGAGCGAAACCATCGACGGCGCGATCAACGCGGGCCTGCTCACCGACGACGACCGCCGCCGCATCGTCGACACGTTCGTGATCGAAGTGCCCCAGGCGTACCCGGTCCCCACGCTGGAGCGCGACGCCGCCCTCGGCGTGCTCCAGCCCGAGCTCGAGGCGCTCGGCATCTTGAGCCGTGGCCGTTTCGGCGCCTGGCGCTACGAGGTCGGCAACATGGACCACTCGTTCATCCAGGGCGTCCGGGCCGTCGACCACGCCCTCCAGCACGCCCACGACGAAGCCCTCCTCACGTGGACGTGACGCGACCCCGCCTTACTTGAGACGCACGTCTACCCGGTAGACTTCGTCGCCGTCGACAGCCACGTAGTGCAGGCTGTCGGGCGAGTCGAAAACGACCGTGCCCCCGTTGAGGATGCGGTCATACGAATCGCACTCGCGCCCGTTGATCACGACGAACTGAGCGCCGCCGAGTTGCGCCGTGTAGGCGAGCCTCTTGCCGTCGGAGCCGAAAACGAGCGTGCGCGGGTCGATGCGGTCGTACGCCTTTCCTTCCTCGCCGTTGACCACGACGAACTGCTTGCCGGGCCCGCCCGCCACGTAGGCAAGCTTGTTCCCGTCGGGACTGAAGGCGAAGATCGCCACGACGTGGTCGTAGCGTTTCCCCTCCTTGCCGTCGTCCACGACGTACCATTTGCGCTCTTCAACGACCGCATGGGCAAGCCGCGTGCCGTCGGGACTGAGGAAGGGCCCGCCGACGCCCTCGTAGCGCTTCCCTTCCACGCCATCGACCACGATGAGGAACTGGTCGTCCACGCCGGCCACGTGGGCCATCTTCCGGCTGTCGGCGCTGAAAACGACGCCTCCGACCACGCGGTAGTGCTTGCCCTCCTCGCCGTTGACGACGAGAAACTGCTCGTCGCCCACCACGGCCCCGTAGACGAGTGTCTTGCCGTCGGGACTGAACTTGAAGCCGGGAATGCCGTCGTACGGCTTCCCTTCCACGCCGTCGACGACCATGAGCTGCTTGCCGCCCACCTTGGCGCCGTGCACCAGGCGTGTGCCATCAGGGCTGAAGTCCAGGCCGGCCACGATCCCGTCGTAGGCCTTGCCCTCCTGGCCATCGACAACAACGAACCACTTGTCGCCCGTCGAGGCCACGTAACCGACCCGCTTGTCGTCGGCGCTGAACATGAGGCCACCGGCACTGTCGTAGTGCTTGCCTTCCTCGCCATCCAGGACAACGAACCACTCGTCGCCCGTCGAGGCCGCGTAGCCGACCCGCTTGCCGTCGGCACTGAGGATCGCGCCCTCCGGCCCGATACGGTCGTACTCCGGGCCCGCCTCGCCATCGACGACGACGCACTGCTGGCCGCCCAGGTCGGCCACGCACGCAATCCTGGCCCCGTCGGCGCTGACGACGAGGCTCTCGGCAATCCAGGACAGCTCCATCTCGGTGATGAGCGTCTCCGTGGTCCCGGCATCCTGATCGGCTCCCGACGCTGCCACGCTCAGGCAGATCAGCACGAGAGAAACACCGTAGAAAGAGGCTTTCCGAAACACTGTTGTTCTCCTCCGAAGTGAAGTCCGAGCGCTGATTGTCGCGGCAACAGGAAAACATCCTCCTGCCACCCCGTCACACTACTCAAGCGACACAGACGCCGTCAAGCAACCCCCACCCGCTCCAGAATCGGCGGCTACGCGGTCTTTCCTGTCGAGAGGCCGTTCACCCACGAGGTGGTGCCCGCATGCATGCGTAGTGAACGGCCCAACGAGCGCCAGCGCCGTAGGCGCGCCAGGTGGTAGCCTGGGCCGTCAGGCCCAGGTGACGGGCCGCCCGCAACGCAAAGAGCCCCGTAGGGGCGACAGATCCTCGTCGAGAACAGAGCGCCGGCGTGCTCGTGCCAGCCCTGCCGCGCCGATGGCGCTCATCGCGCTCTGTTGTGTCTCCGAGTTCCTGGGCCTCACGGCCCAGGCTACCCCCTGTCGCCGCTCCGCGGCTGGGAGCGAACACAGCGAAGCACTATCCGTCGATTTGGGGGCGGCTCCAGACCACACCGGAACCGCCTGTCCAGCCGGCCGTGCTCCCGGCCCTCCTTGGTGAAGCTGGGTGTTCCCCGCCCGTCATGCTTGTGCTATGGTGTATGTGCCCGTTGACGTGAACCTGAACGATCCCGCCCGGAGTTCCCCGGACTCGATCGAACGAGGTAATGCTGTTCCCATGGCAACGATGAGACAGATAGAGGCCGCCCAGAAAGGCCAACC
>CAZCQN010000015.1:27451-31495 GCA_964500825.1 uncultured Verrucomicrobiota bacterium | reverse complement strand
GTTAGGGGCGATTGAGCTCGCGTGTTCAATCGCCCCTGACGGGGCTCGGGGTCGTTTTCGATTCCGCTTCCCACGGGCTTGCGCCCGAGGCTACTGCCAGACGCCCCTGCCGGGGCTTGCAGTTGTGCGCCGGCGTGAGTTCAATCCGATTCGGGTGCGTGCCCTGAGGCCCGGCTCCTCGTCGTATGTAACACCGTGTTTGAAGGAGCCCGCGAGCTGCCTGCGTACCGGAACTTCTGGATGCGGCAGTTATGGCTATCGCCGACATAGACATTGCCCGAAGCGTCCACCGCGACGCCACAGGGCGTCGAGAACTGCCCCTCGCCGTTGCCCGGCCCGCCCCAGGCGGTGACGAACTCGTAGTAGCCCGTGCCGCTCGCGCCATGGACAAGTCCGAGGACCATAGCAGCGGCAGTGATGAGAAGAAGAGGTGATCTGGACATGGTCCCACCTCCGTTCAGGCAACAGCCTCCTTGGCTCACGGGTCATGCTGCGTCAAGAGGATGGCGTGGACATCTTGCCCGCGCGCCTCGAAACTGAATACTGGCACCGCGGCAGTCGTCTGACTGTTGTAGACGGTAAGCTGTGGCCCGAGCAGAAGGGGGTGAAATGATGAAACGGCTCGTGCTGATCGCGGCGGCGGCGCTGATGATACTGGGGGCGGCGGGGCCGGCGTTGGCGGGCGGAAGCGTATACGTCTATAGGTCGGGCGGCCGGCGCTCCCACCGGCCGTATAGGACGTACTACTACAGGACGCGTTACTACCCGCGGCGGTATTACTACTACTACCGCTCGTACCCGCGGTATTACCACCGGCGGTATCGGCGCTACTACCGCGCGCGGCCCAGGGTGCGCTACTACTACTACTATGGCTACTAGGCGACCGCTGCCTTCAGGCCGTGGCGTCTTAGGTCCCGTTGTGTCGCCCCTTCGGGGCTCAGATCATCTTTTCTTGTCATCGTAAACCTGGGGCTCACGCCCCAGGCTACCATCTGCCGGGCCTTCGGCCCTCTCTGGAGGTTCCCTGCCTCTTGCCGTCGCCAAGCCTGGGGAGCGGGGCGTTATTCGTAGCGGAGGGCGTCGATGGGGTCCATGCGGGCGGCCTTGATGGCGGGGTGGAGGCCGAACAGGATGCCGACGGCGATCGAGATGCCGGCGGAGATGAAAATCGCCAGCGCGGTGACGATGGTCTTCTGGTCGGCGAACGCCTGGACGAGGTGGGCGATGACGACGCCGGTCAGGATGCCGGCAAGCCCGCCGATGCCCGCCAGAACGATGGTCTCGATGAGGAACTGCTGGACGATGTCGCGCCGCCGCGCGCCCATGGCGCGGCGGACGCCGATCTCGCGGGTGCGCTCGGTGACGGTGGCGAGCATGATGTTCATGATGCCGATGCCGCCGACGAGGAGCGAGATCGAGCCGATGAGCACGAGGACGTTGTTGTAGGTGCGGATCGTGCGTTTGCGCTGCTGGAGCAGCGCCTGCGGGATGATCACGTCGTAGTCGTTACGCCGATGGTGTGTGGCGAGCACGCGCTGAACCATCCAGGCGGCGCGCGGGATGAGGGCCGGATCGGCGATCCGGATGATGAGCTCGCTGATCTGGACCGACTCGCCTTCCCACGTGCCGGTCCCGGTGACAATGACCCAATCGCCGAACCGTTTGCGTGCCGTCTGGTACGGGATGTAGACGTCGCGGTCGAGGTTGTGGACCTTGATCGTGCCGCTCGTGCCGGTGATTGCTTTGTCCTCCATGAGGCCGACGACCTCGAACCAGAGCGCGCCGACACGGATCATCTTGCCGATCGGGTGCTCGTAGCCGAACAGCTCGCGCCGGACGTCGGCGCCGATGACGCACACGTTCTTGAGCTTGGCGTTGTCGAAGTCGGTGATGAAGCGGCCCTCGCCGACCTTGAAGTTGATGATCTCGGTGTACTCGGGCACCGTGCCGACGACGCGGGCGTCCATCGTCTGGTCGCCGTAGACAACCGGCTTGCGGACTTCCTTGATCGGGACGATCGCCTCGGCGAGCGCGATCGTGCTTTCGAGGTGCCGGTGATCGGTATCCGTCAGGCCGTAGGTCATGGAGCGCTCGGCGGAGGCGGCTTGCTGGCTCGCTTCGGGCGGCTTGAGGCTGCGCACGGTGATGTTCTGGACGCCGAGGAGCTCGATCTGCTGGAGGGCTTCCCACTTGGCCCCCTCGCCGATGGCGAGCATGCTGATCACGGCGGCAACGCCGAAGATGATGCCGAGCATCGTCAGAAACGACCGCAGCTTGTGCAGGATGATGTTGCGGATCCCGAGCCGTATGACTTCGAGCAGGCGCGTCATGGCTGCCTCCGAGCTGTCACCTGTATTATACGCGCTCAGCCGGGGAAAGGTAACCCGCGGAGACAAGGGCAGTTCCTGTTTTCCCTGGTTGACAGCCGGTGAGCCCCAGGTATAGTTGCCTCGGAACGGCAACCCACCACGGAGGGACAAGGCATGAAAAGGACGCTGGCTTTGGTGCTTGTGCTCGGGCTCGTGGCGCTCGTGGCGACCGATGCGTTCGCGCAACAAGGGAGACGCCTGACCGTCGAGCCGAGGCTCTCGTACTGGCTGCCGGACGATGCGGACAACGCGATCGGCTTCGGGGCTGCGGTCGAGATCATGCTCAGCGACTGGTTCGGCATCGTGGGCGCGATCGACTTCTGGAGCTTCGAGGGCGAGGACCTGACGGCGACGCTCGACGCGTTCGCCGACTGGGACATCCGCGACCTGTCGGCCGGGCTGGTCTTCTACATCGGCTACTCGGAGACGATCAACCCGTACGTGACGGCCGGGCTCGACTACTTCTTCATCGAGGACGACTTCGGCGGGGCCGATGCCGGCGCGTTCGCCACGGCGGGCGTGGACGATTCGCTCGGCTGGCACGTCGGCGCGGGCGTCGACATTGCGCTCAGCGACTACATCTCGGTCGTCATCGAGGGCCGCTACTTCAACACGAGCATCGACGTGGACCTGACCGAGCTCGACATCGGCGACGTGGACGTGAGCGGGTTCGCGTTCCTCGTCGGCATCGAGATCGGCTTCTAGCAGCCTGGCGACGCGGGCGCGGCCGGACGGAAGCTCGTCTTGCCGCGGACCGCGGCGATGGCTCGGCACCCCGCGCAGCGCGCGACATTTTGTAGCCACGGTCGTCAGGGCCTGTTGAAAAAGGCGCTCTATGTAAGCCCTTTGGGCTATGTGGTGGTGTCTTGTTCCATCCCGACCCAGGGCGTTGGTGCGCCCCTTCCGGGGCGCATGAACCCTGGGCTGTCCTATCAAGCCCCTTCGGGGCAAGCACCGCGCGGACGCAAGATTCGGATCACAATAGGAAAGCGGCTGAGGCGGGCTTATCCACGATGTGGCGGACTGTGTTGAGTGAAGCATCCTGCGTTGATGCCGCGGTCAGGCGATCCTGCCCCGGACGATGGCGGCGGCCTTCGAGACGCCGTCGAGGATGCCTGCGAAATGGGACACGCAGTCGTACCAGCGGAGCTGGCCGTCGGTGACGACGTCGAGGCCGGCGTCGATCTGCTCGCGTATGACCTCGCGGGTGTAGTCGTCCTGGACGGCGGCGAACTGCTCGGCGGTGATCGCACCCTTCTCGAGCTGGGCGTAGGCGCGGCGCAGCCGGAGCTTTTCGTCGCCCTCGCCCACCCTGGGGTAGCTGCCGGTGTTCCTGGTCAGCAACTGCGTCGGAGCACTCCGTTTCCCAGCAGGTTGCGGAAAAACCCCTTCACGGGCGGGACAGCTTTGTGTTCCGAGGGTGACTTGTGTCGCCCCTTCGGGGCTCAGTGGATTTGTTTTCTCGTCGACCACCCGGGGCTTACGCCCCGGGCTATGTTCAATCGGGCCTTCGGCCCTGATGGTCCCAGAATGTCTCCTGGGCGATGTGGCCCTGATGCTCCCAGAATGTCTCCTGGGTGATGCGGCCCTGATGGTCCCAGAATGTCTCCTGGGTGATGCGGCCCTGATGGTCCCAGAATGTCTCCTGGGTGATGTGGCCCTGATGGTCCCAGAA
>CAZCQN010000015.1:0-27351 GCA_964500825.1 uncultured Verrucomicrobiota bacterium | reverse complement strand
GGCCCTGATGGTCCCAGAATGTCTCCTGGGTGATGTGGCCCTGATGGTCCCAGAATGTCTCCTGGGTGATGCGGCCCTGATGGTCCCACAATCAGGTCACGTCTCCATTTTCAGCAGCCGGCTAGAGCGCTTCGAGGATGTGGAGCGCGACCTCGTGCCGGTTGAACGGCGGCATGATGTAGACGCCACTGACGGCGTCGCGAGTTTCGAGGAATGTCTCCTGGGCGATGCGGATGCCTTCCTCGCGGGCGGCGTCGCCGCTCGGGGCGTCGGCCATCCGCTTCATGATTTGCGGGGGGATCTCGATGCCGGGCACTTCGTTGTTGAGAAACTCGGCGTTCTTGTAGCTCGCGAGCGGCAGGATGCCGACAAGCACGGGGACACGCCACGCCTTGGTCCGCTCGAGGAACTCGAACAGCAGCTCCGACTTGAACACCGGCTGTGTCATGACGAATTCGGCGCCCGCTTCGACCTTCCGGCGGTAGCGGTCGATTTCGGTGTCGATCTCCTCGCTGGCGGGGTTGGCGCCGCATCCGAGCAGGAGCGAGGTGGCGCTCTTGAGCGGGTTGCCGGCCAGGTCGAGGCCCCGGTTGAGGTTCGAGCCGATCCTGAGCAGGCCGATGCTGTCAACGTCGTAGACGCCGGTGGCGAACGGGTAGTTGCCGAGCTTCGGCGGATCGCCCGTGACGCACAGGATGTTCTTCAGGCCGAGCGCGTGGCAGCCGATCAGGTCGGCCTGCATCGCCAGCACGTTCCGGTCGCGGCAGCAGTAGTGGACGATGGTCTCGATCTCGGTCTCGCGCCCGATGGCGACGGCCATCGCGACCGGGTTCATGCGCGCGGTGGCTCGTGGGCCGTCGGCGATATTGACGGCATCGACGCCGTGGTCGGCAAGTGCCCGGGCGGCGTCGAGCACTTTGCGGATGTTGACGCCGCGCGGCGGGTCGAGCTCGACGCTGACGACGAATTTTTTGGCGAGCTTCGCACCGAGCGGGCTCTTCTGGGCGGTCGCGACAGGCTCGATCGTCAGGACCTCGGCCTTGGCTTCGGGGAGCTCGATCTTGGGTTTGGCGACCGTGATCGGCGCCTCGGCGGTGACCGCGTTGCGCATGGCGCTGATATGCGCGGGCGTCGTGCCGCAGCAGCCGCCGACGATGCGTGCGCCCGCGCGGATGAAGCGCCGGGCGTATTCGGCGAAGTACTCCGGGGTGGCCAGGTAGAGGTGGCGCTCTTCGACGTACTTGGGTTCGCCCGCGTTCGGTTGGGCGCTGATCGGCAGATCGGTCAGCGGCGCGAGACGGCGCACCACCTCGAGCATCCCCTGAGGCCCCATGGAGCAGTTGGCCCCGATCGCCGCCAGCCCGTAGCGCTCGCCGAGCTTCGCCAGCGTCTCGGGCGCGTCGTCGGCCGCGTCGAGCAGCTCCTCGGTAAAGGTGAGCTGGGCCACGATCGGCAGGTCACCGGCCGCCTTCCGGGCCGCACGCACGGCGAGCTCGAGCTCGCGTACGGTAGAGAACGTCTCGATGATGAGCAGGTCGGGGCGACCCTCGGCAAGGCAGCGGGCCTGTTCGGCGAAGATCTCGATCGCCTCGTCCTCGGCGTTGGGGTCGATGGGCATCCCGAGCGGGCCGATGGAGCCGGCCACAAGCACGTCGGCCAACCCGACCGCCTCGCGCGCGAGCTCGACGCCGCGCACGTTGATCTCGGCGATCCGGTCTTCGAACCCGAAACGGCGCAGCTTGTAGCGGTTGGCGCCGAAGGTATTCGTCTCGATCACATCGGCGCCAGCCTCGACGTAGCCGCGGTATATATCGGCAATCAACCCGGGCTCGCTCAGGTTGAGCTCGTCGAAGCAGCGGTTGATATAGACGCCCTTACTGTAGATCATCGTGCCCATCGCGCCGTCGAAGAGCACGATGCCCTGGGCGAGCTTGTCTGAGAACGTCGAGGCCACCGGTTGCCTCCCCATTCGGGTTAGAACGACTCGTGCGTGACGATAGCGGCGCCCCCGCTTCCGCTCAAGGAGAAAAGGGCGCCGGGACCGCCGGTTGCGCCCACCACGACCGTGCTCGCAGACGCGCTCGACGAGTACGCCGAGGAATACGCGCTGCGACCCGGTCATCCATCCGAGCTTCCGCGAGCGATGTCAAGCGGCCCTCCGAGCGCGAAATGCCGTGAGGTCGCCTGATTCCTTCCTCCCCCCGTGTTCCGCGTGCCCCCCCGTGGTTATTCTTTTCTTTTTCTTGAACCACGGAGGGCACGGAGAACAGGGAGATGAGAAAGAAGAAGCTGCTGCCCTATTCCTGTCTCCGTGCCCTCCGTGCTCTCCGTGGTTAAAGAAGAGAAAACCACAGAGAGCACGGAGGGCACGGAAATGAGCAAAAAGGAGCTGCTATCTTACTCCTGCATCAACGCGCGGAGGTGGGTTTCGACTGAGGCGGCGAGGGCGTCGAGGTTGTAGCCGCCCTCGAGGACGGAAACGAGTCGGCCGCGGGCGTGGCGGTCGGCGATCCCCTTGACCATGCGCGTCAGCTCGGCGTAGCAGCCCGTCGTGAGCTCGAGGCCGGAGAGCGGGTCGGCGTCGTGCGCGTCGAAGCCGGCCGAGATCATGACGAGGTCGGGATCAAAGTTGTCGGCGGTGGGCATGATGAGCGTGTCGTACGCGAGCCGGAGCTCGTCGTCGCCGGCGCCGGGGCGGATCGGGACGTTCAACGTAAACCCCTCGCCTCGGCCCTGGCCTCGCTGGCCGGACGCGCCGGTGCCGGGATAGTGGGGCACCTGGTGCGTGCTGATGTAGAAGACGGTGTCGTCGTCGTAGAAGATGTCGTGCGTGCCGTTGCCGTGGTGGACGTCCCAGTCGATGATCAAGACTTTCTTGAACCCGTGCACGGCCTGGGCGTAGCGGGCGCCGACGGCGATGTTGTTGAAGATGCAGAAGCCCATCGCGCGCGCGGCGCACGCGTGATGGCCCGGCGGCCGGACGGCACAGAACGCGTTGCGGACGTCGCCGCGGACGATGGCGTCAATCGCCTCGAGCACGCCGCCCGCGGCCATGAGCGCGGCCTGGTACGAGTGCGGGCCGACGGACGTGTCGCCGCCGTCGAGGAGGTGCTCGCCCTGGTCGATCGCCTGGCGGACGAAGTCGGCGTAGTGCGGCTCGTGGACGCGGGCCAGGTCCTCGAGCGACGCCTCGCGAGGCGTGATCCACGTGAGCTCGTCGCGCAGGCCCGTCTTGTCGAGCATGTCGAGGATCGCGCCGAGGCGCTCGGGCCGTTCCGGATGGCCCACCATCACCTCGTGCTTCATGAAGATGTCGTCGTAAACGAAGCCCGTGTCTGACATGGTGCTCCTTGGATTCGGAATTGTGTCTCGCAGAGGCGCAGAGCTCGCAGAGCCGGAAACACAGAATCCTGATCCTCTCTGCGAGCTCTGCGCCTCTGCGAGAGGTATTGCATCTAAACCAACCAGCGGCCCTTTTCGAGGACGAGCTGGCCGTCGGCGTAGACTTGGCCGTCGTCGCGGAGGTCCTTGACGATGTCCCAGTGGATGGCCGACTGGCTCCGGCTGCCCGAGTCGGCGTAGCCGCGGCCGACGGCGATGTGCATCGTGCCGCCGATCTTCTCGTCGAACAGCATATTTTGGGTGAACTTCGTGACCGAGTAGTTGACGCCGAACGCGAACTCCCCAATCAGCTTCGCATCGTCGTCGGTCGCCAGTTGCTTGTCGAGTGTTTCTTGGCCCTTACTCGCGCGGGCCTCGACAACGCGCCCGCGCTCGAACTTCAAGAAGATGTCCTCGACGTCGCGGCCGCCGGAGCGGGCCGGGTACGTGAACCGGACGTGGCCGTTCGACTCGGTCTCGACGGGCGCGGTGTAGATCTCGCCGTCGGGCATGTTGTGCTGGCCGCAGCAGGCGATCGCGGGCCGGCCGGCGATGCTCACCGTCAGGTCGGTGTCCTTCGCGACGACGCGGACCGTCTTGGCCGCGTCGAGGCGGTCGGCGATCCGCTGCATCTTTTTCGCTTCCTCGTGCCAGTCGAGGAGGCAGGCGCCGTAGTAGAAGTCCTCGTAGTCGCTGAGCGACATGCCGGCCTCGAGCGCGACGCCGCCCGTCGGGATCTTCGTGCACACCCAGCGCGTGTTATTGATCCGCTCAGTGAAGATCGGCTCGATCGTCTTGCTCCACAGCGTCAGCTTCGCCGGGTCGATGGCGCCGAGCGTCCGGCTGTTCTGCTCGGCGTCGATGCGGATGTACGCCGTCGCCCGCTTCGTCTCCTGGTAGAGCAGATCGGGGAAGTGCTTGAGCTGCGCGTCCGACGCGTGCTTGAAGAAGAGCTCGCGCTCGTCCTCGAACCCGATGTGCATGGTGACGTGCGCGCCCCGCTCGATCACGCGCCGGTAGCACGCCCGCATCAGCGGCAACCCCAACGGCGCCGCCGTGAAGAGCTGCACCTCGTCCCCATCCCGAATCCTCGTCGAGTAATCAACCAGGATGTCCGCGAGTCGTTCAATGCGTTCGTCTGCCATAGCGAGTCTGCTCCATCAAGTGACGACTACCCGGCAGCATAGCAGGAATGACCGGCGACATGGAACAGCAGAGACGGCAGCAGGGATTCCAGCGGCACCATGGGTTGCTCAAGCAGGGTGTGTCCAGAAGCCGTGCTGGTGCTTGTGGACTTCCTGCAGGAGTTTCTCGTCAACCAGCGTGCGAGGAACGGCACGCGCAAACGCTTCCACTCGGCGCCACATTAAGCGTGCGAGCTTGGCGAAGTCCCAGGCCGCGACGGGGTGCCTGCGTGTGTAGGTGAGGTGAACGATCTCCTTGTTGATGTAGTCCCTCAGGTTGGCTTCTGCATCGCACACTTCCTCTGTCCGCAGCTTCCTGGCGTCCTTGAACTCGACAGGCTCGTCGGGACGGATGGACTCCCAATCGTCCACGTAGTCGCTTGCGTGGAGGGTGTCCCTGTGTGGCCTAGGGAAGTAGAGAAACTCGTGCAAGATGCGCGCATGAACAAGCATCGCCTCGAGGCAAGCTGCGGTCTTGAAGGTGCCTGCTTCAAGGCAGCCCGTGATTAGACCCCATCGCAGGCGGTTCGCCAAAGAGAAGAACATGTCCACCTCGTAGCCAAGATGCCAACACGCCTCTCTGAGCTCGTCCTCGCCTCTCTTCTGTCGGTCTCGACGACTATGTATGGTGTTGGCGGTTTGCCTCAGCCGATCAGCCAGGCGAGATCGAGTACCGTCATTCCCCAGCTCCCTTCGGTCTACGGAAGCCACCGTGCTCTCCAGCTCATCCACGAGCCGTCGCACTTCTTCCTCGTTGCGCCCTTCATGGCGCTGGCCGCCACTAGGTGAGCGCCCTCTCTTGCCGGACCAGGATCGCTTGAAGAGCAGGCGAACACGTCGGGTAATCCTTGCGCTGGCGCACAGCGCCGCTTTCAGCAAAGCCATGACACGACCCCCTGGAGCCGGGACCCACCGCATGATGGAACACTCTGCACCGTTGCGGCACGCGTGTCAACTCAGCGGCCTGGTGCGTCCTTGGGCGCTTCAGCGTCCACGTTGTCCTGGTTGCCACCGGCTTC
This sequence comes from uncultured Verrucomicrobiota bacterium, assembly GCA_964500825.1. Classification (GTDB taxonomy): domain Bacteria; phylum Auribacterota; class JABMQX01; order JAFGEW01; family JAFGEW01; genus CAYUZG01. Next base: position 21,767 of record CAZCQN010000015.1, on the reverse strand, counting down.
AGCCGGTGGGTTGCGGCAGGCCAAATCCCCCATTCTTGGAGCGCGCTTCAGCGTTCTTTTTCACAGGGGGCTTTAGCCATTGGCGGATCATGCCTGAAGGCGTCTGTATGGAAGCCGGCTGAAGCCGGCTGGCGGCATTGGGGTGTGGCCCGCCAACCACCGGCTGAAGCCGGTGGCAATACCTATTTGTCTTGAGGTTCGCGGTTGTGGGCGCTTCAGCGTCCAGCTTGGCCTCGTTGCCACCGGCTTCAGCCGGTGGGTTGCGGTGGCCGAAGTCCCCATTCCTGGAGCGCGCTTCAGCGTGCTTTTTCACAGGTGGCTTTAGCCGCTGGCGGATCATGCCTGAAGGCGTTTGTCGGGAAGCCGGCTGAAGCCGGCTGGGGGATTCGGGGGAGGCCTGCCAACCACCGGCTGAAGCCGGTGGCAATATCTATCAGGATATGATGTGTCGGGCGTGGGTTCGTGCGGGGAGGCAAGGCGTGGTGCGGGGATGTAGGGCGGGTGCCCGCGCGCGCGGAACGCGCGACGCCGGCCGCAGGTCCGCCGGCTCCCCGGCGGCAGCCATAGGCGCGGCACGACATGCCCCCTACGGCGCTTCTGTCACCGCTTCGCGGTTCCGGCGGGCCGAGGGCGACCCGCCCTACAACGCTGGCGCGTCTTGCGTGGCGTTTGGGGCCTTCGGCGGCCGCAGGGGCGGCCGCCCTACAGCGCTGGCGCGGCAGAGGTGGGCGCTGGAGGGCGCGTCGGGGTGCGGTTTGGTTGACATGGCATCGGCGGGCGCGGAGAATGGCGGGCTGTGACATGGGACAAGGATGGCGGCGGTGCTGAAGCCGAGGCAAAAGGTCGGGAAGTATGTGATCGAGCGGCGGCTCGACGAGGGCGGTTTTTCCGTGGTGTATCGCGCGCTCGATACGGTCGAGGGGCGGCGGGTGGCGCTCAAGGTGCCGCACGCGCACCTGGTGACGGCCAACCTGCTCGAGGATTTCCGGCGCGAGGTGCGGCTGGCGGCGACGCTCGATCACCCGAACATCCTGCCGGTCAAGGACGCGAGCATGATCGACGGCCAGTTCGTCATCGTCTTCCCGCTCGGCGAGGGGACGCTGACGGCCCGGCTCGCGATGCGGTTGCCGCGACGCACGGTGCTCGATTTCTGCCAGCAGATGCTCGAGGGCGTCGCCTACGCGCACCGGCACCGGATTATCCACTGCGACATCAAGCCGGATAACTTTGTCGTCGACAGCGGCGGCCAGCTCCGGCTCACCGACTTCGGCGTGGCGCGCGTGGCGCAGCGAACGGTGAAAGGCTCGGGCACGGGGACGGTCGGCTACATCGCGCCCGAGCAAGCGATGGGCAAGCCGTCGCTGCGCTCGGACGTTTTTTCAGTTGGGCTCGTCCTGTGGCGGATGCTTTCCGGACGCTTGCCGGAGTGGCCGTTCGAGTGGCCGCTGGCGGGCTACGAGCGGCTGCGCGGCCGGCTGCACGCGGACATGATCGCCCTGCTGCGGCGCGCGATCCAGGTCGATCCGCGGAAACGCTTCCGGGACGCGGAGCAGATGCTGGCCGCGTTCCTCCGGGTCAAGCCAAAGGCGTTGCGCCGGATTGCTGCGCAACGCCGTCGCAGGCAGCCCCCGAAGACGCGCGACTGGCGCGAAGTCCGCACGAAAGAGTTCCAGCGGACGTTCGGCAAGGCGCTCGGGACGCGGTTCGTGTGCGCGAAGTGCGGCGGGCCGGTCTCGGAGGTGATGGGCCACTGCCCGTGGTGCGGCACGCGACGCACGACGCACCGCGACAAGACGAGCTTCCCGGCCCGATGCCCCCGGTGCAAGCGCGGCGTGAAGGCCGACTGGGCCTACTGCCCGTGGTGCTGGGGCGGGCGGATCGGGCCGAAGAGCGACCGCGAATACCCGGACGTCCGGTACGAGGCGCGGTGCTCGAACGCGGGCTGCTCACGGAAAAGCCTCATGCCGTTCATGCGCTACTGCCCGTGGTGCCACCGGCGCGTGACGAAGAAATGGCGCGTACCCGGCTCGAAGGCGAAGTGCCCGTCGTGCGGCTGGGGGATCGCCGACGGCTTCTGGTCGTACTGCCCGTGGTGCGGCAAAGCGGTCAGGAAGAAGTGAAGACTTTCACAACGGATTGATGTAGGGCGGGTCCCCCTGGGCCCGCCGCAGCGCCATAGGCGCGACACGAAATGCCGCCTACGGCGCTTCCGTCACCGCTTCGCGGTTTCGGCGGGCCGAGGGCGACCCGCCCTACATCGCTGGTGCGACCGAGGCAACCCACGACGCGGCTATTCGCGTTCCCATTCGGCGGCGGGGAGGTCTTCGTAGAGGCGCTGATAGGAGGTGTAGCGGGATTCGGCGATTTGGCCGGCTTCGAGCGCGGCCTTGACGGCGCAGCCGGGCTCGTCGAGGTGGACGCAATTGTGGAACCGGCACTGGCCTTGGCAGCGGACGAACTCGGGGAAGAAATGCCACAGCTCGTGTCGAAGAAGGCCCATGAGGCCGAACACGCGGATGCCGGGCGTATCGACGATGTATCCGGCGACGCTTTGCGTCGCTTGGCCGAAGCCTCCGGCTTCGGCGGCAACGGGGAGTGCCAACATGGTGGCGGCGCTGGTGACGTGGCGGCCCTTGCCGGTGACGTCGCTCACTTCCCTCGTCGGCAGCTCGACGCCCGGGATCAGGCAGTTGATGAGCGACGACTTCCCTACCCCGCTGTGGCCGGAGAGGACTGAGACCTTTCCGGTCAGCTGCGCGCGGAGCTCGTCGAGGCCCGTGCTGTCGAGCGCGCTCGTGTAGAACACGGGGTAGCCGATGCCGGCGTAGAAGCCGAGCGCTTCCTCAATCGTCGCCCGATCAGCGAGGTCGATCTTGTTGACGCACACGACGGCGGGGAAACCGGAACGTTCGGCGATGACGAGGTAGCGGTCGATCAGGCCGGTCTTGTAGTCAGGCTCGGCGGCGGCGGTGACGACGACGAGCTCGTCGACGTTGGCGACGATGACGCGCTCGGTCCGGCCGCGGAAGTCCGGCCGTGCGAGCTGCGAGCGCCGCTCCTGCACCTCGGCGATGACCCACTCGCCGCGGTCGGTCTGCTCGATGGCGACGCGGTCGCCGACGACGATCGTCTTGGTCCCTTTGGCGAACTTGACCAGCTTGCGCCGGACCGTGCAGTCGACGAGCTCCTCGCCCACCCGGACGCGGCTCAGCGTCGCGTCGACGCGCTCAACGGTTCCCTGCCGAACACGATCTTCCACTCACTCCGTCTCCATTACTCCGTGCTCTCCGTGCCCTCCGTGGTTAAGACAGGAAAAGGCAACCACGGAGGGCACGGAGAGCACGGAGACGGGTTTCGGATCGGTTCCTATCATCCGGCGTGTTCCTCCTCGATCTCGCGCAAGATGTGCACGGTGGCGTTGGTGTGGACTTAGTCTCCTCCGATTCGTCTGACACGGTAGCCCTTGGGGATCTCAAACAGGCTTTTGTCAACCTTCTTGACGCGAATGCTGTCGAGCTTCCTCACAAGGTGGAACTTCGGGACCAAGCCGGGGAAATCGAACCACCCTTCCTGCAAAACGCAGAGGTTGCCGAATGCCCGCCTCTTGCGACCCAGGTGGCGCGATCCCGCCGCGAGCGCGCCCACAGTGGCGGCGGCCATGGCATCGCCGGCGCGGCCACCGGTATCAGGGATCCGGTCGTCCGTTGCTATGAGTTCGCGTAGGCGCACGATCGAGCCGAGCTGAACTCTGATTTCCCTGCACTCGTATCCGTGTCGTGACACCGTGTTGGGCGATGCCCACATCTCATAACTGCCGTTTAGATAGGATTCCAGTGCGTGGATCCGGCCCGCCCAGTTCGGGTCCGCTCTGCACCGCTCAAGGGTGCGCTGTCCCAACCTGTCCGCGGCTTTCAGGATAGGCTCGATCTCGAGGACGTCACACGTCTTCTTGTCTTCGTGGACGATCCAAACCTCGTCCCTGTCAAGCCGTGCAATCTCGATCGAGTTGCCGTCGGGGGCTTCGGTCTCCGCCCGCACCCGGTCCTTCGCAACGAAGTCGCGTTCAGTAATCTGCGCCCCGTTGATCTCGACGGTGTATTCTACAACAACAACCTCGATCTTCTCGCTTGATTGCCACACGTAGTAAGCACCGACCGCGACCGCGACAAGAACAAGGAACAGGACAAACGTCTTCATCTTGCGCACCTCCTACGTAGGATCTGCTTCGGTGTCGCGCCGGATCTCGTCGATGATGGCGACGGCGGAGCTGGTACCGATGCGGTTGGCGCCGGCACGGACCATGGTCCAGAAGGTGTCTTTGGTGCGGATGCCGCCGGCGGCCTTGACGCCGAACTCGGGGCCGACGACCTCGCGCATGAGGCGGACGTCCTCGGGGGTCGCCTTGCCGGGGCCGAAGCCGGTGCACGTTTTTACGTGGTCGGCGCCCTCGGCCATGGCGATCCGGCAGGCGGCGCGCTTCTGCGCGTCGTCGAGGTAGCCGGTCTCGAGAATCACTTTGACGACGATGCCGTGCGCGCACGCTTCCCGCACGGCGCGGATGTCGTCGGCGACCCGCTTCTCGTCGCCATCGAGCAAGGCGCCGATGTTGACGACCATGTCGATCTCGCGCGCGCCGAGCTCGACGGCGCGTTTCGCCTCGAACGCTTTCGTTTCGGGCAGTGCGGCGCCAAGGGGGAATCCTGCGACGGTCGCGACGCGGGCATCGGCGTTCTCGAGGAGCGTGACGCAGCGCTGGACGTGGACCGGCTGGACGCACACGGCCCAGAAGCCGTATGCGGCGGCTTCCTCGCAGAGGCGTTCGACGTCGGCCGTCGTCGCGTCGGGCCGCAGGAGTGTGTGGTCAATGAGTCGTTCGGGTGCTGGTCCGATTGCCATTGCTCGTCATTTTGAATCACGTGTGTGACCGAGCGTGATGGCAGGAGCATACTTCGTTGCCGCCGCCGCGCGCAAGGGGGGTGGCCGCACGGAGGCCGAAAAACGGTGTTGGCGCACGTCGACGCGGGACGTATCATAGGGCAGTTTCGTTAGCTTCTTAGAGACAGCAACGCGGGCGTAAGGATCATCACATGCAGATAGCCGCCCTGCCAATCCGGACTGTGTTTCTGCTCGTCTTGCTTGCCTGTGTCCTCGGCGTGTCGTCGAGCGTCGTTGCGGCCGAAGACTCGTGGCAGCTCCTCGACTCCGAAGACATGGAGGTGCTCGCCAAAATCGGCGTCACGGAAGAGACGGCGCACCAGACGGCTGTTACCATGATACAGGACGCGCTGACGCGCCACCGCGACCCTGAGGTACGGGCGACGTGCGCCAAGGCCCTGGGCCGATTCGACGTCAAGACGGCGGCGCGATTGCTGATCCAGGCGCTGCGCGATCCGGAAGCCGTGGTGCGTGCTCAGGCGGCCGCGGCGCTGGGCGCGCTGCGTGATCGTCAGGCGGTCGAACCGCTCTCGACCATGCTCGCGAACGACGCGAGCTGGGAGAACCGTGTTGCCGCCATCAAAGCGCTCGTGCTGATCGGCGATCGGCGCGCGGGGGCGGCGATTGCGCAGGCCCTCGTCGACGACAAACACTGGCGCGTGCAGGAGAAGGCTGCGCAGGCCCTCCTCGACATGAACGAGACGCGTGCGTGGCCGCAGCTCATCCAGGCGTTGTCCGATCCCGTCGACCCGGTGCGCGCCGCGGCCGCGCGCGTGCTGGGCGAGATGAAGGAACGGCGTGCGCTCGACAAGCTGATCGAGCTGCTCGGCGACCCGAAGCCCCCGGTGCGCGAGAGCGTCGCCACGGCCCTCGGGCGGATCGGGAGTAAGAAGGCCGTGAAGCCGCTTATCGACGCGCTCGACGACGAGCACGCGGGCGTGCGCAAGAGCGTCGCTTCCGCCCTCGGCGAGCTCGACAGCAGGAAGGCGCTCGACGCCCTTGAAGAGCTGGCGGCGAACGATCCCGACGCCGGCGTCCGGAAAACCGCGCAAGAAGCCGTCGAGAACATCGACTAGCGCGCAATCCCTTACCCGCCAGACAAGCCGAAATCGACTCGGCGTTCACAGCAGCAGGCTGAGCGTCTGGCGGAGCGGTTCGAGTGCCTCCGGCGAGTGCAACAGGCCGAAGTACCATCGAATAAGCTGCGGGCCGAAGAAGAAAGCAACGAGCGCGCCGAGGACGAGGTACGGGCCGAACGGGATCTGCGACGACCAGCCGGTTTGCTGCTCGACGAGCGCGTCGATCTGCTCTTGCGCCTTGTTGCGCGCGGCCGGGTCGGCGTCGCTGTCGACGATCGCCTGCAGGGGCTTGATAAGCCGCACGCCCCGAATCCGGCCGACGATGATGAGCGAGACGCCGACGAGCGTGCCGACGAGGCACGAGAGGAAGACCACGAGCAGTGTGAGCTGCCAGCCGATGTAGGCGCCGATCATTGCCATGAGCTTGACGTCGCCGCCGCCCATTGCCTCCTTCTTGAATACCGCCCTGCCGGCCACCGCGATGAACAGCATGATGGCGGCGCCGACGCCGAGGCCGATGGCGCCCTGCAGCAGGCCGCGCCAATGCGACACGTCGGGCCCATTGGCCGGGAAGCGGGCGACGAGCGCCGGCACGGCGAACGAGGCGACGAGGCCGAGCACCATGCCGGGATAGGTGACGCCGTCGGGGATGATCTTGTGGTCGAAGTCGATGAACGTCAGCACGATGAAGCCGCCGACCAGGCAGCAGTGCAGCACGATGGCGATGACGCCGACGACGACCTGACCTTGCGCCGTGACAACGTCCATGTACTTGAGCATGACGAACATGAAAAGCAGGCCGCTCAGGAGCTCGACGAAGAAGTAGCGGAACGAGAACGGCGCGCCGCAGTGGCGGCACTTGCCGCGCAGGACGAGCCAGCTCACGAGCGGGACGTTGTCGTACCAGGCGATCGGCGTGTTGCATGAGAAGCAATGGGATCCCGGCATGATGAGCGACATCTCGCGCGGCAGCCGGTAGATGGCGACGTTGAAGAAGCTGCCCCAGACGCAGCCGAAGATGAATGCAACGACGATGAGCAGCGTCTCGAGCGACATCACGCGGTCTCCTCAGCGTCAGACTCCGCTCCGTACACGGCTGAGCGAAGTGCGCGGCGCATCACCTCGACGGGCGCTTCGCGTCCGGTCCACAGCTCGAACGCCTCGACGCCCTGGAACAGGAGCATGCCGAGACCGCCGAGCGTCATGCAGCCCCGCGCTTTCGCGCCGGCGAGCAGCGGCGTCTCGGGCGGGTTGTAGACGAGATCGACGACGAGCATTCCGGGCCGGAGCGCGTCGAGCGGAATGCTCGTCGCGTCGCCCTGATGCATGCCGAGCGGGGTCGCATCGACGAACACGTCGGCGCGCGCCACGGCGTCGCGAATCGCCGTATTTTCATGCGGTATCAGCTCGACGCTCTTCGACGAAGTTCTTTGGGCAATGCGTTCGGCCAGCGCTTCGGCGCGCGGCGCGTCGGTGTCGCACAGGCTGAGGCGCGCGGCGCCGTCGAGCGCGAGCTGCGTCGCGATGGCGCGTCCGGCGCCGCCCGCGCCGATGACGAAGAACGTCTTGCCGGCCGGCTCGAGCCCGGCCTCGGTGCGAAGGCTGCGCACGAAGCCGCGTCCGTCCGTGTTGAACCCCTCGCATGTGCCGTCGCCGGCGATGCGCACCGTGTTGACCGCGCCGATCAGGTCCGCTTCGTCGGACAGCTCGTCGAGGAACTCGACGACGGCCTGCTTATGCGGGATGGTGACGTTGACGCCGCGGAAACCGAGCGCCACGACGCCGCGGACGGCCTCGCCAAGGCGGTCGGGCCGCACCTCGAGCGGGACGTAGACCCACGGGATGTCGAGCGCTTCGAAGCCGGCGTTGTGCATGGGGGGCGAGGCGGTGTGGGCGATCGGGTAGCCGAACAGACCGGTCAGTTGTGTGTCGCCGCGAATGTGCATCGGCCCGTACCTCGTCGCCGCGGCATTCTATCATCGGCCGTCTCGTCGGCAAGGCAAATCGTGCCGCGGGCGGCGCGGCGGTCGTCACGCGCGCCTCACTCAGCGGGGGAGTTGGATGTTGTGCCCCAGGCTCTGCTCGCGCAGGTAGAGGAGGAGCTGCTGGAACTCGTCGTGGACGGTCGGGTTGTCCTTGATGAGCTCGGGCAGCTTGGCCCAGATCGCGACGATGACGGTGTGCGGCTGCCGCATGGCCAGGAGCGCCTCGTAGATGGCGCGCCGGCTCTCGAACGCATCTTCGATGATGGCGCGGCGCACGAGGGGCTCGACCGCTTTCAGGTCGCGAATGTCGCCGAGCGACCGTGCCGCTTCGATGCGGACGTCGGCGTCGACATCCCCGACGGCGGCGGCGATGAGCGCATCGACCGCGCTCGCTGCTTTGAGCAAGCCGAGCTCGACGGCTGCCGCGCGCCGGACGCCGGGGTCGTCGTCCTTGAGCGCGCGTGTCAGCGTGGGTGCGGCGGCGTCCCCGGCCAAGACCGTCAGCGTCGGCGCGGCGGCTGCGCGGACGGCGGCATCGGGGTCCGTAAGCAGCAGCGACGCGATCAGCGAGGCCGATCCTTTGTGTGGGTTGTAGCGGAGGGCTTCGAGCGCCGCGGCCCGCGCCTCAGGCTCGGCGTGCCGCAGGAACTGGAACAGCGCCTGCGCGGTGTCGTCGTCGCGGTTGAAGCCGAGCGCCTCGATACCGGCCACGAGCACGTCGATGTCCGTTTCGAGCGCCAGCAGCCCGGCGAGCCGATGCGTCTCCTTCGGGTAGTTGATCATGCAGATGGCGCGCACGGCGGCGACCCGCACCTCGACGGGCGCTTGGGGATTGAGGTACACGCCAAGAAGGTCCGTTGCCGATGACGCCTTGTCGAGCCGGCCAAGGGCGATGATCGTCGCCTCCCAGACTTCGGCGTTCGTTTCGTTCTTGAGACCTTTGGCGAGCGCAATCGAGTCGGAGCGGCCGCCGAAAAGGCCGATCCCCTCGGCCGCGAGCGCGCGGACTCGCCAGTTCGAGTCGTTGAGGTAGATCTCCTTGAGCACGTCCGTGACACGCTTGGCGAGCTTGTCGTTGTCCGGCGGGCTTGTGCGGTAGTGGCGGTCGACGCGCACTTGGATGAGGAGATCTCTGTAGCCGCTCGTGCCCAACAGGAAGCCTCGGCGCACCTCGCGGGTGAGGCGGCGGCGGATCTCGTCGTGGAGCTGGACGTCGCCAACGCGGTAGTAGGCCGAAAGGAGCCACACGAGGGCCGTGATCTCGGCGCGCTTGAGGTCGAACGAGTCGGCTTGCTCGAGGTCGCGCGTGAACTCGTCGGTTACTTCCTCAATGACCCACCGGTGGTCGTCGAACGCGCCGGCGCTGCCGCCCGGCCGCGCGCGGCTGCGGAACCGCCGCTCGCCGAGCAGGAAGATCGGGTAGACGCACTCGGTCAGGTTCTCGACGATGGCGACGCGGACCTCCGTGTCGTTTTCGTCGTCGAACAGGCTGAGCATGGCCTTCGTCGCGCTCACGGCGATCGGGTTGCGCGGGCGCTGTGCGGGATCGCGGCTCAGGGAGCGGAAGTCGCGCGCGAGCACGATCGGATAGGTCAGCCGCCGGATTGCCTCGAAGCAGGCAGCCCGCACCGCGGCGGTCTTGTCGCGCTTGGCGCGGCCGTACAGGAACTCCAGGTCGCGCTCCTCGCCGTAGATACCCAGGCTGCGTGCAGCGTGGGCACGCACGCTCGGGTCGGGATCGCTCTTGAGGCGTTTCTTGAGCTCGATGATCGTGCCACGTGTGACCTTCTCGTAGTCACGCGTCCGGACGTCCTCGGGCCGGGGCGTGTTCAGGTCGGCGATGAGGCGTTCGAGCGCGAGCTCGGCGGCCATCCGCACGCGGGGGCTCGGGTCGACCTGCGACGCGACGAAGAGCGGCGTGAGCGCCCCTTCGTTGCGCAGCTCGCCGAGCACCGTGGCGGCCTCGACCCGGATCGGCTCCGAACCTGATATCTCCAGCGCGTCCAGCAGGAACGCGAGCGCCTTGTCGCCGGCCTCGATCAGGAACGCGCGGGCGGCCTCGACCTTGGACTCGCTGCTCGAGCCGAGGGCGTCGACGGCCTCGACGATCCGGTCTCGTTCGGTGGGGTGGACTCGCTCGGTCGTCGCGAAGGTGGGCAGTGCTGCAAGGAACAGAACAAGGGCAAGAACGCGCGCCATCATGCCTCTCCCGTGTGGACCAGCTCTCTTTGAGAGTAGACGGACCGACCCCCTGTGCTATTCAACGGCTCGGGCGTGGCTCGGGTACGTCGCGCGGCAAGTTCGCCGCCATGGTCACCCCTCAAAAAAGGGCACAGTCACCTGCTCTAGTCCGCATTTCTCACAGCCGCACGTCGTCTTCCTCGACGAGCCGCGCCGCGGCGATTGATAGTAGCCGCCGACGCTTCGCGTCGGACAGGCGCAAACCCGTGGATTCAGAAGCCCGAGAACGAACCGAGCCCCGTCAGGGGCGATTGAGGACGCGTGCGCTCTAAAACGAATCGCCCCTGACGGGGATCGGGGTGTTTGTTGATCCCCCTTCCCACGGGCTCGCCCTCCTTCGCCAAGGCTCCGGAGGATCTGCGCCCGAGGCTACTGCCAGACGCCGCTACGCGGCTCACGCCGGACGACCCCACGTGGATGCGCTGTGAGAAATGTGGACTCGCTCGTCTCGGTCGAGGACTCAGCGTTCGCGGACGCCGATGGCCACGCCGGGGCCGAGGTCGTCGGTCCATTCGGCCGTGAAGCTCATGCCGTCGGGCGCGAAGCGGAACACGGTGGGGGCTTTCAGGCCGCTCTCGTCGGTGAGCTCGGCTTTCAGGGTGTCCTTGTCGAGGCGGCCGTAGCCGACCGAGCGGGCGTTGGTGGACAGCGAGGTCGACTCGACCCGGAGGCGGCCGTTCTCGCGATCGATCGAGACGGTGCCGAGGTTGAACTCGTTCTCGACCCAGAAGTAGCGGCCGACGACCAACTGCTCGTCGAACGCGGGCTCCTTGGGCCGCCGGCGCAGCACGGCGCCCGCTCCGGCGCCGAGCCACCCCATGTGGGCCAGCACCAACACGGCGACAGCCACGCCGCCGCAGAGCCCCGCAACGAGCCACGGTACCAGCGGCGCGCGGGCTCGCGTGCTGGGCGTGCTCTTGAGCTCGCCCACCTGGGCCCGGTACTTGTCGACCACCATGAGGGCCTGAGCGAGTTTCGTCTGAAGCTCACGGATCTTCTGCTCGGGGTCTTGGGTTGTGACGAGTTCGGATCCGGGCGTCTCGCCCGCGAGGTCGGCTTCGGCCTGGGCGATCCACTGCTTCACCCATTCGTTGAGCGCCTCGTCCTTGCTCCGCTCGAGGAACCGGTTGTAGTAGTCGATCGCCTTGAGCTTGTCCTTGAGGTAGTCGTCGTGGAGCTCGGCGATGTACAGGTACAGCTTCGGGTCATCCGGATTGAACTGGAGCGCCTTGCGGAACGCGTTGAGCGCGCGGCCGTAGTCGCCGCGCTCGTACGCCTCGATGCCGCGCTGGAGGTGGATGCTGTAGCGGCGGCCCGTGTTGCTCGACGTGCCGCAGCCGACGACGGCCAGCACGCAGAGCACGATGGCGGCCCGAGCCGCGTGATGTGCGCACCGGCGTATCATCGCGCGCCCTCGAGCGGGATCACCAGCTTCTGCCCGGCCTTGATCTCATCGGCGTTGGCAATGACGTCCCGATTGGCCTCGTAGATGTCGAGGTACCGTTCCTTGGAGCCGTAGTATTTTTGGGAGATTGTCCGGAGCGTCTCGCCGACCTGCACCTCGTGGATGACGGTGCGGCCGCCGCCCGTGCCGGACGTGTCGGCCTGGGCCTCGAGCTGCGCGATGCGCGTCTGGAGCTGCTCGATCTGGCCGGCGTACTGGGCGTTCTGGTCCTTGGCGGCTTTGAGCTCGCGCCGCGTCTCGTCGAGCTTCCGCGACAGCGAGCGCCGTCCCGAGCGGCTGCGTTCCGCCTCGAGCTCCTCGAGGCGTGCCGCGAGCTTTTTCTTGTCCTCCTCGAGCGACTTGATGGTGGCTTCGAGATCGGCGATCCGGCTGCCCGAGGTCTCCTCCCCTGCCTTGGACTCGGCCTTCAGTTCGCCGAGCTCGTTCTGGAGAGAGGTGATCTTCTCGGTGCGCGCGTCCAGTTGCTTGTTGAGCGCGTCGCGCTGGCTGGCGAGCTGGTCGGTCCCGTCCTTCGCCGCCTCGAGCTGCTCGCGGATCTCCCCGAGCTCGATGACCTTGGCGGCGAACTCCTCGTTCGACTTCTCAAGCTCCTGCACCCGGCGGCGCGCGGCTTCCAGCTCCTGGCGCGCCGAGGCCACCGTGCCCACCTCACCTTCGGCCGCGGTGTCGGGCGAAGGCGTGAGGACCGCCGGTGTCTCGTCGAGCCGTCGACGCCAGGCTTCGACGCGCTTGCGTTTCGCCTCGTTCGTCTCGATTCGGAAGTACTGCTCGTAGTAGTGGGCGGCCTGCGCCCGGTCCTTGTGCAGGTGCTCGTAGATGAGGGCGAGGCGGAGGTAGGCGGTCGCGTTCTTCGGGTTGACCTCGATCTCCTTTTCGAGACAGACGATGGCCGCACGGATGTCGCCGCGGGCGATCGCGTCCTCGCCATCGCTCAGGTACCTGGTCGACTTGGCTCGACGGTCCTTCGAGCAGCCGGAACCCACGAGCACAAGGCCCAGGAAGAGGGTGGCATGGAGCGTCCGCAGGAGGAGGCGCGATCGCGGTGACTTCACGACGGATTCCTTCCCTAACTCTCCTCATTGACGCTACCAAACAAGAGGCAAAAACGGCAACATTTTTCCCTTGACGTTCGCTCCACATTCGCCTAACAAAGCTTCCAAGAGGTCCGCAATCCTGCATCACCACGGCGGAGGTGCCGCGGCCATGTACCTGACAAAGCGCCAGAAGGAAATCCTCGACTTCCTCAAGCAGCACATCGAGAGCTACGGCTACGCGCCGAGCATCGACGAGATCCGGCGCCACTTCAACCTCCGTTCGCTTGCCACCGTGCACAAGCACCTGCTCACCCTCGAGCGTAAGCGCGTCATTCGGCGCGAGCCGAACCAGAGCCGCTCGATCGAGCTCGCGCCGACGACGGACTTCAACCGCTCGGGCATCGTCCAGGTGCCGCTGGTCGGCACGATCGCCGCCGGCGAGCCGATCGAGGCGATCCCCGAGGACGAGCAGATGGGTCTGCCCGAGGAGCTGCTCGGCGGCGGCAGCACGTACGTGCTAAAGGTCCGCGGCAACTCGATGATCGACGAACAGATTCGCGACGGCGACTTCGTCATTATCGAGGACCGGCCGACGGCCGAAAACGGCCAGACGGTCGTCGCCCTGCTCAACGGCACCGACGTGACGCTGAAGAAGTACTTCGACGAGGGCGCCCGCATCCGCCTCCAACCCGCCAACCCCGACCTCGATCCGATCACCATCGATAAGAAGACCGGCGACATCGAGATTCAGGGCATCGTCATCGGCATCCTGCGTAAGTACTAGGGCATGAGCTCGTGACTACGATGACGCATTTCCGTTGTGTGCCCAGGGGCGCTCGTCTGGGCGGGACGGCGCGAACGCCGCACGCCGCGGCCGAGAGCAGCCAAGCGTGGCCACCGAGCGTCACCACAGGCTGAGGCAACAAGCGCGCCAATACCGAAAGCCCCCGCAGGGGGCGGCCTATTGTAGCCACGGGCGTGAGCCCGTGGAGAAGGGTCACGACACAACGCGAAGCCCCCGCAGGGGGCGACATCTGCAAGGCCTCGCACACACATGTCGCCCCCTGTGGGGGCTCGCGCCGGATCGCTCCGGATCCCACGGGCTGACGCCCGTGGCCAGAACATGTCGCCCGCTGCGCGGGCTGGGCTCGCGGGGCAGCGGGATCGCATGTGCGCCAAGCATGATACGCCTTCGAGACTCCGAAGGCCTGGACTAGCGGCGTAACCGCCAGCGGCGAAAATAGTGTTTGCTCTGCGGGCGGGGATTGGTATCATCCCGGCCCGTCAGTGCCGCACAAGTGGGGCGGCCGCATCGAGTGGACTGGTTGGTAGAGGAGTTGGCCAGATGGCTATCACGCGCGTGTGGATCGACGAAGGATGCACGATGTGCGGCCTGTGCTCGGATACCTGCCCCGAGGTGTTTGAGCTCGATGAGGATGCCGATACGGCGAAGGTGATCAACGGGGCCAATCTTGACGCGAACGAGGATGCGATCAAGGAGGCCGCCGGGGATTGCCCCGAGGAAGTGATCAAGTTCGACGAGTCGTGAGCTTTTCGCGATAGTCGGAACGCATTCGAGGCGGCCTGAGGGAGTTCGGGCCGCTTTTCTTGCCTGGCCGGGACTCTGCAGGGGACGAGGAGAAGGCCGTGGGGCAGAACGTAACGCAGAGGATCATCGAGCGCCACCTTGTCTCCGGCACGATGGAGGCGGGCGAGGCGATCTCGATCCGCATCGACCAAACGCTGACGCAGGACGCCACCGGGACGATGGCGTACTTGCAGTTCGAGACGATGGGCATCCCACGGGTGCGGACCGAGCTGTCGGTCAGCTACGTCGATCACAACACGCTCCAAAGCGGCACGGAGAACGCCGACGACCACCGCTACCTCCAGTCGATCGCGGCCAAGTACGGCATCCTGTTCTCGCGGCCCGGCAACGGCATCTGCCACCAGGTCCATCTCGAACGGTTCGGCGTGCCAGGCAAGACGCTGCTTGGCTCCGACAGCCACACGCCGACGGGCGGCGGCCTCGGCATGTTGGCGATCGGCGCCGGCGGGCTCGAGGTGGCCGTCGCGATGGGCGGCGGCGCGTTCCACCTGACGATGCCGAAGGTGGTGGGCGTCGAGCTGACGGGCAAGCTCCCGCCGTGGGTCACCGCGAAGGACGTGATTCTGGAAGTGCTTGGCCGCTTGAGCGTCAAGGGCGGCGTCGGCAAGGTGATGGAATACACGGGGCCGGCCGTGGCGACGCTCAGCGTGCCCGAGCGGGCGACGATCACCAACATGGGCGCCGAGCTCGGCGCAACGACGTCGGTGTTCCCGAGCGACGAGGTGACGCGCGACTTCATGCGCGCGCAAGGGCGCGACGCCGACTGGACCGAGCTCACGCCGGACGCCGACGCGACGTACGACGAGGAGCTGACGATCGACCTCGGGAGCCTCGAGCCGCTCATCGCCCAGCCTCACAGCCCGGACAACGTCGTGCCCGTGCGCGAGATCGCCGGGCTCGAGTGCGTCCAGGCGTGCGTCGGGAGCTGCACGAACTCGTCGTACCGCGACCTGATGACGGTGGCCGGCATGCTCCGGGGCAAGCACGTCCACCCGCGCATGAGCCTCACGGTAAGTCCCGGCTCGCGCCAGGTTTTCGAGATGATCGCACGCTCGGGCGGCCTGGCCGATCTGATCAACGCCGGCGCGCGCATCCTCGAGTCGGCGTGCGGCCCCTGCATCGGCATGGGACAGACGCCGCCGACGGGCGGGGTGACGCTCCGCTCGTTCAACCGCAACTTCCGCGGCCGTGCCGGCAGCCCGACGGCGCAGGCGTACCTGTGCAGTCCGGAGGTGTGCGCAGCGTCGGCGCTCACGGGCGAGATCGCCGACCCGCGCGAGCTCGGCGAGCCGCCCGCGGTCGAGTCGCCGAAGCAGTTCATCGTCGACGACGCGATGATCATTCCGCCGAGCGACGACCCCGACAGCGTCGAAATCGTCCGCGGGCCCAACATCAAGCCGTGCCCGACGCGCGGGCCGATCGAGGACACCGTGGGCGGCGAGGTGCTGCTCAAGGTCGAGGACAACATCACGACCGACCACATCATGCCGGCGGGCGCCAAGATCCTGCCGCTGCGGTCGAATATCCCGGCGATCTCGAATTACGTGTTTGTCGGCGTCGATGCGACGTTCGCCGAGCGCGCCCGCGCGGCCGGCAGCGGCTTCATCGTCGGTGGGCTCAATTACGGGCAAGGCTCGAGCCGCGAGCACGCGGCGCTCGCACCGATGGCGCTCGGCGTCCAGGGCGTTTTATCGAAGGGATTCGCCCGAATCCATCGCGCCAATCTGATCAACTTCGGCATCCTGCCGATGGAGTTCGCGCAGGATGCCGACTACGAACGGATCGAGCAAGGCGACCGGCTTGAGATCGCCGGCGTGATCGGCGCGCTCAAGGAGAACCGCGGCACGCTTGCGGTCCGGAACCTGACGAAAAACGAGACGTTTGAAATGCGGCTGCCTTTGAGCCGGCGCGAGGCGGACATCATCGTCGCCGGCGGCTTGCTGAATCATACGAAGAGCTCGGTCTCGTAGGCGGCCCAGGCGCCGGCATCGGCTCGCGGCAAGGGGCTTCGGATGACCCGCTCGACCAGTTTCAAAGCCCTCGTGTTGATCCTCGTCGCTCTGGCCGGGTACCTCGTCTACACGAGAGTCCTGCGACCGGACGCGGGGACCGTGACCGAGGTCGTCATGTGTACCGAGTGCGGCCACGTGTTCGCGGTGAGCTTCCGGGTCGGCGGGGGCGGGGCTCCGTACGAATGCCCTGAGTGCGGCGCCAAGAGCGCCTACCTCGCTTACCAGTGCACAAACCCGGATTGCTGGTTGATCTTCCCCGTTACGCCCGAGGACTTAGCGGCCGGGCCCGCAGTTGCTTGTCCAGACTGCGGCACGCGCGCGCACAGGTTGCTCGAGGTCCCGCCGAACGCCGATCTGCTTGCCAAGCCGACCCGCACAAACGCGGACGGCAACTAGGCAGCGCGAGGGCGTTTTCCTTCAGCGGCTGCGGCGCTTGCGCTGCGCTTCGATGATCTGCAGCGCCTCCTGGAACGCCTCGCTGGTGGGGTCGATCTCGAGCGTTTTCTCGACGCGGGCGGCCGCTTCGTCGTACTTGCCCTTGTTCAGGAACGTCTCGGCCTCGCTGATGAGCCGCTCGCTGTCCTGCTTGTGGATCGTGTCCCAGAGCTGCCGACACGCCGGGTGCTTCGGCTCGAGCGCCAACGCCCGGCGCAGGTCGGCCAGTGCAGAGGCGTATTCCTCCCGCTGTCGCTCAATGACGGCGCGCGTGAGGTAGGCCTCGCAGTTGTCCGGATCGAGCCGGATTGCCTCAGCCAGGTCCTCGAGCGCCAACGGGATGAGCGACTCGTCGCGCGCGGCGAGTCTCGCCTTGGCCCTGAGAAGGCGGGATGAGGCATCCAGCGGCTCGAGGGCGATGGCCCTGTCGAGCGTGTCGATGGCGCGGCGCGGCTCCTTCCCCATTCTCAACTTGTGCACGGCCAGCGCGCGCCATGTCTCCGCGCATTCCGGGCCCAGCTTGGTCGCTTTCACGTAGTCGGTACACGCTTTCGCGTATTCCTTCGTCATGGAGAAGGCGTCGCCGCGAACCACGTACGCAGCCGCGTCATCGGGCAACAGGTCAACGGCCTTCATGGCGTCGCCGAGCGCGAGTTCGGGCCGCCTCTGCGCCACGTACAACTGGGCACGGAGCCGGTAGGCGGGCGCGTAGGCGTCGTCGGCGTCGATCGCGGCATCGAGATCCTTGAGCGCCGCGTCCTGCTTATGCCTGGCGAGGTGCAGCTCGCCGCGCGCCGCCAGGTACTTGGCGTTCGCGGGCGCCAGCTCGATCGCCCGGTTGATGTCGGCGAGCGCGTCCTCGTCCTGAGCGCGCGCCAGGTACACGCGGAACCGGCAGTGGTATGCCTCCGGATTCGATCCGGCGGCCGTGACGACGGCGTCGGCAGCGCGCAGCGCGCCGTCGAAATCGCCCGTGTCGAGCCGGGCCTCGGCCTTGGACATGGTGGCGTCCACGTCGAGTGCCCACGCGCCATCGAGCGCGCAGAAGACGGCCGTCGCGGCGACGGCAATCGCGGCAACGGCAATGGCAGGATGCAGCCCCCACGTTACTGTTCTCATTGTGGCGCCTCCTCGGATTCGGTCGTGTCCGTTCCTTGGTCACCACGCGGGGTATCAGGTCCCTCGGCGGTGCCGCCGATCGCATCGAAGATGTCCCTGTATTGTGCGTTGTCGGGATCGAGCTCGAGCGCCGTGCGGATGTCGGCGAGCGCCTTGTCGTTCTCGCCCGAGGCCAGGTAGAGCTTGGCGCGCTCGGCGTAGCCTTGCGGCTCGTCGGGCTCGAGCTTGATGTAGCGCGTGAAGTCGGCGAGCGCCTTCTTGCCGAAAAGCTTCGCGTCGAGCGCAAGGTAGGCCTGGCCGCGGCGCAGTCGCGCGATGGGCCGCTCGTGGCGTTCCTTCTGGATGGCCGACTTGGGCTCGTGCAAATCGTCCACCTCGATCACGGCCGTGTAGTACGCGATCGCCTGACGGTAGTCGGGCTGGTGGAACATGAAGAAGTCGCCGAGCTTGAGGATCGGCTCCACCTCCTCGCGCTCGAGCCAGCTCGCCGTCGCCAGGTCGAAGTGCGCTTTCTCGTACTCGCCGAGCTTGATGTACACCTGGGCGCGCGCCATGTATTCCCGGGCGTTCCCCTTCTCCCATACCTTGTCCTCTGTCTTGTAGGTGATCACCTTGTTGCATTCCGCCAAAGCCTGGTCGCACCGGTCGAGGCCAAGGAGCGCCCGCGCGCGCAGTATCCTGGTCTCAGATTTCGGCTCGTGCTGGTAGAGCCAGTCGCAGTCGGCCAGCGCCTTCTCGTATTCGCCGATCTCCAGGTAGAGCCTGATGCGCCCGCGAAGCGACTCGCTATGGAACCCTTTGTCGAGGGCTTTCGAATACCACTCGATTGCCGGCTGCGTCTCGCCGCGCTTCTCGAAGACGCGGCCTTTCAGATACACGTAGCGCTGCTCGTCGGGCCGCAGCGCCAAGGCGCGCTCGGCGTCTTCACTCGCCTTGTCGAGGTCAACGTAGCCCTTTGAGAGGTAAACGCGGGCACGGTAGTAGAGCGCAGGGTCGTAGTCGGGATCGGCCTCGAGCACCTGGCTCATCCGCTCAAGCGCCGTGGCGTAGTCCTTTCTCTTGTTGTAGGCGTCGGCGCCCTCCTTGAACAGGTTGTCGATCGTGCGGCTTTCCAGCTCCTCGCCGGCCGTCACGACGGGTGAGATCAACAGGACGACGAGAATGAGGAAAGCCGTTTTCATCGCGTCACTCATTTCGTATACACCCCAACGATGCAAGTATAGCCGGAGACGGAACAGAGCGCAACGCGATCGCGGGCCCGGTGGCCGCGGGCCTGGCGCCTAGCCGGTGGGCCTGATCAGCACCTTGGCTGCATCCTGGGCCGCCTCGATGGCGGCGGCGGTCTCGTCGAGCGGGAACGTGTGCTCGATGAGCGAGGCGAGGTCCGGCTTGTGCCTGCTAAGGAATTGGATCGCCTTGTCGAACGGGCCGCAGCGCGAGCCCTGGACGGTGATCTCATCGACGACGAGCTTCGTTGTGTCCACGCCGGCGGACGGAATGCCGCAGGTGGTTTTGAGCGCGATCGTACCGCGCGGCCGCACGAGGCGCATGGCCTGCTCGAAGCCTTCGGGCACGCCGGTCGCCTCGACGACGAGATCGGCGCCGAGGCCGTCCGTTGCGTCCGAGACGGCGGTTTCAAGCCCCTGGTCGTCGGGCGCGAAGGCTGCCGCCGCGCCGAAGTCGAGCGCCCGCTTGCGGCTCTTCTCGGACCGCGCAACGGCGATCACGTTCGCGCCGAGCTGCTTCGCCACCCAGATCGCGAGCGTGCCGAGACGGCCGGCGCCGAGGACGACGATGCAGCTCCCCTCGGCGAACGGCGAGAGCTCGAACGTGCGAACGGCGGCTGCGAGCGGCTCGATGAAGATCGCGGTCTCGTCGCTCACCTCGTCGGGAAGCGGATGGACCGATCCCTCCGGGACGCGGACGTGCGTCGCGAACGCGCCCTGTGCACGGTCAATGCCGAGAACAGATCGCCTCGTACAATGGTTCGGGCGACCGGCCCGGCACGCCGCGCACGGATCGGCCCTGCGCCACGCGAGGCACGTGTTGTTGATCTCGCACACGACGCGCCGCCCGACGAGATCCGCAGGTGCGCCCTCGCCTACTTCGGTCACGTCGCCGCAGAACTCGTGTCCCAGCACAATCGGCAGCGGGACCTGGTAGTCGCCGGTGTAGATCGCAATGTCGGTCCCGCACACGCCGGCCGCGCGCACCTGGACGAGAACCTCGTGCGGCCGGAGCGGCGGCTCAGGCCAACTGCGCAGCCGGATCGTGCGCGGCGCGACAAGCTCGGCGCCTCTTGTCTGTCCCACTTGGCTCCTCCCGACGCCGGCGCTACTTCTCAGCCGCTGAGGTTACTTCTCAGCCGCCATCTCGTCCAGGAAGCGCTGGATGTGGGTCACGAGCTCGCCGCCGACGGGGGCGCGGACCTGCTGGAGCGTGTCGCGGTTGCGGAGCGTGACGGTGCTATCGTCGAGCGTCTGGTGGTCGATGGTGACGCAGCACGGCGTGCCGATCTCGTCCTGGCGGCGGTAGCGGCGGCCGATGTTGCCCAGCTCGTCGTAGAAGACGGTGAAATGCGACTTGAGCGACTGCTGCACCTCGCGCGCCTTCTCGGGCAGGCCGTCCTTGCGCAGCAGCGGGAAGATGCCGACCTTGATCGGCGCGACGACGGGGCTCAGGCGCAGGACGGTGCGCTCGGGGTCGTCTTCCTCGGCGTAGGCGTCGCACAGCACCACCAGCAGCGTACGGTCGCACCCGGCCGAGGTCTCGACGACGTGCGGCACGTAGCGTTTCTTGCTCAGATCGTCGAAGTACTCGATCTTCTTGCCGCTGTATTCGGCGTGGCGGCTCAGGTCGTAGTCGCCGCGGTCGTGAATACCCTCGAGCTCCTTCCAGCCGAACGGGTATTCATATTCGATGTCGCACGCCCAGGCGGCGTAGTGGGCCAGCTCGTCCGGCTCGTGCTGGCGGAACCGCAGCTTCTCGTGCCCGACGCCGATCGACACGTACCACTTGTGCCGTTCGTCGCGCCAATACTCGAGCCACTCGCGCTTCTTTGCCGCGTCAGGCGAGACGTAGAACTCCATCTCCATCTGCTCGAACTCGCGGCTGCGGAACGTAAAGTTGCGGGGCGTCACCTCGTTGCGGAACGCCTTCCCCATCTGCGCGATTCCGAATGGGATACGCTGCCTGGAGTCATTCAGTACATTAAGGAACTGATAGAAGAGCGCCTGGCACGTCTCGGGCCGCAGGTAAGCGACCGTCTGGCTGCTCTCGACCGCCCCGATGCGCGTGGCGAGCATCAGGTTGAACTGGCGCGGCTCGGTCAGCGTGCCCGGCGTCTTGGTGTCGGGTCCGACGACGCGCGGATACAGGTCCAGGGCAATATGCGTCAAGGGCTCGACGGTGCAGGCGTCCGGGTTGAACGCGCCTTTGGTCATCTTCTCCGTCTTCTTGGCGATCGACTCGGGGTCGCCCTCGGGGAAGGCGAACAGGAACTTCTGGCCGTCGTCGTCCTTCGGCACGTAGACCATGACCTGGTCGAGCCGGTAGCGGGCCTTCGACTCGCGGCAGTCGACCATCGGGTCGTGGAAGCCCTCGACGTGGCCGCTCGCCTGCCACACGCGCGGGTGCGCGATGATGGCCGCGTCCATGCCGACCACGTCCTCGCGCTCCTGGACCATGTTCTTCCACCAGGCGGCCTTGATGTTGTTCTTGAGCTCGACGCCCATCGGGCCGTAGTCCCAGAACCCCTGGAACCCGCCGTAGATCTCGCTCGATGGGTAGATGAACCCCCGCCGCTTACACAGCGACGCCAACTTCTCCATCACATCCGAAGCCACCAGGCCGG
>CAZCQN010000014.1:1871-31784 GCA_964500825.1 uncultured Verrucomicrobiota bacterium | reverse complement strand
GGCGACAGAAGCATTCCGCAACCGATGGAGATTCTCTGGCGCCGGCAGGGTTTTTTCAGCAGCTTGCTAGAGCTCAGCCACAGATTGCACAGATGGGCACGGATAATGGCCGCTGCCGCGCCTCATCGGCGCAGCGACGGCAGGTATTTGTTATGATCTGCGTGATCCGTGCAATCTGTGGCTAGGATCTCAGTATGAAGTCGCGTTCGGCCAAGATCGTAGGGCCCCTCGCCGTCGAGCTCACCTTCGCCCTCATCATCGGTATCATCATCGTCGCCACCGACGGCGGCCGCTACGGCCTCGGCGCCAAGGCGGCCCTCGATTGTCTGCTGGACCGGTACGGCGATTGCCGCACCTACACGGCGACCGTCCGCGAGATCGTCGGGGAGTACCCGAACTTCAAGGACGCCGGGTCTGAGGAGGTGTCCGGGCTGCGCACCTTCGATCTCGCCTACGGCGGCCTTCACAAGATGGCGGGCTCGGTCACGCTCGGGGGGCGCACCCGATACTACATCCGCAGGGGCACGTCCGAGCGCGACGACGGAGACAGCCTGGAGTACGTCGCTGGCGCGCTCGTTCTGCCCGTTGATCCGCGGCCGTGGCAGGGGCCGCTCGCGCACGCGGTCTTCCTCACGGCGCCCGAGTGGCGCGATTCCGTCGAGCCGGTCAGCGTCCTCTTGAAGCGCTGCCGGGCCGACTACGTGGAGGTCCGGTGCCGACCCGGCCCAGGCGGTAAGCCATGCGATGTGCTTGTGCTCATGGGGCAAAAGCTGGACGCGGAACTCTGGCTCGATCCCGATGGTGGGTACGTCCGCGCCGTGGTGTGGAAGGGCCTGCCTGAGCCCTACACCGAGCTCTACGACGACGTTGCCTTCGACGCGCCCGTGGACGAGGCGCTTTTCGATCTCGACGGCGACGGCTTCGAGAGGCTTCGCGAATGGATAGCCGAGCGCGAGAGCGCAGCTACAGAGTAGTCCTGGCCCTGCTGGTCACGTTCGGCCTGGCGACGCTGCCCATTTACTGGGTCACGCGGCTGATCGGGTTCGACGGGCTCGTTGGGCCGCGCAACGCGCACGGATACATGCTCCTGCTCGCCGGGATCGCGCTCACCTGTTACAACCCCGGTGCCTTCGGCGTCCGGCTCGGTCGGTGGCGCGACCACGCGCGCGTGTGGTGGCTCTACGCCATCGGCTTCGTCTTCCTGGGCGGCTACGTGCTCGTCGTCAGGCTCGTTGACCCGTTCTACCAGCCGCGGCCGGGCTGGATCGGCCTGTTCACCATCGGCCCGCTCGCCGAGGAGCTGATCTTCCGCGGCTTCCTCTTTGCCGTCCTGGTTGATCTCGCCGGGAGCCGCTACAACCCGAAGCGCCTGCTCACCCGGCCCGTCGTCTGGAACGCGATGCTCTTCGGTCTCTGGCACCTCGGGCCGCTCTACCGCGCCGCCATCGAGGGGACACCCCTCGACGTGTGGCAAGTCTTGTTCCGCGTCGTCTGGACCGGCGTCGGCGGCCTCTACCTCGCCGCCCTGCGCGAAAAGACCGGCTCCATCCTCGGCCCCACCCTCCTCCACATGCTCTACAACCTCCTCGCCGGCTGGTAGGCAGTCCTCTCGCAGAGCCGCAGAGCCCGCAGAGGAAGGATCAGCACGGATCTGCTCTCTGCGAGCTCTGCGCCTCTGCGAGAGGCCTCCTGTCCGGTTTTCGCCTTGTGGGCGAGGCGCCCTTGCGCGAGACTGGCGGGCATGGACGCGTCAGTGCCGAGGCGGCCGCTGTTCTGGCGCAGGCGGTGGGTGCGCCGGGTATTCTGGTTTGTCGTCAGGGTCTATATTATCCTGTGCGTCATGCTTTTCTTGTTCCAGGGCAGGATCATTTTCCCCAGGCATTTGGCGCCGCGGCCGATCGACGACCCTTATTGGCTTGGTGCTGTCGAGTTGACGCTCGACCTCAAGAGGGGCGGGAAGGCGTTCGCCTGGTATCTTCCGGCTCCCGGGGCGAGTGCTGAGAAGCCTGCGCCGTGCGTGATCTTCTTCCACGGCAACGGCGAGACGGCCGACTTCCAGCACGACCTCGTCGCCGGATACCACGCCCTGGGTTGCTCGGTGCTGCTGCCCGAGTACAGGGGCTACGGCCACGCCGACGGCCGGCCGAGCCAGAAGACGATCGTCGCCGACGCGGTCCGTTTCTACGACATGCTCGTCGAGCGACCGGAGGTGGATGCCGCGCGCATCGTGTTCCAGGGCCGGTCGGTTGGAGGCGGGTTCGCGGCTGTGCTGGCCGCGGAGCGGAAGCCGGCCGCCCTGATCCTCGAATCGACGTTCACGAGCGTCGTCTCGATGGCGCGCCGCTACCTCGTCCCGCCCTTTCTCGTGAGGCACCCGCTGCGGGTCGATCGCGTTCTGAAGCGGCTCGAGGTCCCCGTCCTCATCATGCACGGCTCCCGCGACGGCATCGTCCCCGTCGCCCACGGCCGCAAGCTGGCGCAGCTCGCCGGGAACGGGCGCTACATCGAGTACGACTGCGGCCACATCGGCCTCACCGAGCAGCCCGGCTACTGGGACGAGCTCACCCGCTTTCTCTCCGACGCCGGCGTGCTGCACCAGGAGTAGGAGTCTCACGCAAAGGCGCAAAGACGCAAAGGGGATCCGGCTTCGCCGGGGCAAGTTCGCCACAGGGCGCGCGACTGTGGGGCGTTGTGCGGAGAGGAGTCTCCTGGATTCTTCTTCGCCGGAGCGTCAGCGACGGCGGAGCCCTTTGCGGCTTGGCGCCTTTGCGTGAGGCTCTTTCCGGGTGGCGGTGAGCATGGCGGCGATGCCGAGGCCGTCGCCGACCACCAGCAGCGGCCACCAGTAGGTGAGGTCGGCCTCGGCCTTCTCGCCCGTCGTGGGGAATCCGTTTGTGTAGAACGAGATGAGGATGAGAACGAACGCGCCCACGAGCAGCGCCCAGAACCGCCCGTTGAACCGCACGTGGCGCCCCTGGTTCTCGCAGTGAAGGAACAGCATCCCGGCGACGATCATGAGCGCCGACACGCTCACCGGCGCGTAGACGGGCCCCGTCATCTGGCCCGGCACGAGGAACAGCACGTCCCACTCCCCGAGCGAGGCCGGCCAGCCGATGCAGACCTCGAGCCAGACGTAGTAGAAGATGTCCCAGATGCCGAACGCGATCAGGATCGCCGCCCACCACTGTACGCGCGTCCGGGCCACGGCGCAGGCAAGGGTGATGAGCATCACGAGCGTGGCGAACTCGCGGCCGACCTCGACGCGGATCAGCCACTCGTCGGCCTCGAACATCGGCAGCACGGGGAAGAGCGAGTCGCCGATCCCCCAGATCTCACGCAGGTAGACGACGACGGCCGACTCGAGGTACGCCATCGCCACGGCGAACACCACCACCGGCCACACCTGCCGGACAAGCTTTCGAACAGAGGCCGTCATCGCATCACCCACCAGCCCGCTGTCGGAGGCGCACGCGCGCCATTGCTTCCAACGACGAGCAGCGCAACCGGTTCCGCGGCTTGTGGCCCTGCTCGCGACAAAGCGAAGCCCCAGGCCGGAGGCCCGGGGCTGCCTTGTTATTCTCTACTCGCGAGTCGATGTTCTCTCTGTTCCTGGTCGCAGAGTGAGAAGCGCGGAGCTGACAGGCCCTACTCGGGTTCCTCCTCCGCGGGCTCCTCCTGGTCGCCGTTTTCCTCTTCGGCCTTCTTCCCGCAGCCAGCAGCGGTGGCCACGACGAAGAATGCGCCCAGACAGAGCAGAATCAGGAGTTTCTTCAACATCAGGTCCTCACCTCCTTCCCTGCCGGTTCTAACTCGGATCGTTTCCCTATGCCCAAAAGTCTCACGGGGCTAGACCCCGTCCATTGTCCGATTCGGTCCCCGGGCAGTCAAGCTGGTAATCGGCCCGCGATGATGATGACCCCTCGACGTTCCCGAAAACCCTACCAGTGCCCTCCTGTCGTCGCAAGGCATTTTTTCGCCGGCCTCTTGGTGGCTGTGGATCATGAAAATGGGAGGTTTTCCGGCCGGCACCTCGACGAGATGGGGTCCTCGACTGTCTATGCGTTTCGGCGGTCCGCATTCTCCTTCACGCACGTTGTCCAGTCGCTGACGCCACAACGGTGGCAAACTCTACCGGCGCTGTCAACCCCTCTTTCTGCCCCGGCGCCGCGGCCGCTCCAGGGCGGCCGCCGGTGCTACCACAAGACGCCCCGCTAACCGAACGCCGCAAGCAGCGGCATCGGCAGCGCCGCGACGAACCGCAGCGCCATCGTCGAGAGCAACCCTTTGCGGACGTAGAACAGCGCGTAGCCGACGGCGAGCGCGAACTTGACGGCAACGATTGCGGCGAGCTGCCAGGCGGGAACAGGCTCCTCCATGTGCTCGATGAGCTTGACCAGCCCGTTGACGGCCAGCAGGACGTTGAACAGCGCCGAGGTGAGCACGCCCGCCCAGATCCTGCCCGAGAGCCGGAACGCGATCGCGAAGATCCCCCAGCGGCAGATGACCTCCTCGAATGCGCCGACGAAGAGCGGCTGGAATGGGTTGCGCTTGCCGGCGAGCAGCGGCTTGTACAGAAGCGGCTCGAGCAGCAGGAGCGTCAGCACGGCCAGCGCCGCGCCGATCGGCACGATAAGCGCCAGGTCGCGTCTGACCCGCCGCCACGAGCCGAAGCCGGCCAGCCCCCGGCCCCTCGCCCAGGCGAAGCCGGCCGTCGCTGAGATGAACAGCGCGACGAACACGCCGAGAACGTCGAGCATGAATCGAGGCGTGATCTCCGCGGCGCCGAGGCGCGCCTCCACGTAGCCCCGCCGCACGACGAGGTACTCGTACGCCATGTGCAGCGCGGTCGCCAGCGTGGCGACCAGCGCGAGCCGGAGCCCGCGGAATAGGTTCTCTCCGCTGACAAATCGGCGCACGAGCTCACCTACGGTTCGATAACGACCTCGGCCCCGAGGTCGAGCAGAAGGAACAGCTCCTCGATGTCGCGGTCCGACAGCGCGATGCAGCCCCGCGTCCAGTCACTTCCCGTGCCGCCGCCGTGCAGGCCGATCTCGCCGCCGAGCCGCGTCTCCCACGGCGGCCGCCGGCGCGCCTCGATCGCCTCGGCGATCGTGCGATGCTGCCGCCGCGTGATCAGACCGGCTCGCAGACCGCGGTCGGCGTCCTCGACGTTTGGGTAGCTGATCCCGAGAAACAGGTGGAAACGGCTCCGCTCGTTCTTGGTGCAGATGGTGTAGGCGCCCTCGGGCGTGCAGCCGTCGCCCTCCTTGCGCTTCAGGTCGCCGGGATTGGTCCCAAGCGCGATGCGGTACGTCTTGATCGGGCGGTCGCCGTCGAACAGCTCGAGCGAACGAGCGGCCTTGTCGACGACGACGCGGCCACGCTCGAGTGGGATGCGCCCGCCGGCGTCTCGCGCGACTCGTCTGGCTCGGTCTTGCGCCTCACTGGTCGGCAGCCACGGCCGCCGGATCCAGGGATTGTACAGCCACAGAAGTGCCAGCACGCCGATGGCGATAATGGTGATCGAGGCGATTAGGTAGAAAGCCATCGGACGCGGTCACCGCTCTCTCGTCGAGAACACCGCGAAAGCGTCCCACACCTCTCCAGCGCCGTCAAGGCGAAACGGGGCGGGCACGGCGCTCGTGCGTCGGGACAAAAGCCTTGCTGCGGCAACTCATCGCGCCGAGAATGGGTTATGAGCATATGGAGGTGATCACAATGCGCGAACGCGGCGTGGTCATAGATGTCCGCGACGGTCGAGCGCTCATCCAGGTGACGCCGGCTGCCGGCTGCGGCACGAACTGCTCGTGCAGCGCGGTCGAGGGGCGGCCGCACCTGAGGCGCGTCGAGCTCGACGCGCCGCCGGAGGTGGTGCCCGGCGTGCTCGTCACGCTCGAGGTGAGCTCCGGCCAGGTGCTCGCGTCGAGTGCGCTCGTCTTCCTCGGGCCGCTCGGGTGCTTGATTCTCGGCCTGCTCGTGAGCCGGCCGCTGCTCGGCGCGCTCGGCGTTCGCATCAACCGCGACGTCGGCATGATGCTCGTCGGCGCAGTCGCGTTCCTCGTCGGGTTGGCCGGGGCGTTGTTCGTGTCGCGGCGCCGCGCCAGAGGCGGCTGGCTCGTGCCCCGCATCGTCGAGGTCGTCAACCCGGCCTCCTGATCAGTCCGTCCACGAGAGAAGGGAACGGTGCATGCAGCGGTGGCTGATCTGTGTCGCGCTCGCTGTGACGATGGCCGCGTCCGGCGGGGCGTGCCGCAATACGAAGCGTGTGCGGACGCCAGGCGCCGATCGGCAGGACACGCCGGCGAAGATCGACGACCAGGGGCGCCCGCACTGGCGGATCGGCCCCATCTGCATCGACCCGGGCCACGGCGGGCGTGACTCGGGCACCGTGGGCGGCGACGGCACGCTCGAAAAGACGATCGCGCTCGACATCGCCACGCGCGTTGCGCACGGACTCGAGGCGAACGGCGCGGTCGTCGTCATGACGCGGGACACCGACCGGTTCGTCGCGCTCGAAAAGCGCGTGGGCATCTGCAACGCCGCCGGCGCCGGCCTGTTCGTGAGCATTCATGCGAACGGCTTCTACTCGCCCGACGCGCACGGCTTCGAGCTCTACTACCTCGGCGACGACTCGGCGCCCGAGGCCGGACGCGCCGCCGAGCAGATCCGGCGCGCGCTCGCCGCCGCCGTCGAGGCACGCGACCGCGGTGTGCGGCGGGCCGACTTCACTGTGCTCTCGCGGACCACGTGCCCGTCGGTGCTCGTCGAGGTGGGCTATCTGTCGAACCCAGCGGAATGTGCGCGGCTTCTCGACGAGGAGTACCGGCAGCAGGTTGCCGACGCGATTGTCGCCGGCATCGTCGAGTTCGCAACCGGCGGCGCTGAGCGCGTCGACACGCGGGGCGAGGAGGACGAGCAATGAGCGGTGACGCGCGACCGATCGGCATCTTCGACTCGGGCCTCGGCGGGCTGACGGTGTTTCGAGCGATCCGCGAGCGGTTGCCGGCCGAGTCGCTCGTGTACTTCGGCGACACCGCGCGCGTGCCGTACGGGACAAAGTCGGCCGAGACGGTGACGCGCTTTGCGCGCGAGATCGTCGAGTTCCTCGTTGCGTGCGACGTCAAGGCGGTCGTGGCCGCGTGCAACTCGGCCTCGGCGCTTGCGCTCAACGCGCTCACAGCCGAATACGAACTGCCGATCATCGGCGTGATCGAGCCCGGTGCGGAGCTCGCCGTCGAGCGCGCGCGGCCGCGTGTGCGCGGTGACGAACGACGGGCCGCCCGCTTGCCGACGATCGGCGTGATCGGCACGCGCGCCACGATCGCGAGCGGCGCGTATGAACGCGCGATCGCGGCGTTCGATCCGGACGCGACCGTCGTGGCGCAGGCCTGCCCGCTGTTCGTCAGCCTCGTCGAGGAAGGGTGGACGGACAGGCCCGCCGCGCGCCTGATCGCCGACGAGTACCTCGCCCCGCTGCGCGGCCGCGTCGATGCCCTGGTGCTTGGGTGCACGCACTATCCGCTCCTGGCGCCGCTGATCGCCGAGCTGATGGGGCCGCATGTTGCCGTGATCGACTCGGCCGAGGCGTGCGCCCTCGCGGTCGCGCGGCTCCTCGACGAACGCGGCCTGCGGGCGCCGGACGGCGCGCGTGGCGACGAGCAGTTCTACGTTTCCGATGCGCCGGAGTTGTTCGGCGAACTCGGCGCGCGCTTCCTCGGCCGCGCGATCGACGGGGTGCGATGCGTGCCGGAGTTTTCTGGGGCGAAAGGGTAGGGGACGCATGTTCACAGTCGCTGTGCGTGCGCGGTTCAACGCGTCACATAGCGTCGAGGTCGGGTCTGGACCGCGCGAGGCGCCGCACGGCCACGACTGGACGGTCGAGGCCGAGGTCGGCGCTGAGACGCTTGACCGCCACGGCCTCGTGATCGACTTCCACCGCGTCGAGCGGCTCCTGACCGACTGCCTGGCCCAGTTCGACGGCGCGCTGCTCGACGAGCTTCACGACTTCGCCGATTCGAACCCCACGGCCGAGAACGTCGCGCGCGCGATCTTCGACAAGCTCGAGCCGAACCTGCCTCGGGGCCGGTGCACGCTCAGGCGGGTCACCGTGTGGGAGACGCCGACGTCCAGCGCCACGTACAGGCGCATGTAGCGGCGCACGGAGCGGGCGCACGGAGCGAGCGTCAGACGCCGCAGCGACGGCGGTACGCGAGCAACGTGTTGCGCATCAGCATCGCGACCGTCATCGGCCCGACGCCGCCGGGCACGGGCGTGATCTTGGAGGCGACCTCGACGACGGCGTCGAAGTCAACGTCCCCGACGAGCCGGTAGCCGCGCGTCGCGGACGGATCCTCGACACGGTTGATCCCCACGTCGATCACGACCGCGCCGGGCCGCACCATGTCGGCGGTCACGTACTTGGCGCGACCGATCGCCGCGACGAGGATGTCGGCCGTCTGCGCGATCTCGGCGAGGTTGCGCGTGCGCGAGTGGCAGACGGTCACCGTGGCATCGGCGCCGGCGGCTTTCTGCATCAGCAGCGCGGCAAGCGGCTTGCCGACGAGCATGCTGCGACCGATGATGACGACGTGCGCGCCGCGCGTCTCGACGCCGCTGCGCACGAGCAGCTCGCGCACGCCGAGCGGCGTGCACGGGGCGAGAGAGTCCTGGCCGATGAGCAGCTTGCCGACGTTGACGGGGTGGAAGCCGTCAACGTCTTTGGCCGGATCGATCAGGTTGACGATCTCGTTCTCGTCGAGGTGCGGCGGGAGCGGGCTCTGTACGAGGATGGCGTCGACGGCGTCGTCGTCGTTGAGGGAGCGGACCAGGCCGGTAAGGGTGCCGCGATCGGTCGAGGCGTCGAGGTCGTGGGCGATCGAGGTGAGGCCGAGCGCCTCGCACGTTGTGCGTTTGCTGCGCACATAGCTGGCCGAAGCGGGATCATCGCCGACGAGGACAACCGCCAGGCCCGGCGGGCGGCCCACCTTCGCGACCAGCCCCTGGAGCTCGGCCTTGACCTCCTGCTTGATCTGGTTCGCGATCGCCTTGCCGTCGATGAGCGTCGCCGTCATCCGTTCCTCCGCGATGTGGTTGCCGGGCAAGCGGGAACCACCATAGCGATGGCGCCCTCGTCGGGCAAGGAGATTGGCGTGAGCGGGAGAGCAAGCGCGAAGGCGCTAGTCGAGCGGTGAGGGCCCCGGATCCTTGACCCACCAGCGCCGGACGCCGTCCCAGTTCAGGTAGGCAAACGCCTGTTCCAGGCTGGTGTAGTGCTCGCCGACGACGTGGCCGTCGAAGAACAGCACGTTGGTGTAGTACTGGCCGCGTGAGCTCGTGCTGGCGCCGAAATGCCAGTGGGCCCAGAAGTCGGAGGCGAGCAGGTAGGCGTCATGTCGCGTCACGGCGGAAAGCCGCACGGGGAGCGCCCCGTACAACGGCCCCTCGAAGGAGAGGGCCTGCCCGGGTGCGTCCTTCTCGCGGTAGCACGACGAGTTGTAGAGCATGCTCTGACCCCAGCCCTCATAACAACTCTCGCCGGGCGCGGTTGCGTAGAGGCTCTGGCCGGGGCAGCCGGTGTCGGCAACACAACGGGCCGACTCGGCCACCTCACCCTCGCACTCGAGGAAGTAACTGAGCGACGGCACGCCTGTCGAGAGCTCGTACAACTGCTGCGGGTGCGAGCGCGCCTCGGGGCCGATGACGACAAACGGGATTATTTCGTCGTGCGCCGTCATGTACGCGCAGAGTGCGATGTGGAGCTGGTGTAGGCGCGACGTGCACTGGATCGCTTGCGCGCGGCGCTTGACGGCCATGAGCGCGGGCGTAAGAATGGCCAGGATCACGCCGATTATGGCGATGACAAACAGAAGCTCGATAAGAGTGAAGCCACTCGCGCGCTTCATGTTTCAAGGCCTATTCGTTGTTGACACACACGCTTACGCGTCAGGGCATGGCAAAACACCCCGATCTAAATACAGTAGACCATACCCACCCTTCAATGTCAAGCAAAAATCGCGCCCGCTTTCTGGATTTTTCTGCACGGTCCCACCAGGTGCGGCTTGGCATCACGCCACCGCCCTCGAAGCTCGCCACCCCGACCAGCAAAAGGCTCTCGCGGCCTGGGTCTGATCACGGCGGTGGACAAAAGTGTAAGGAGGCCTGCAATGTGTCGCATGATGCGAACAGGTCCTACTGATGGCGTTGCACCAGCGGCGGCTGATACTTAGGCACCAGGGGCCTCGCGAAAACCGGTGCTCGACGGCCATGATGTTCCTGTGCTACGCTAGCGCTGTTGGGGAAGCGAGTAAGGCCGAGGCGCTAAGGCGAACATAAGGCGAAGGTTCCACGTGGAACCGGTGGGGTTCGATGGCTTGGTACCCGCTCCGTTTTCAGTCAATCCCGAAGGAGCGCGTCTGGGGCGGGCGCGCCCTGGTTACCCGCTTCCAGCGCGCTGCGCGGCCCGACGCCCGGATCGGCGAATCGTGGGAGATTGTCGACCGCGCACCCGACACCTCGGTGGTCGACAACGGCCCGCTTGCCGGCCGGACGCTCAGCGCGCTGTGCCGCGAGCACGGCCAGCGCTTTCTGGGCGAGAACGCCCCGGTCGCCGACCGGTTCCCCCTCATTGTCAAGCTGCTTGACCCGAACGACCGCCTCAGCGTCCAGGTTCATCCGACCGCCGCGTACGTTGACCGCCACCCCGGGGCCGAGGGAACCAAGAACGAGGTGTGGTACGTGCTGCACGCCGAGCCGGGCGCGCGTATCATCCACGGGCTCAACGAGGACGTGACGATCGACGAGGTCCGCGCCGCGCTCGCCGCTGGCCGCCTCGAGCCCCTTCTGCGGTCGGTGCCCGTCGAGGCCGGCGCCTTCTACTACATGCCGAGCGGCCTGATTCACGCCCTGCTGCCCGGAAGCATCATGGTCGAGATCCAGCAGAACTGCGACACGACGTTCCGGCTCTACGACTGGGGGCGTGTCGGTCTCGACGGGAAGCCGCGCGCGCTGCATGTAGCCGAGGCGATCGAGACGGCCGAGACGTTCTTGGGCGATCCCTCGCTTGGCGCGTACACCGAACTGCCTTCTGAGCGCCTCCAACGCGGCGTCGAGCGCACGGGCGGGTTTGAGTGCCCCTCGTTTCGGATTGAGAAGGTGCGCTTCGACGCCGGCCGAGCGAGCATGCAGCTCGACGCCCGCTCGTTCGCCATCCTGACGGCCGTGGCAGGGTCGGCCGAGGCGCGCCTCGAGTCGGCGGGGATCCCGGCACTGCTCGGGGTCGGCGACTCGGCCCTGGTGCCGGCGGGAGCGGAGAGGCTCGAGGTGGTGACGGCGGACGGGGCTACTCTTCTTGTGACGACGCTCCCCCGCCCGAGCGGGACCAGGGGCTGAACTCGTCGGCTTCGAGTCCGAGCTTGCTCATCTGGTAGCGCAGCGCGTGGCGTGAGAGGCCCAAGTGCTTGGCCGCGTGCGAGAAGCGCCCTTTACTCCACTCGAACGCGCGCTTGATCAGTTCGCGCTCGAACGCGTCGACCGCCTCCTTGTAGTTGCCGTGCTTCTCGAGCAGGGCCTCGATTCCCTGGACTGGCCGTTCCCAGTGCAGCAGGTTCTGGCTGATCGTCTTGGCGTCGAGGGTGTCGCTGTTGGCGAAGATCACGGCTCGCTCGATCAGGTTCTCGAGCTCACGGATGTTGCCCGGCCAGTGGTAGTCCATCAGGATCTCGAGCGCGTCGTCGGTGATCTCCTTGATCCGCTTGCCGATCGAGTAGTTGTACTGGCGGATGAAGTGCTCAACCAGCAGGGGGATGTCCTCGCGGCGCTCGCGGAGCGGCGGCATCCGGATGCTGATCACGTTGATCCGGAAGTACAGATCCTCGCGGAACTCGCCCTTCTGAATCGCTTCGGCCAGGTCCCTGTTGGTGGCGGTGACGATCCGGATGTTGACGCGCCGCGGCTTCGTCTCGCCGATGCGCGTGAACTCGCGCTCCTGGAGCACGCGCAGGATCTTCGACTGAAGCGGGAGGCTCATGTCGCCGATCTCGTCGAGGAAGATCGTCCCGCCGTCGGCCTCCTCGAACCGGCCTTTCTTGTCGGCCACCGCGTCGGTGAACGAGCCTCTCTTATGGCCGAAGAGCTCGGATTCGAGGAGGGTGTCTGGGATGGCGGCGCAGTTGACGATGACAAACGGCTGGCTGGCGCGGTCGCCCAGGTAGTGCAACGCCTTGGCCACGAGTTCCTTGCCGGTGCCGCTCTGGCCGAAGATCAGGACGCTCGACGGCGTCGAGGCCACCCGGCGCACGATGTCGAGGATCTCGTTGAGCTGCGGGCTGGCGCCCACGATCTGCGCGACGTCGAACTCCTGCGCCAGGCGCCGCTTGAGCCCGATGTTCTCCTTGGTCTTGCGGTAGTGGTCGACGATATGGCGCACATCGTGCAGGATCTGCTCAGGGTCGAACGGCTTGGTGATGTAGTCGTAGGCGCCTGAGCGCATCGCCTGGATGGCGAGCTCCATCGTGCCGTAGGCCGTGATCATGAGGACCGGCAGGTCGGGGTCGCGCCGATGCAGCTCGCCGAGTAGTTCGAAGCCGTTCATGCCCGGCATCTTCATGTCGGTAATGACGAGCCGGATCGAGTCGTCGAACGCTTCGAGGCCCGCCTGGCCTTCGGCCGCCAGGATGACCTCGTAGCCTTCGGCCGCCAGGATGTCGCGGAGCGACGTCCGCATGTTGGCTTCGTCGTCCACGACGAGTATTCGGTCTTTTGCCATGACCTGCCGAACCTTCCTGGGTCCTTAGCGCTTCTCTCTCTCGGTTCGGGTCGGAAGCTTCACGGTGAAGCAGCTCCCCACGCCCTTGTTGCTCTCGACCGAGACGCCTCCGCCGTACGCCTTCGCGATGCTTTCGACGATGCTCAGCCCGAGCCCGCTGCCGGCCTCCTTCGTCGTGAAGGACGACTCGAACACCTTGGGCAGGTCCGCCTTCGCGATCCCCGCGCCGGTGTCGGCGACGGCGATCTCGATGAACCCGTCGTCGGTGTAGCCGGTCGTCACCGTGATCTTACCAGTAGACCCGATCGCTTCGCAAGCGTTGAGGAGGAGGTTGGACACCAACGTGCGTAGCTGGGTGCGGTCGATGAGCAAGGAGGGCAGATGGCGCTTGTATGACTTGGCGACGGCGACTTGACGCGAGGCGAACTCGTTTGCCAGGTCCTTGATGGCGTCGTCGACCGCCTGGGTGACGTTGACGCGCTCGATCTTGCCGCCGGCGAGCTTCGCATAGCCGAGCAGGTCCATGACGATCCTGTCGGAGCGCTGGACCTCGGAGGTGATAACGGCGACCTGCCTGCGCTGGTTCTCGTCGAGCGCCTCTTCAGTGCGGCGCAACAGGAACGCGGCGTTGTTGATGATGGCGAAGGGGTTCTTGAGCTCGTGCGCGATGTTCGAGGCCATCATGGCCACCAGGCTGAGCTTCTCGGTACGGATCACGCGCTCCTGCTCCTCGTTCAACGCCCGCAGGCGCATCTGGACGACCGCGTTCGCGCCCCAACAGCCAGCCCCCGTCATTCCCAGAATGATGATGTTGAGAATGCGCTCCCGCCGCTCCGTCTCGGCTTTCGCCACGCTCAACTCCTGCTTCGCCCGGAGTTCGGGGTCGTCGGGTGAAATAGGCTCGTCGGTCCCTGGCGTGGTGCTCCACGTCACCGCTCCGAGATAGAAGGTAGCCGAGAGCACGGTCATCAGGATCATCGTGACCGCATCGGGGAACAGGAGCACGGCGTGGACGAGCCCGAAGCAGTACAGCCAGAACAGCGATTTCTCGAGGTCGGGCACCACCCAGATCAGGAGCGAGACGAACACGATGTCGATGATGACGAGGAAGAAGGCGGTTGTTTTGATGAACAGATAGCGCGAGATCCGCGTGCCAAGCACGAACAAGCAGAACCAGAAGATCGCGTTCCCGATGGTGTAGAGCAGGAGCTGGAGCTGGAAGTGCTGCACACTCTTGACGAGGGCCGCCTGGGGAGAGCCCTCTTCGTCCAGGCCAGAGTCGTCGGGGCCGAGCGTGTCTGGCTGCTGAAGCGGCCCAACGCCGAGCACAACCATGCTGAACGCCAGACCGATCACGGCCAGCTTGACGAACAGCACGACACGCTCGACGGCGATCGTGCGCCGCAGGTACTGGCGGATGTCCTCGAGTGTGCGACTACTCGCCATGGCACTCCACCGCAGCCTCGATGATATAGGCGGCTAGGTCGTGCTTGCTCATCATCGGCAACGCCTCGATCCTGCCGTCCCCCCAGAGAAGGGTGGCCCGATTCGTCTCGGTTTGGAACCCCGCTCCTGGCATAGTCAAGTCGTTGGCCACGATGATGTCAAGGCCCTTCGCCTCGAGCTTAGCGCGAGCGTTGTCGATCACGTTCTCGGTCTCGGCGGCGAAGCCGACATGCACGCGACTCCCTTTGGTGAGCGCACATTCCGAAAGGATGTCGGCCGTCCGCTCGAGGGGGAGCACGAACGAAGCAGCCGTCTTCTTTAGCTTCCTCTCTGAGAACACCTTAGGACGATAATCGGCGACAGCCGCCGCCATGATGAGCGCGTCGCTATCGGGAAGCCTGCTCAGGACGGCGTCGCACATCTCGGCCGCGGTGGTGACTTGGACGACTTCGGTCGCCTCCGGCGGCTCGATGCATGTCGGGCCGGTGACGAGGCGGACCGTATGTCCCGCCGTCATCGCGGCTTGCGCAAGCGCGAACCCCATCCGGCCGCTCGCCGGATTCGAGATGAAGCGGACGGGGTCGATCGGCTCGCGCGTTGGGCCCGCCGTTATGAGGAACCTGAGACGCACTCCCGCTCCCCCTCACATTGGCTGTTGGCCATTTGCCAGGATCAAGGTGTGATGCTCGGGCTCGGGATCACCCTGGCCCTACTTGCCGGCCAACGCCTCCTCGAGCGCGGCCACCAGCTTCGGCGTCTCCGCCAGCCGGCCCTTGCCTTCGTAGCCGCAGGCGAGGTAGCCCGACTCGGGCTCGACGATGTGGTACCCGAGGCCCCTGAGCTTCTCGATGTTGGCCTGCACGATCGGGTTCTCGTACATGTTGACGTTCATGGCCGGCGCGACGATCACCGGGCAGCGCATCGCCATGACCAGGCTCGTGAGCACGTCGTCGGCGATGCCGGCGGCGACCTTGCCGATCACGTTCGCGGTGGCCGGCGCGATGATGCATGCGTCGGCCCAGTCCGACGTCGCCACGTGCTCGGGCTCCCACCGGTTCCCCGTCGAGAACAGGTTGGTGAGCACGGCGCGACCCGACAGCGTGAGCAACGTCTGCTCGCCGATAAACGCGGTGGCGTGCTCGGTGAGCACGGTCTGGACCTCGGCCCCGGCCTCGCGCAGGCGGCGGATGAGCTCGCAGGCCTTGTAGGCGGCGATCGAGCCGGTGATCCCGACGACGATCCGGCGGTTGTTGAGCGTGCTCTTCATCGCGGTTACTCGACGTTGCGGACCTGCTCGCGGATCTTCTCGAGCTCGCTCTTGGCAAGCACGACGCGGTTGGTGATTTCGATCTCCTGCGACTTGCTGCCGATCGTGTTGAGCTCTCGGTGCATCTCCTGGGTGAGGAACTCGAGCGTGCGCCCGACGCTCACCTCGTCGCTGCCGAGGTAAGTCCGGAACTGCTCGAGGTGGCTTCGGAGCCGGACGATCTCCTCGGTGATGTCGAGTTTCTCGGCCAGGATCGCGGCTTCGCGCACGAGGCGGTCGTCGTTGTCGACGAGTTCGATCGCCAGCTCGCGCAGCCGCTCGCCGAGCCGCGCGCGGTAGCGCTCGACAGCGTGGGGCGCGGCCTGCTCGATCGCGTCGACGTGTCCGGCGATTGCCTCGAGGCGCTGGTGGAAGTCGTCGGTGATCGCCTGACCTTCGGCGGTCTTCATCGCCGTGAGCTGCGCGAGCGCGGTGCCGAGCGCCGCGTCGACCGACGGCCAGAGAAGCCCGGGGTCCCCCACGTGGTTGTTGTAGGTGAGCACCTCCTTATTGCGGGCGATCGCGTCGAACTTGACCGGCTCGTCGTAGCCGAGCGCCTCCCGGAGCTGTTCGTAGCTGGCTTTGATCATGCGAGCGAGCGGCTCGTTCGGCTCGACGCTGTGTGCCTGGCCCGGAGCCAGGCGCGCGCACAGCGTGCACGTGACTTTGCCCCGCCCCAGGGCGGTGTTGAGTCGGCTGCGCACCTGGGGTTCGAGCTGGCTGAGTTCGCGCGGCAGGTTGATGTCGACTTCGAGGTGCTTGCGGTTGACGCTCTGAAGCTCGACGATGAAATGGCCGAGCTCGTCGGTGTCCTCTCCCCGGCCGAACGCTGTCATGCTTCTGATCACGCTGGCCTCCTGAAGCTGCGGCCGTGCCTGCCCTTGGCGATTCCGTCTCCGGTGCTCGCCTCCGGAATGCTGTCAGAAACCGCCGCCCGTCGCAACGGCAAACTGCTCGGGCGTGTTCACGGGCCAGGCGGAGGCGTCCTCGCTACCTCTGAGGGACGAGCTCGGGAAGTTGATCGGGGCGGCGGGCTCGGCTGGCTCGCCGCTCGAAGCTCGGTTGGTACATGAGGTAGGTATTGCGGACGGCGTTGAGGAACCCTTTCTGCTGCGGGGTCAGCTCGTTGGTCATCTGCGGCACCCCGTAGCGGAACGCGACGAGCGACCAGATTGTCAGCTCGCCCGGGTTCCGGTCGGGATCGGCCTCTCTGAGCGTCTCCCGGAATTGCGACAGGAACCAGCACCCGACTTCGAGGTTGGTCTCCGGGTCGATCAGCTCGTGCACGAGCGCCCACCCGCAGCCGGGAGCTTCGCACGCGCCCTCCTTGTCGCTCGTGAACTGCTCGGGCTTGCTCGGGTCGTGGTTGGGGAAGTGGCGGTGCATGCAGATGTAGCCCCATTTGTCTCGACCGTGCCACGCCAGGTAACTGTCGGCGACGTGATTGGGCACGAGCATCAGGCCCCGGGCCGTTATCGTGCCCTCGTCCTCGGTGATCGCGCGGAAGGCGAAACTGGTCTGGACTTTCACGAGGGCCTTGACCAGGGCGGGGTCGATGTGGTGCCGGTTGGCGACCTCGATGATCATCTCGTCGTAGCGGTGCTCGCGCCACCACCGGTAGTGGTAGTACGACGCGGCCGCGCCGCCCAGGATCACCACGGCCACGCCGATCAGGATGGCTAGTCTCATCGGTCCTCGGGCTCCTTGTCCGGAGTCTCTTGATCCGCGTGTCGGCCCGCCGCCAGCACGTGGCGCACGACGGCACGCGCGGTGTCGACCGACGGCGCCTCGACCACGAGCGCCTCGGTCTCCTTGACGAGCACAACGGCTGCGCGTGTCGCGGTCGCGACGACCCGGCCCTGGCCGTTGTCGGCGGCCCACTCCCTGATTGCCCCCCTGCCGTTGAGCGACCGGAGCTTCC
The DNA here is from genome assembly GCA_964500825.1 of uncultured Verrucomicrobiota bacterium. GTDB lineage: Bacteria > Auribacterota > JABMQX01 > JAFGEW01 > JAFGEW01 > CAYUZG01. The sequence continues at coordinate 14,348 of CAZCQN010000014.1, read as the reverse complement.
GGGCGAGCACCTTGCGGTATGCATTTTCGAACTCAGTCGCATCCCGTTCGCTGTCCCAGACGCTGCGCCAGACGAGCACGCAGTCGGCTCCGGCGCCTTGGTCGGAGCGGTACAGGTGGAGGCGGTCGCCGTCCCAGCCGCGTGATGGCCGGCTGGCGCGCAGGAAGCTCAGGTGCCGGCGGAAGAGCACCTGGGTGTAGAGCTCGCCGAGCACATCGTCGGCCACGAGCGCCCACCCCTCGCCGATGACGGTGCTGCAGTCGGGCACGGTGACCGGCGTGGGCTCGTCGCGCTCGTCGAGGTATTTTTCTCGGAAGTGGAGCACCTGCTCGGTCGAGGTCGGCGGGTCGGCGAACGCCTTGTTCAGTGCGTCCCAGCCGCCCTCCTTGTGGAGCGCCCGGGCCAGCTCGAGGCCGTCGAAGTAGACGAAGTGCATCTCACGCCGGAACAGGTACGGCATCGCCGGCCTGGGCTGCGACGTGGCCAGGGCGACACGGAGCGCATCGCTCAGCGAGAGCCGGGCGTGCTCGAGGGCGTAGTCGAAGGTCGCCAGCGTGGCGTCGCCTTCGACCAGTGCGAGGGCGGCGTTGGCGCGGTCGGTGTCGTGCTTGGCCTCGAGCGGCAGCGAGCCGAGGTCGAAGTGCTGGTCCTGGAGGGCGTGGACCAGCTCGTGCAGTTCGGCGATCTGCTGCATGGCGTGCGGCACCGGGAGGTCCTCGATCAGGTAGACGGTGTCCTGATCCTTGTCGTAGAAGGCGGCCAGCTCGCCGGCGTACGCTTCGACGAGCTGTTCGAGCAGCCCGTCGGCTGACTTCAGGATCCCCAGTTGTGTGTAAGCCAACACGATGTTGTCCAGTTCGGCCTCGTCGTAGCGCTCGAACAGCTCTTTCCTGAGCAACGGCGCGATCTCCGTGCGCTTGAGCCTCTTGTAGGTCGGCGCGCTCTTGAACTTGAGCTCGCGCACCGCTTCGGCCTCGGTCTGGCGCTTGGTCAGCTCGGCTGGCGCGGCTTCCTCGTCGACAAGGGTGCCGCTGTCGCGGCCCTCCGCGGGCTCGGAAGCACGCGCGCGGCTGGGCAGCGAGAGGCCATAGGCGGCGGCAAGGACGCTCGCGGCCGCCAGCGCCACGCGGGCCAGGATCGTCCGGGTTGAGAAGAGATCACGCATCGTGCTGCACAACTCCTGGCGTTGTGGACGGGAGCAGTCTAGTGGCGGTGCCGGGGCCCGTCAATGTCCGGGCTGGGGTAAGCGGGGGTATTATTGCGGAAAATGGTGTTGACATCGCTGGAGGCGGCTCCCTAGGATGCGCCCGAGCCGGATGACCCGCCGGCATGTACCTGGTTGGCGCAGGATCCGCTTCTGGCGGGCGACCTGCTTTCAGCGGGCGACCTGCTCTTAGCAGGCACGTTGGTGATCGAGGGGCAGACTGATTCCGAGAGCAATCCTGTAAGGAGGGAATGATGGCGTATAGCGTGGTGAGCAAGAAGACGGGCAAGACCTACTACCTCCATTCGAAGGACGTCACCCTCAAGGGCGGCCGCAAGCAGACGATCTACTACTTCGCCGGCGAGGTCAAGGAAGGCGCCCTCGACGCGCTGCCAGCGGACCGCGTCGTGATCGAGAACGAGCGGACCGGCCTGCCGATGCTCAAGAAAGGCTAGGCCCGCGCTCCCTCGCCCCAGCAACGCGGCTCGGGCATAGGGTAGTCCGCCTTCGTATCCCCTGCGCGGCGGCGCCCCCTGGGGTGCCCGGGCCGGCGGGTGGACCGTTCAGGCCTTCTCGCCAGGTGTACCCTGCCGTTTGGCCGTCCTTCCCCTTTTGTGGCTCCCGTTGCCGGGCTGCTGCCGCCCAGAGAGGGGTTACTGCTGGGCTTCGGCGGCGATGGAGAGTCCCTCGGCGTCGCGAACGAGGGTGACGGGGCCGGTCCCGAGCTCTTCGGTGAGCAGCTCCCCGTCCACGTAGAGCTTGACAAGCGACGGGTCGCGCAGCGTGACCTCGACGCTGTGCGCGCCGACGGCTGCGAAACGCTCGCCTTTGCCAAGCACCTCCCACGCCTTGACCAGCGTGCCGTCCTGTTCGACCCTGATCCAGGCGTTCTCGTCGGCGACGATCAGCAGCTCGTAGCGCGGCTCGGCGATGGCGGCCGGCGTTTCTTGTGTCCCCGGCGGCTGTGTGACATCGGGCGAAGCGGGGGTGGCCGGGTTGCTCTGTGTGCCTCTGGGCGTTTCTTCGGCCACCCCGAGGAGGGTGTCGAAGTTCTTGTAGACGTAGTAGCCGACGAGTATGACGCAGAGCCCGAGCAGGGTCAGGAGCACGGCCCGCGCCACCGTGCGCTGCCGGCCGCGGCGTCTGCCTGGGCGGTAGTCCTTGTGGACCATCGGGCCAAGACCCCGCAGGTAGAGCTTGGCGCGGCGGGGACGGCAGAGCCGATCGAACGCTTCCATGATCGCGTCGACGTCGGCCTCAACGTGCTCGGCGTAGATCTTGACGAAGCCGCGCGCGTACGCCGGCGGTGTTGTGCCGGTGATCGTGCCGGCCTCGATCGCCTCGATCTTGTCGGCCGGGACGTTGGTGGCCTGGGCCACGTCGTCGAGCGAGAGCCCCCTGGCCTCGCGCAGCCCCTTGAGGCGTGCGCCGAACGGTTCGGGATCGTCGCCCGAGTGCTCGTCAAACATGGGGGTCGACAACGACATCGAGTTCAACAGCCCTCCGCGCCCTGCGCGCCTCCGCGTCTCGCGCGCCTCCGCGTCTCGCGTGGTCGAGTCTGCCAGAGCCGTCGCCCGTGAGGCAAACGAAATCGTTCCCGTTCCGTTTGTCCTGCTGGTTGCGCGAGTGCAGCGGCCTTGCTCGTGCTCTTTGTGGAACTCCGACGCGGCGTGGGGCGTCGCACTTGGGTATTGCGGGCGCGCCTGTTTAGGCGGGCGGCGCTGTTTTCCAGCAGGCGAACCCGCCTTTGGCGGGCGAACCCGCCTTTGGCGGGCAAGCTTGACAGCCCGCTGCAACGCGCCTAAGCTGCACGGGCTTCGCATCCGGGATGGGGTGTTTGGCGGATCACGTGCCGGCCCGCCGTGGGCCGGCCGGTCCGACGAGCCTTCGTAAAGGAGACGCGATTCATGAAACGACCCGCCTCTTTTGGCCTTACCACCTGCTTGTTTGCCGTGCTGATCGTGGCCTCGATCGCTCCGGCGTTCGCGGCGCGCAGTGCGCTGGACCGCGAGCTCGACGAGGAGATCGTGCGCCTCGTCGAGTGCCCCACGGCGCCCGACGCGCTGCTTCGGCTCTACGCGATCAACGGGCTTGGGTGGGGCACCGCACGCGACGGGCGAGTGCGGGCCACCTACACGTGGGTGCTGCAGCGGCCGGACACCTCGCCGGTGCTCAAGGCGCATGCACTGTGGTTGTTGGCCGGGTGCGACCGGCGCGACGGTAACCTGCTCGGCGCGGCGGAGAAGCATCGGCGCCTCGGGCTGATCACCGACTGGCTCGTGATCGGCCCGTTCGATAACGAGGGCAAGTCGGGCTTCGACGCGGTCTATCCGCCCGAGACGGAGATAGACTTCGACGCCACCTACGACGGCAAGGAGCGGCCGGTCCACTGGCGCCGCTATCCCGAGGGGCTCGGCTCGGCGTTCGTTGAGCTCGGGACTCTCTTCCGCCCACGGGTCCAGGTGGCTGCGTATGCGCTGGCGCTCGTGTACTCGCCCGTCGAGCAAGAGGCTGCGCTGCGCGTCGGCACGGACAACGCCGGCAAGATCTGGCTCGACGATGCGCTCGCCTTCGCCGACGAGGGGTATCACCCCGCCACGTTCGATCAGGCAGCGGCCGGCGTCGTGCTGCACGAGGGGTGGAACAAGCTGCTCGTCAAGGACACCCAGGGCGAGGGCGGGTGGCTGTTCTGCCTGCGGATCACGGCGCCCGACGGCTCGCCGCTTCCGGGGCTGCTGGTCGAGGCCGACCCGGAGCGGGTCGCGACGCTCCTGGCGACGATCACGCCGCGCGAGTCGCTTCGCCCCGTCGAGGTCGATGACCCGGTCGCCGCGTTGAAGCGGTGGGCTGAGCAGGAGCCGGACAACGCGGCTGCGCAGGCTGCGCTTGGTGCTTTGTACCGCGCCAAGCGGGCGTTCGACGATACCGAGGAGCTCGACATCAAAGCGTATGAGCGCGCGATCGAGCTCGACCCGGACAACTGGCGCTTCTACGAGCGCGTGGGGCCGCTGCACCGCGACCGCAACAAGCAGCGGGACGCGTTCGAGAAGGTTGCCGAGCTCAACCCGCGCCGGGCCTCGGCCCACGTGTGGCTTGGCTATTACCAGTTGCGGCACGGCTTATACCGCAAGGCGCTGGCGGCGTTCCATGACGCGCTCAAGGCGGACCCGGCCGAGTACCGCGGCGCGCTCGGGCTGGCCAACTACAAGGCGCGCTTCCACCACGAGGTCGAGGCCGAACGCACGATTGCGCAGTTGCAGCGGCGTTACCCAACCACCCCCGCGCTCGTCGCCGAGGTGTATCGCTTCTCCGCTTTCCCGAGGAGCTACGAAGAGCTGGTCGCCGTCTCCCATGCGCTGCTCGATCTCGACGCCAGCAACGGGGGAGCGCACCGCCGGCTGCTCGAGCTGGCCGAGCGCGAGGGCGACCTCGACGGCATGCTGCGCGAGCTGCACGCGCTCCAGCGCTTCCAGCCGGCCGAGACCGGCCTGCTGCTCGAGGAGGCAAAGCTCCTGGCCGATACCGGGCACCTCGATGAGGCGCAGCGCGTGCTCGAGCGGGCGATCGCCATCTGCCCCGAGGACGCCGAGGCGCTCGAGCAGCTCGGCCGCGTCGCGCACCGGGCCGGCAGTGACGAGCAGGCCGAGGAGACCTGGGAGCAGTCGCTCGCGTGCCGGCCGCAGAACGCGCCGCTCAAGGAATATATCGAATACCTCAGCCCCGAGGAGGCGGCGTTCGAGGACGACTACGCCGTCGACGTCGAGGAGCTGCTTGGCGGCCAGCCGACGGCCGAGGACTATCCCGACGACGGTGCGGTCGTCATGCTCGACCTGCGCGTCTACGAGGTGCACCCGACTGGGCTCTCGCACCTGTTTAGCCAGCGGGTCGTCAAGATCCTGACCAAGAAGGGCGTCCAGGATTACCGGACTCAGTACGTGCCGTTCACGCCCGAGACGCAGGAGGTCAAGATCCAGGCGGCCCGCATTTACAAGCCGTCGGGCGAGGTGATCGAGGCGGAGGGGCCGTACACCTACCCGATCTCGAATCCCTCGGGCGGTATCTATTACAGCTACACCGCCCTGGTGCACCAGTATCCGAAGCTCGAGCCGGGCGACGTGCTCGAGTACCGCTTCCGTCGCAACACGATCGGCGAGACGAACATCTACGCCGACTACTTCGGCAATGTCGCCTATTTCGGCGGAGCCAGTCCGCAGCAGCGCTTCAAGGTGGTCTACATCACGTCGGCCGAACGCGAGTTTTTCTACACGACGGTCCGGTCCGACCTCGAGCCGACGATCGTCGAGCAGGACGGGCGGCGCATCTATACGTGGGAGGCGACCGACGTCCCGAAGATCAAGAGCGAACCTCGCATGCCGGGCATCTCCGAGCTGACGCCGTACGTGCATATCTCGACGTTCCGCGACTGGCAGGCGCTGGGCGACTGGTATTGGGGCCTCGTGCAGGACCAGTTCACGCTCGACAAGACGGTCAAGGAGAAGGTCGCCGAGCTCATCGAGGGCAAGGAGACGGTGGCCGAGAAAGTGACAGCCATCCATAATTGGGTGGTCAAGAACACGCGCTACATCGGCCTCGAGTTCGGCATTCACGGCCACAAGCCGTACAAGGCCTCGACCGTGTTTGCCCGCGGCTATGGCGACTGCAAGGATAAGGCGTCGCTCATTGTCGCGATGCTTGCCGAGGCCGGCGTCGAGGCCGACCTCGTCCTGATCCGCACCGTCGACAGGGGCGTGATCGAGCCGTTCCCGGTCTCGCTTGCCGTGTTCAACCACGCCATTCTCTACGTGCCGGAGCTCGACCTGTACCTCGACGGGACAGCCGAGTTCAGCGGCACGCGCGAGCTGCCTGCCGGCGACCAGGGCACGAACGTGATGCGCGTGAGCGCTGATCGGCGCGACTTCACTACGACGCCGCGGTTCGGGCCGGAGGTGACCCGCCTCGACGATACGTACACGGTGACGCTGGGCCAGGACGCCGACGTGGCCCTCGAGGGGACACGCCGCGCCGGCGGCGAGTACTGCGGCTACTACCGCTACCTGTTCCAGGAAGAGGCCAAGCGCCGCGAGACGCTCGAGAAACAGTGGCGGCAGTCGGTGCCGAACACGAGCATCGAGTCGGTCGAGTTCTCCGAGCTCAAGGACCTCGAGCAGCCCGTCTCCTACACCTACCAGGGGCGCGTGCCCGACTTGCTGACCGCCGAGGCCGACGGGACGCTGTCGTTCAAGCTGCTGCTGACGCCGCACGAGCTGACGAAGAGCCACGCGGCGCTCGCCGAGCGCGAGCACGACGAGGTGCTCTACTTCGCGTGGACGAGCCACAAAACGGTCCGCTACGTGCTGCCCGAGGGGGCCAAGGTGGTCGAGCTGCCCGAGCCGTTCGAGCTCGAGACGCCGCACCTGGCGTGCTCGATCACGTGCGTTGCCGACGAGGGGGCGGTGGTCGTCACGAGCACGCTGGTGATGAAGTCCGTGCGAATCCCGATTGACGAGTACGCGGCGTTCCGCGAGGCGTGCCGCACGATCGATGACAAACAGAGCGAACGCATAAGGATCTCCCGATGAGACGAACACTGTGGCAAGCGGCCCTCGCGCTGTGCGTGGGGGTTGCGGCGTTCAGCGCCGTCTGCCCGGCTGAACCCGATCCATCCTTCCCGGAGCTCCTCGGCGAGCATGAGGAGCTGTCGAGTGTGCTCGAGACGCTGCGGCCCGCGGCCGAGACGGACCCGAACGCGGCGCTCCAGCTCGGGTGGCTGTTGTACGTGTACGAAAACGATACGGCGGGCGCGAAGGCGCTGTTCGAGCAGGTCGTCGAGGCCGACGCGGGCAACGTCTGGGCGCGCGTCGGGCTCGCGTCGATTGCCAGGCTCGCGGGCGACTACGCGACGGTGTGCGAGCAGGCCGCGGCGATCGTGGCGCACGAGCCGGAGCACCCGCTCGTCGAGCTGGCGCTCTACGATCTGCGCCGGCTGTGGTCGCACGTGCCCGAGGCACGGGCCGGCGCCACGGCGCTGCTGCGCGGCTTCCTCGACGACGCGCGCGTCACCAGCCCCGCCGCGCGCGACGTGGCCCTCGACATGCTCCGGCGCCATCTCGGATGGAGCGGGCTGATGGGCGAGCGCGAGGCGCTGCTGCCGATGACGGCGGCGGTGCGCTCGTGGCGGTTCGCCGGGCCGTTCAGCCCGTTCGCGGATCTGACGTTCTTCGCCGCGCTCGAGCCCGACGGCGATCCGTTCCTGGCCGACCACTACGTGATCGACGGGCAGGAGCGCCCGACGCGTCGGCACGACTCGCCCGCGCTCGACATCGAGCCCGAGTGGGCCGACCACGGCGTCTACTACGCCGAGACGTTTGTGCGGACGGCGGCGCCGGTGCGCGCGCTGCTGCGCGTCTCGTCGGGCGACTCCGTGCACGTCGAGCTCAACGGGCGCACGATCTACCTCAAGGACGAGTTTCACGCCTTTGTGCCGCGGACCGAGATGGTCGAGGTGATGCTGCCGGCCGGCTGGAGCCGCCTGCGGGTCAAGTACCAGGCGCCGGACACGATTGTCGTGCGGCTGCTCGATGGGCGGGGCGGGCCGCTCGAGGTGGAGGTCGATCCGACCGGGCGTGAGCTTGCGTACGACGCGGCTGCGCATGGCGAACTCGTGCCGACCGCGTGCGAGGCGTATCTCGATGCGTTGTCGGTGGCCGATCCCGACAATCCGCTTGTGCTGTGGTTGGTGGCGCGGCTCCATCGGATGCGCGGCAACAGGGAGGCGGCGAAGGTGGCCATCTTGCGCAGTCTCGACGCGCATGACGGGTGGGCCACGAGCCAGTACCTCGGCGGTCTCATCATCGGCAGTGACAGCACGCTGCCGGAGCGTATCGCGCGCAGCGGAGCCAAGGCGCACTACCGGCGCGCGCTCGAGCTCGTCGGCACGTACCCGTCGGCCTCATACACGCTGGCCCTCTACGAGGAGCACGAGGAGCGCTACGACGAGGCGATCGACATGCTCGAGCAGTGCATCGAGCAGGCGCCCGACACCACGTTGTGGTACCGGGCGCTCTACGACATCTTCTCGACGCGCGGCTGGGCCAAGGAGCGCGAGTGGGCGCTCGAGGCGATGCGCGAGCGCAACGCCGACTCGCCGGATCTCGTGCAGCTCGCCTTGGGCTTCGCCAACGGGCTCCATCGGTTCGACGCGATGCACGAAGCCGAGATGCGCCTGCACACGGGCACGGTCCGTTCGACCTACCTGGCCCGGTGGCTCGAACGCACCGGCCGGATCGAGGAGGCGATCGCCGAGTTCGAGCGGCTTGCCGAGGCGTATCCCGACGAGGGATGGCACAGGCGCGCGCTCATTCGTCTCTACAAGACGACGGAGCGATTCGGCGACGCGGCGCGCCTGGTGCGCGCGCTGCTGGCCGACGAGCCGCGCAACACCGACCTGATCAAGGAGCTCGCCGCGATCGATCTCAAGCGGGGCCGCCGCAACGAGGCGCGCCGGCTGTGGCGCCGGGCGCTCGAGGTCGAGCCGGCCGACCTCGGGGCGCGCAAGGCGCTCGCCCTGCACGGGATGAAGGAGGAATTCGACCAGTACGACATCGACGTCGCCCCGTACCTGGCCGACACGTCGCTGCGCGAGCGCTATGCCGAGTACGCCTCCGTCGTGGTGGTCGACTACGCGATCGAGCAGGTGTTCGCCACGGGCTCGGGCCGCCAGTTGAGCCACCAGCTCGTGCTGGTCAACACCAAGGCCGGCATCCGGCAGTGGGGCGAGTTCGGGCTGCCCTCTGGCGGCGAGCTGCTCGAGCTGCGCGTCATCAAGCCCGACGGCACGATCGTCGAGCCCGAGCTCGTCGCGGGCAAGGACACGATCTCGCTCACGGGCCTCGCCGAGGGCGACTTCATCGAGATGAAGTACATCGACTCGCGGCGCGGCTCGCGCGGCCGGCGGGCGTCGTATCTCGGGCCGCGTTTCTTCTTCTGCAGCGGCGACGAGCCGATGCACCTGACGCGCTACGTGGTGATGGCGCCGCGCCGGCTCGAGCTGGACATCGAACAGCTCAACATGGATGACGAGCCGACAACCTGGACGCGCGGCCCGTGGCGTTTCTCGCAGTGGGAGCGGCATGAGGTCGAACCGATCCGGCCCGAGCCGGGCGGCGTGAGCGCCGACGAGTACATGCCGTGGGTGCGCGTCGGCTTCGGTCAGCGCATCGCGGTCGAGCCGGCCGCCTACGAGGACGACAACATCGGCATGACGACGCCGACGCTCGAGCTGCGCCGCCTCGTCGAGGAACTGATCACCCCGGAGATGGGGCACGAGGCGATCGTGCGCACGTTGCATACGTGGGTCAATACGAACATCGACGGCGGCGGCTGCGGCCCCGGCCTCTACTCGACGGCGAGCCACACCCTCGGCGAGAAGCGCGGGTGCCGGATGGCGCTGCTCAAGGCGATGCTCGACCTGGCCGGCATCGGCAGCCATGTCGTCATGGTGCGGCAGACCACGGCGTTCGACTCCGAGGTGTTCCCGAGCCAGAACAGGTTCTCGTACGCCCTGCTGCTCGTCGACGACGAGCAAGGCCGGCCCAGCATCTGGCTCGATGTGAACAACAAGTTCTATCCGTTCGGCCTCGTCCACACCCACGCCCAGGGCGGTCGCGCGGTCGTGCTGCGCAACGTCGACGGGTGGACGCCGGGCCTCGAGGTCGACCTGGAGCAGGCGCGCGACGAGGTGCGCGTGCCCGTCTGGCCCGAGACGCACGTGCCGTATCAGATCGACGCGGACCTGCACGTCGATGAGGACGGCATGCTCGATGCGACGGTCACGGTGACGCTGACCAGCCTGATGGGGGCCGGCGTGCGCAGCGTGCTCGAGCGGGTCGATGAGGACCAGCTCGAGCGGATGAGCCAGATGACCGTTAACACCTACTTCAGCGGCGCGACCGTGGGTGATTACAGCATGGAGAACCGCAGCACATTCAGCGAGCCATTCGTGGCGCGCGCGTCGTTTACGGCGCCGAAGTACGCGCGCCGGCGCGGCCGCACGCTGCGGTTCAACCAGCCGCTGCTTGCCCTCAACCTGCGCAAGACGTATGCGCGCGTGACCGAACGCAAGACGCCGTTGGCGCTCTTTGGGCTGCCGTCGTCGCGCACCCGGATCACCATCACGCTGCCCGAGGCAGTCACGCTCAAGGATGGCCTCCGCCCGCTCGTGCTCGAGAGCGACTTCGGCAGCTACACGTTCAGCTTCGAGTATGACGAGGCCGCGCACCGGGCCGTCATCGAGCGCGAGTTCATCCTGCCGAACCAGCGCGTCCAGCCCGCCGACTACGAGCGGTTCGTCGCGTTCTGCCGCACGATCGATGAGCACGAGGAAGAGGAGCTCAAAGTCCTCCTGCCCGAGGAACCTGAGCCGGAAGCGGAGGAGGCCGGTGACGTCGAGGATGCCGGTGAGGCCGAGGAGGCCGACGAACCGGCCGACGAACCGGCCGACGAACCGGCCGACGAACCGGCCGACGAGGGCGAGTCCCCCGTCGAGGAGGAGGCGCAGGAGGCGGCTCTGCTTCGGTTCTGAGCGGCGGCCTAGTTCGCGTAGCCGCGCAGCTTGACGTACGTGATGCGGCCCTGGCTGTTGACGCCGAGCTGGTAGACGGCTGAATCGCTCTGGCGCTGCAGCTTGAGGGCCGTGCTCTTGAACGCGATGATCCGGTAGTTGTCCCCGCCGACCGAGACGACGTCGCCCTTGCCGTAGAGGCGCGGTCCGATCTTGATTGCGTGTCCGGTCATCATCGGGACCCTGAGCGCCCGCAGCGCCTCGACGGGGTCCGGTTCGGCGTCCTCCAGTTGAGTTGCTTCTGTGCCGGCGTCCGGCTCCGGCGAGGCGCCGGCGCTCCCGCCAGTGGCGCCGAGGAGGTGGTCCACCTCGCCGACCCAGAAGGCGATCTCCTTGTCCTGAGGCGGCCGCGGCTCCGGGCCGGTCACGGGCATCCAGCCGTCGGTGTAGTGCATCAGGTCGTAGCGCAGCCTCAGAATCGGCAGCGGGCCGTGCTCGCGGGTGAACTCCGCGGCGAAGGGGTGCTGGCCGCTGGCGATCACCTCGTCGAGCGGTTCCGGATCGGGCGGTGCGTACGAGCGGCCCAGGTAGCGGGTCACGAGTGTGGCGCTTGCGTCGGCGACGATGCTACGGCCGGCGTCGGTGTGGCGGATGGTTTGGATGGCCGTGATCCGGCTCTCCATGATGACGCCGGTCTTGACCGCGACCAGCGCCTGACCGATCACGGTTTGTTCGAACGTGCTGCTCGGCGCGTGGGTCGGTGTGTAGGTCGCGTCGAGGGCGATCTTGGCGCACCACGTGTCGCGGTGCATGACGCGCTCGACGTACTCGTACCTGGCCGTGCCGATGCAGGGCACGAGCGTGCCGGGCCTCGTCGGGTCGGCGACGAGCTGCTGCTTCGTCACTTGCCACGTGTCGCCCGGACTGGCCGCGCCCTCGGGCAGAACGAAGTGGCGGTTCGTCACGAGCGGCACGTCGAGGCCCTCGAGGTCGGTGACGAGCGCATCGAGCCTGTTGCTCTCGAGGAGCTGGCCGCGGGGGCTGATGCGCACCACGAGTGGCGTGCGCGTCAGGCGGGGCAGCTTGACCATCGTGCGCGTGGCGGCCGAGACCCATCCGACCGCGTCGAGCTGCTTCGGCCCTATCTCGATGCGCGTGCCGAGCGGGTTCGAGCCGGCGCTGTATGCGGCGTCGGGGCCGGTGACCGTCGTGTGGACATCCCAGGTGATGAACTCGATTCGTGCGCGCGCGCTGCCGTCGCTGGCCGGCGTGAGGCCCACGAGGCGAAAGGGGAGGCTCTGGCTCGAGGTGTAGTCGAGGACGAGCATCTCGCCGTCCTCGTCGGTCACCGTCGCCTTCGTTGTGCGCGTCAGCTTCGTCACGTAGGCCCGGCGTGTGCCGGGCGGCGCCTCATAGCGGAGCCGGTCGGCGCCGTCGGCGCTGGCCGCAGCCAGGGCGATGGCGAGCAGGGCGGCGAGTGTGCGCGTCATGGTTCTGCCTCCTGTCGGGCGTGGCACGTTGGGCGTCCGAGAGACAGACGCCCCCCTCGGATGCATGATCGGTCGGGATGGCGGCGCGCTTTACTCCGAGGTGGACTCGTCGGTAGACTGGTCGGCGCCCTTGTAGTGCTCGTAGGTCTGGCGGCCGCCCAGGTACTGGATCGTCGTGGTGCTCTCGCTCTTGGCCTCCCCCCCCGTGCCGGCCCCCTCGAGGT